>NZ_CAXAOY010000001.1:0-457643 GCF_963970975.1 Pseudomonas sp. RA_15y_Pfl1_P11
GGTAGAGGTACACTTTTTCAACTTTGGCGTCGGGGCGCATCATGACGGCGGGCTCCTGAAGGATATCGGGAGCCCAGCATCAGGCATCAAATGGCAGCTTTGAATGTGTAGACGATGGATCGCTTACCTGGCTGCGCACCAGGGTCAACCGTTCATGGGGGGAGTAGATGCGTTCGCCTGGCTCCAACACGACAAAGGGGACGCTGCGGCCTTGGTTATCGCAGAGGTAGATGAATTCGCCGTTCTGGTGCAGGGACTGCTCCCATGGCAGCACCCAACCACGCCCCAGTGCGCTATCCACGTTCAAGTCGCTGGCATAAAAGCGTGACCAGTGGATCGGCATCAGCCCCGGCAGAAGTCGGTCTCCTGCTCTTCGGGCAAGATCTTGCGACCGTTGGTGGCATCGACTGGATTGCCGAAGATGGCCCCCACCGCCCGATCCAGCTTTCAGCTTTGGCGTTTTTGCTATTCAGAATGCTCTTTGGGTTTCTTGAAGTGTGCTAAGCATAAGGAGAGAGGTATTCTTGAATTGTTAAGTTGTTAGATAGGGCTGATATGCAAGATGGTGCGCATTTGTTAGATAGAAAGTACATGTAATAATCATAGCCGAAGTGGAACTCGCCATTTGGCGAAATTAGTTTGCACCAGATTTGCTCTCTCAAAATCTGCCTTGCAATATTTTCAATATCAGATACATTTATTTCCTGGCCTTCAAAAAAATCTTCGCTGTCATGCGACTCTAATTCGGATACTTTATATTGAGCAATGTTCATGCATTCTGAAATTGTCCTGATCGCATTCAGATACCTGCTTTCTATTTCTACATAGTCTTTTTCTTTCTCTGGCGTGTCTATTTCATGAAAGCTGGTCCATTCCTCCGGTGGAGATGTAAGATAACCTTCTGAATTGACCTTGTCGTATTTTGTAATTCTATAGGAGTAAGGCATATCTATTTTCCTACCTTTGTCAGATATTCGTTATATGTTCCGGAACGTATAGTTTTGTTTCCAAGATTTTTTACGCTATTTGCAGCTTTCCAGAAGCCACCGTTGTGCTGATCTATATCGCGCGTTATATATCGTAATTCGCTTGGGGCTTTGCTGTTATAGTACACAGCCTGTCCGTGTGAGCGTTCATTGATTTTTATATAGTCTAATTTTTTTGCTATTTCCGCATGCTTTGGAACTACTCTAAGGTTTGCAAGATTTGATCCGAAACCTTCAGTTTTTATCGTATATCTTTTATCGAACCATGATCCACCTTTCGCTCCCAGCATGCCACCAAGAAATGCACCGCCAAAAGCAGTGAGTTTTTGGCCATTTGACCCATCTCCAAACAGCTTTCCACCAAACCAATGACCTCCGATGCCCCCAGCCACCCCTCCGAAAAAGGCAACAATAGGTATCAGGAACCCGCCTGTTAGCACGACGGCACTGGCGAAGCCAATCCCTCCAATCGTCCATTGAAGCCACACAGGTACTTCAGGATTGATAGCGTCAGTGAGCTGCGTTCCACCTCCAATAAAAATATTGCCTGATCCTGTACTGATTTTTCCATCACACTCAGTACGATCGTCTACCCTGGCTGCTGGCTGACCATTGATATAGACGCTGGTGCTGCCTTCAGCGAGCACCTTACCAATGCCGTGTTGGTCGCAGTCAACATGATCAAGGTGTGCTCTAGCAGCTGGTTTTCCATTGAAAAACACGTTGGGTGAACCGGATGTGATCTTGCCAGCCTCATTGCGACAGAACGAGAGACTGCCAATTAGTTGTCCGATACCAGCCCCGGCCGCAGCGCCTGCTCCGATCATGGTCACTGCCGCTAGACCACCGGTGCCTACGATTAGTGCAGTGGCTGCAGCGCCTACCGCCAGTCCAATCAGCAATCCCGCAAGCGCGCTTGAATGCTCTATCGAATCACCCTCACGAGCTGCCGCCGTCATTCGCAAACCACGCCAGAGTGAGGCTGTCGCAGTTGCATCGTTTCAACCACTGAGTAGAACCTGATCCTCTCCTCGATCAACATGCCCTGAATATTGTTACTGGTACCGGTGATCTGAATCAGTACTCGATGGTGTTGCTCGTCGGTATGCAAAAACAGTATTTGGATCTGGTGGACTGGCTTGCCTTGTTGGCGCCACCGATACTCGAATTCGTGACCTTCCACGCCGGCGATCTCTAGGGGCGCAAGTGGATTAATCCACTCAAGGTGCGCAAGAGAACCTTCCATTTCTTTGATTACGCGTTGGCTTATACCTTCCACGTCCGCGTCTTTATCAATTTGGCTGCGGCCTATTACTAATGAGAAAGGACTCGGACCTGAGTCAGTTTCGGCGAATACGTGAAATGTTTTATCCAAGACGCCGACTGGCCGAATAAAACTCAGTTCGTTTGTCAAATAGGGAGCAGGAGGGGGAGGACTTGCTTCAGATTCTTGCAACGCTGCTGCTTGTTCTTGACGTTCGCGCAACAGCTTTTCCGCGTAGCGGTCGTAGATATTCTGACGCATTAATTAGGGCCTCTCGGTTAACTATTTTCGTTGATGTGAACTTTTGACGTACCGATCAAATTGAGGGTGCTGCCAGATAAGGTAATGACGCCGTCATTACACATAGTCAGGGAGCTGCTTCCTACCGTTAAGACGATGGAGGTACTTGCGGTCAGGGTGATAGCGTTGCCCGAAGTTTCAAGTTTGAATTCGCCCTCTTTGATCGTTATAGAGGTGTCATGGGTAATGGTTTCGGTGTGCGTTCCCGAGATCTCCAAGATACGGTTACCGCCGACGGTCAGCGAGTCATCACGTTCCACTTCTCTATCCATGTCTCTTTCTGCGTGCACCGAAATGCGCTCACTGCCCTGCTTATCTTCAAACAATAGCGAGTTGGCATTGGCCCTGGAGCCCTTGGTCGAGCGAGTGAGAAAACCACTCTGTGTCTTGTTGGCCGGCAAGCTCCAGGGCGGTGTGTTCTTGCTGTTGTAAACGCTGCCGGTGATCAGTGGGCGGTCGGGCTGGCCGTCCAGGAACGACACCACCACTTCATCGCCAACCCTGGGGATGTGGATGCTGCCGAAGCCACCGCTGGCTGAGGTTTGCGAGACGCGAACCCAGCAGGAACTCTCTTCTTTCTTGCGCTGGCTGTTGGCGCCGCGTGACTCACGGTCCCAGTGGAAATGGACCTTCACCCGGCCCAGGTCATCGGTGAAGATCTCTTCACCGGGCGGGCCGACCACGATGGCCGTTTGCGGGCCGTGGACGGTGGGGCGAGGGGTCACTGGTTGCGCACGGAAAGGGATCTTCTTGCGGATGCAGGTGAAGGTATTTTGATAGCCAGCCTCACTGCCGGTCAGGTAGTTGTTGCTACCTTGATGGTTCACGGTAAGCAACTGAAACTGCCGGTCTTCTATCGTGTCGCAGTCATGCTCATGGTGCTGGGTTAGTTCAAAGGTGAAGCCAGGGCACATTGCCCGGCAGTTGCTGGCACCACTGAATATTTTTCCTTGCACTTCCAGGGCTTCGATGCGGTGGCGTACCAGACGCTCACCATCGGCGCTGCTCGCGTGGGTGTACTGCCCTGGGAAGTCATAGATCTCGTATGCCGTAACGTCGCCCTGCTGGTTCAGGCTCTGCAGGTTTACCGGTAAAAGGTGATCCGGTTGTTTGTAGTCGAATGTCTGTACGGCAATCTTTCCAGACTGCAGCTGGCGATGGCCACTCCATCGGAAGATCGAGTCCGCGGTCTCGTTGATTGACGTGCTGTGATAACGGATTGCGGGCTGCTGCGCCAATGGCTTGAGCAGGTTGGAGGCATCGGTGATGGTCAGGGTGTGCTGGTCGGCACTGTGCTCAAAATAAAAAAACAGGCCTTCACTCTCAAGCAAGCGCAGCACGAAGTTCAAATCGGACTCTCGGTACTGGGTGATGTAACTCCGTGACGGCAGTCCCCCCAGCAAGCGGAACTCGTACTGGGCAAGCGGTGTGTAGTCAGTAAAAACTGAACTGATTACTTGCTCAACGGATTGATTTTGGAAAATGCGTGAGTTAAAGCGTTTCCCGAGCATCCACAGCCAAGGGGTTAGTGTTGCCGAATAATGAGTCAGGTTGCCCTGGCTGCCGGAACTGCCGAACCGGGTGACGTAGCCATGCACGTGGCGGGCTCCGCCATCGGCAAGCTCGATCTCTAAGCAGACCGGTTTGCCAATCAGCTTTTTTAGTTCAAGAGCAGGATCCTGAGAGAGCATCGACAGCGTGAAATTGAACAGCTGCGAGAGCCCCTCACTACCACTGAAGTTTTCTAACAGTAGTTCCTGAAGTTCCAGCGTTGGGGTGCTAAGCTTGATCAGTCGCCGATTTTGAGGCTCGAAAATGCTGGTTAGATCCATAGGTCGGGACTCTCCATGTCGTGGCGGTGGCAGTAATAGGGGGTTAATTAAATAGCTTTTGCACTCTGCGGCTAATCCATGATGACTGCCTGAGTTTGCGTATAGCTTCTATGTTTTCGAACAAGAAATACTTGTTCGCCGCTGACTCTTCAGTTTTTAGTCGTTTTACTCCTGAAATGGTATTGCGGTAATAAAATATTATCCAAAAAACCAATCCGTAGTATCCCACCGCCAATACTGTAAGTGCCCACTCGTATTGAGCTAGGAGCGGGGCTGCTAAGGCGCAGGCGCCGGCAGACGCTCCAACTAGAAAGTTGCGATATTGCGGGGAGGGAGAGTTGTCGATAGGGATGGTCTTGACCCGGTAGCGATCGTGGCAAAAAGGCGATTTATAGCTCTTCCTGGAGTATGCCCAGTAATAGAGTGCCAAAAGAGATAGGGAGGGGAGGCTGGCAATTAATGAAGCCTGCGATAGTGGTACCTTAAACTGAAAATATAGTAGTGCATCATTCATTAGGAATGTCGTCAAGAGTGAGAAGCTCACAAGCGCGTTAAGCCAAAATGATGCGTACTCTGTAAAGCTTTCTGTTATATGGGCACAATATAAATATTTTGCGATTACCCAAAGTGACAAAATGGTGTATGGAATTAAAAGTGCCGCTGGATGCAATAAGGTGACTATTCCGCCAAATAATATGTGGACGCCTAATGCCCCTCTAATTCTGCTCAGAAAATTAACTTCGCTTGTGTGGATCACCGATTTGCTCCGGTTAGTAGATCGCCAATTTTGTGGTTTAGCGATTCCTCACCGTAGTTCATGACGATTTGAATTGCTGTACCAAGAAATAGGGTCACAGATATAACCACTACAGCAGGGGTGAGGTAAGCTCCTACGACAATCCCAACTCCAACAGTAAGGACGTTTGCTGCTTGGCTATAAGCAGATTTATGTAAGAAGTCGCTTAGGTTTCCTGACTCTGAGGCATCAATCGCTGCCTGCGGGCCTAGTGTCAAAATCCCGCTGGCAGTAGGGCCGACCAGTACTCGGCCTATTCCACGCGAGCTAAAGGCGTTGCTGGTGATTGGAACCCTGCTTCGTAAGGCCTGCGCAGCTTGATGTAAAGGGAGTAATGCAGTGTTAGCCCCAATTCGACCTCCAATTTGGAAGAGCTGGGCACGAGCGTTAGTTGGTACTTCGAAATAAAGTTGACCACTCAGTCTCACTATCTTGATTCGCTGTTTAAACGCTCGTCTCGCGGATATGCTCCCAGGTTTGCCGCGGGTGTTTGCCCAGTTCACCAGCTGCTGTTTTAGGCTTGGCTGAAGATCGAGCAAGTCTACCAGTCTGGCTCCTTTGGTGAGAGTGTTTACTAGAGCTGCGAGTGTGGCAGTAGTACTGGGGAGGCTGGATAGCGAAAACAGTACTGGCCCAATCACGGGAATGGATTGCGCCTTCTGATGTAACTCTTTAATTTCGCTAGCAGTTACATACTCTGTAACTTTAACCTTTGAAAGCAGATAACTAAGGTGCAACGCCATCTGCTCGTGCTCTTGAGCATCCAGTCCGTTATCCGGATCGCTAAGCGTTGCCACCATAAAGTGTGCCGCGCTCAGTTCGTCAGTCGCGTAAAAGCCACTAATAGATATGTCTGTAGGAAACTGGCGCTCAGCGATCACGCTTGGCCAAGGCAGTGTGCCATGCCCAAGTAACCCACTATTCGTGCCCTCACCCAGCGGGTCATTCACCGAGCAGGGATACAGTCTGTTGCTCATCCATAAGTTCCTGTAAGCGCCATGACGCGAGTGATTCAGTCATCAGCATTCATGATGCTCATGCAGGTATTCACTCGCATTTAAAGTCGCGAAGGAGACCTTCTTGGAAAACGCTTGTCAAGCCAGGGAATTGTAACGCGACGAACTATCTGTGCTGAAATCTGTAAAAAATATGTGCTATAAAACGGTACTGTTCGTTGTGAGATTTCGTCCTGGTCCCGCGAACTAGAGCTGTTGACGTGTAGGGCTGCGTGCGCGGGCGGAATGGGTCGATCGAAATGTTTTGTAAGTTATCTTTCGATAAAAATTACAAATTTATTCCTTGTGGGAATGGTCCTTCAATTCAAGCCGAAATAGGCTACTTGAAACAGTAATGGGTCTGATTGTTCGTACTGATTTCGGCAGTTACGGTGTGCGGCGTTTGATGAGGCCCTTTGAGCTGCCTTGGCCGCATTAGTTCAGCCTCAAATGGTTTACAAAAGTTGTGTGCTTAAGCCTTGGCCAACATCTCATTTCCGTAGGGGATTTTCCCGCTACGGTGTGTAGGGCAACAACGGATGAAACACGATTAAGGAGTTCGCCAGATGGCAAAGATGGAAAGTACCCAGCACAAGCTCGACCGTATTCGTGCGCCGCGTGTGCAAATCACCTATGACGTTGAAGTTGGAGACGCCATTGAACAGAAGGAGTTGCCGTTCGTGGTCGGTGCGATGGGCGACTTCTCTGGGCACCCGCTGGAGCCACTGCCGCGCCTGAAGGATCGTAAGTTCGTCCTCATTGATCGCGATAACTTCAATGGCGTGCTCAAGGGCATCAAGCCACGGCTGAGCTATCGCGTCGATAACACCTTGGCCAAAAATGACACGCAACTGGGCGTTGAACTCAACTTCAATGCCATGGATGACTTCGAGCCACAGAATGTGGTCAAGCAGGTGGAGCCACTGAGAAAGCTCTTGGAGTTGCGCAGCAAGCTGGCGGATTTACGCAACAAGATGGGTGGCAACGATAGATTGGAAGAGATGCTGCAGGAGGTTATTCAAGACCCTGAAAAGCTTCGGGCACTCAGCCAAGAGTTTGGCCGTCAAGGCCAAGCGTCTTCCAGCACTCCTCAGGGAGTCGATCATGACCGCTAACTCTTCACTCAATCCACAGACCTCGACTGAGCAGCTGGAAGCGGCTGCTCCACAGATCTCGCTGCTGGATAGCATCATTTCTGAAAGCCGTGTGGCCCGCTCCGAGACTGAGCGCACACGTACGCGTGACCTTATTGGCGAGCTGGTCGGGCAGGTGCTTGAGGGGGCGGTTACACCGAGCAAGGACTTGATGGCAGTGCTTGATGCGCGCATTGCCGATATCGACGCGTTATTGTCCGAGCAACTGAACGAGGTCATGCACGCTGACGAGTTTCAGCAGTTGGAAGCGTCCTGGCGCGGTTTGAAATACCTGGTCGACAACACCGAAACCAGCACGACGCTGAAGATCAAGTTGCTCAATGCCTCGAAGAAAGACTTGGTGCGCGATTTGAAAGCGGCTTCTGAGTTTGATCAGAGCGCGCTTTTCAAGAAAGTGTACGAGGAGGAATACGGCACCTTTGGGGGCGCTCCTTTTGGCATGCTGATGGGGGATTACAAGTTCTCTCGCAGCCCAGAGGACATGTACCTGCTGGAGGAGATTTCCCATGTCGCTGCTGCTGCCCACGCGCCGTTCATTTCAGCGGCCTCTCCCGAGATGTTTGGTTGGGATTCGTTCACCGACATGGCAGGGCCTCGGGATTTGGCCAAGATCTTCGATACGGTCGAATACACCAAGCTGAAATCCTTTCGCAACAGTGAAGACTCACGTTATGCCGCATTGGCGTTGCCGCATGTATTGGGGCGTCTGCCCTATGGGCCAGATACAGCGCCGGTGGAAGCATTCCTCTTCAAGGAAGATGTGGATGGTCGCGACCACAGTAAGTACTTATGGGTCAACGCGGCCTATGCACTGACGACTCAGGTTACCCAGGCCTTCTCGCGTTACGGCTGGTGCGTAGCCATTCGTGGGGTGGAGGGTGGTGGTTTGGTGGAGGGCTTGCCCAGCCATACCTTCATGACCGATGACGGCGAAGTGGCCCTTAAGTGCCCCACGGAGATCGCCATCACTGATCGGCGTGAGAAGGAGTTGTCGGACCTGGGCTTCGTGCCATTGGTGCATCGTAAAGACACTGACCACGCGGCGTTTTTCGCCACGCAGTCGATGCAAAAGCAGAAGCAGTACAACACCGACGTCGCCAATGCCAACGCCAGGCTCTCGGCGCAGCTGCAATACATCTTTGCCACCTCGCGGATCGCCCACTACATGAAGGCAATCATGCGCGACAAGGTGGGGAGTTTCGCCTCCCGCCAAGACGTGGAGTCGTACCTCAACAATTGGCTTTCCAGCTATGTGTTGTTGGATGACACCGCCAGTCAGGAGGCCAAAGCCAAGAACCCGTTGCGCGAAGCTCGGGTCGAGGTCTTTGAAGTGCCCGGCAAACCAGGTGTCTACAAGTCGGTGAGCTACCTGCGCCCCCATTACCAACTGGATGAGCTGACGGCGTCATTGCGCCTGGTCGCTGAGTTGCCGAAATCCACCCGTAGTTGATCCGTACCCGTGCCAGGATGGCCCTATGAACACGCCCGCCAGATTTTTGCCGACCTTGTTTGATCGGTTGAGTGACGAAGCTCCGCATCAGGCGGTGGAAGGTAGCGCGCAACGCCTCTATTCGCTGGCCGATTATACGGCCAGTTTGGTGCGCGATCTGGAAACCCTCGTGAATACTCGGCAACACGTTGATGCGCAGTCGTTGGATGCATTCCCTCAACTGCGCGGCTCATTGTTGGAGTACGGGTTGCCTGATTTTACGAGTAAGGGCCTGCTCAACCCCGAGGACCGCGCGCAGATTCGGCTGCAACTCAAGCAGGCCGTCGAGAGCGGTGATCGTCGCTTCCGCCACGTTCGTGTCCAGCTACTGGACTCGCTGCCGCAACAGCGACAACTGACGTTCCGGGTGGATGCGCTGTTGCGCCTGCCTGAGACGACACGACAGGTGTCGTTCGACGCTGTGTTGCAGGTCAACACTCAAGCCTACACCGTGCAGAACTTGAACTGATGCATAGCGATCTGTTGCCCTATTACGAAAAGGAACTGTCGCACCTGCGCACGTTGGGGCAGGAGTTTGCGCGACAGTACCCGAAAATTGCTTCACGGTTGCTGATGGACGGTGACCAGTGTGAAGACCCCCATGCGGAACGCCTGATAGAAGCGTTCTCGTTTCTTGCGGCGCGAGTGCACAAGAAACTGGATGACGATTTCCCTGAGATCGTCGAAGCCTTCCTGGACGTGATGTACCCGCACTACCTGCGGCCAACCCCTTCGTTGTCGATTGTGGAATTCTCTGCCGGTGACAGCAGTGCGGTAACTGATGGCTACTGCATCGAGCGTCATAGCGAATTGAAATCGCAGGAAGTGGACGGCATTTCCTGTTTGTTTCGTACCTGTTACCCCGTGACGCTCTGGCCTATCAGGGTGGCCGATGTGGCGTTTGTGGAGCTCGAGCGTTCGGCGTTCACCAGCCGTACGACGGAGCATCAGGCGTGTTTGCGAATCGGTCTGTGCACGACCACTGAGGTTTGCTTTGGTGATCTGGCGCTGCAGCCGTTGCGGTTTTTCATTGATGGCGAAAGCACGTTGACGCTTCATCTGTACGAGCTGCTGTTCAATAACGTGGCCAGGGCGACGTTGGTGTTCACCGAAGCGGGCCAGCGCCGGGAAGTCGCATTGCCGCCGGGTGCAGTGAAGGCGGTCGGCTACTGCGCCGAGGAAGGCTTGATCGACTATTCCGAGCGTTCTTTCCTGGGCTACCGGCTGTTGCATGAATATTTCACTTTTCCCGACAAATTCATGTTCTTCGACCTCGAAGGTCTGGGCCGTGTGCTGGCGGGCAAAGCCGTGCAGGAGGTGGAGGTCAACCTGTACTTCGCCGAATACGATGTGCCCGAGCGGCTGACAAGGTTGGCGCAGAACCTCAATGCGAGTCACTTCAAGCTCAACTGCACGCCCGTGGTCAATTTGTTCCGTCACCAGGCTGAGCCGATCAAGCTGACGCATACCCAGCATGAGTACCCGGTGGTCCCGGATGGTCGCCAACATCGCTTTGCTGAAGTCGTGTCGATTGACCGTGTCGTGCGGATCAAGGAAGTCGGTCGTCAGCAACAGGTCGAGCCGTGCCGACCCTTTTTCGAGCCGCGCGACTCGGTCTCCGACGATGGTAGCTATTGGATCGCCCGGCGTCGCTCGGTGGCCCATGGGCAGAAAACCGGTACCGATTTGGCGATTCGCCTGGTCGATCGAGAGTTGGAGTTGGTTGACAGCACCGACGATACCCTCAGCTTGACGTTGACCTGCAGTAACCGCGACTTACCGAGGTTGTTGCCCTATGGCGGCACGGGCAGCGATTTTTTCCTGGAGGGCGACTCGGTGGTACAGCGAGTTCGCTGCCTGCGCAAACCCACACCCTCCGTTCGCTTGCCGCAGGGGAAGGGGTTGCTGTGGCGCCTGGTGTCGCACCTGTCGCTCAACCATTTGTCGCTGGCCCATGACGGGCGCGAGGTGTTGTTGGAGCTGCTCAGTCTTTACAACTACCGGGAAGCTTCTGCAGTGCGAAAGCAGATCAACGGCATTGTTTCGTTGCGCAGTGCGCCAACGGTGGCGCTGCTCGGGCACCCTCGGCCTAGCGTTGTTCGTGGCGTGGGGCTGACGCTGGAGCTGGACGAAAGCCAGTACATCGGCGGTGGCGTGTTCCTGTTCGGCCAGGTGCTGGACCACTTCTTCGGGCTGTATTGCTCGCTCAACAGTTTTACCCAACTCACCCTGCAGTCTCGGCAGCGAGAAAAGAGAATCGTGCAATGGCCACCAAGAACCGGCGCTCAAGCCCTGGTCTGATTGATCAGGCGCGGTCACAGCCGTACCGGTTTGAGTTCTTTCAACTGGTGCGTTTGCTGCGGCTGCACTACAGCAAGACGGGGCGTACTGATCCTGAAGCGCGTCCCCACGATGATCCGCTGCGGTTTCGTTCGCTGCTGTCGCTGAACTTTCCTGCCAGCGATGTCAGTGACCTGCGCTTTGAGCGGGCTGAGCGTATGTCGCTATCGGGCTTGCCCTTGTCCGAGGTGCAGGTCACGTTCATGGGGTTGGTGGGGCCTTCCGGCGTGCTACCTCGGCCCTATACCGAAATGCTGATGGCCCGCCACATGCAAAACCGCGATGACGCCGGGCACGCCTTTCTGGATCTGTTTTCCCACCGGATGACGGCGCTGTTTTATCAGGCTTGGCAGAAGTACAAGTTCCATATTGAGCATGAGCGCAAGGGGCGTTCTGACTTTGATCGTTACCTGCACACGTTGTTGGGGCTCGGCACGAAAGTGCAGCAACGACAGATTGAGAAGGGTGGTTCGGCGTTGCCTCGGGATGTATTCAGCTACTTTTCCGGCCTGCTGGCGCAGCAGCGGCGTACGCCGCAGAACCTGGAATTGATGCTGGCTTACTACTTCGTCGTGCCTTGTGTTGTGAAGAGCTTTGTCGGTCGCTGGCTGCCGCTTCCGTCCGCGCAACGCTGCCAATTGGGGCGACGTAATGCGGTGTTGGGACGCGGGTCGGTGGCTGGCTGGCGAGTCTGGGACTACCAATCGTGCCTTCGTATTGAGTTGGGGCCGCTCAGCCTGGATGACTATCGGCGCTTTCAGCCGGGCACCGACGACTATTGCAAGCTGCTGGAACTGGCTCGCTTCTACATCGGTGCATTCCTGGATGTTGAGATTGCCCCCATCTTGCGTGCCGACGCGGTACCCGAGGCGCGCTTGAGTCGAAACGGTGGGCTGGCACTGGGCTGGCTGGGTTGGTTGAAACGTCCTGCACGTGAAGCCAGCCCTGATCGTTGTGCGATTTTCCGTATTCCTTATGAGGGCACGCTGCTGTGAACCTGAAAACTCTGTTTGCCAAACTGAATGACCTCAGCCGCCGTGCGACCGAGGATGCTGCTGCATTGTGCTTGAACGAGCGTCATTACGATGTGGAGGTTGAGCATGTGCTGCTGCAACTGCTGGCGATCAATGATTGCGACATGCGGCCTATCCTTCATCACTACGAGGTCGTGACAGAACGCCTGCAGGCTCAATTACGCACAGCCCTGACAGGTTTCAAGGTTGGCAACACTCGCACGCCAGCCCTGTCGCCGCAGATTGCCCGGTGGATTGAACGGGCGTGGGTGGTGGCGTCCATTGAGTACGGTCAGGAGCGTGTGCGCAGCGGCCACCTGCTGCTTGCCTTGCTTGACGATCAGGAGCTTCGGCGCTGGGTGCTGGCTTCGGCAGCGGAGTTGGAGAAGGTTCATCCCGATGATTTGCGTAACCGACTTGCCCAGTTGGTAGAAGGTACAGCGGAGGCGGTTGCCCTGGATCAATCGGCCTCGCCGGTGACGGCCGGATCGGGCAAAACGCCGGCTTTGGATCAGTACACGGTGAACCTGACCCAGAATGCTCGGGAAGGGCGTATTGATCCGGTGTTGGGGCGAGATGTGGAAGTGCGCCAGATGATCGACATCCTGACCCGTCGCCGGCAGAACAATCCCATCCTCACGGGTGAGGCGGGTGTGGGCAAAACCGCCGTTGTGGAAGGGTTGGCCCTGCGCGTTGTTCAGGGCGAGGTGCCGACGGTGTTGCGCGAGGTTGCCATTCACACGCTCGATTTAGGGCTGTTGCAGGCGGGTGCCGGCGTGAAAGGCGAGTTCGAGCAACGGTTGAAAGCTGTGATAGAGGAAACCAAGCGCAGCCTGCATCCGATCATTCTATTTATCGATGAAGCCCATACTTTGATTGGTTCCGGCGGTCAGGCTGGACAGAACGATGCTGCGAATTTGCTCAAGCCCGCGTTGGCGAGGGGTGAGTTGCGCACAATCGCCGCGACTACCTGGGCGGAATACAAGAAGTACTTTGAGAAAGACGCGGCGTTGGCTCGTCGCTTCCAGGTGGTCAAAGTCGAAGAGCCGGACGAGGCGCAGGCCGTGGTCATGCTGCGGGGGCTTGTTGAAAAAATGCAGGCGCACCACGGCGTAGCGATACTGGATGAGGCACTGATACAGGCCGTGCGTCTATCGAGCCGTTACATCAGCGGGCGGCAGTTGCCTGACAAGGCCGTAAGCGTGCTGGATACGGCCTGCGCGCGGGTGGCGCTGGCGCAGTCCACCACGCCTGCGGCACTGGAAGATTGCGTCATTCAGATTGAGCAGATCACCAGCGAGCGTGAGTTGCTGGAGCAGGAGGCCCGCACCGGGACGCCACACCAGCGCCGGCTTGACGAACTGGAGCAGGCGTTGGCGGGCGTGCAACAACACTTTGATGTGTTGTCGGGGCAATGGCAGCGCGAACGGGCTCTGGTTGACGAAGTGAATCAACTGAGTGTGCAACTGCGCCAGGGAACCGAGACCAGTTTCGATGCCTTGATGCGCTTGAAGGGGCAACTGGCTGAGGTCCAGCGTGACAACCCCTTGGTCCACGCTCAGGTGGATGGTGCTGCCGTCAGCGAGGTGATTGCCGGGTGGACCGGGGTTCCACTGGGCACGATGCTGCGCGATGAGATCGATACGGTGCAACAGCTCCCCCAGCTCCTCGCCGAGCGGGTGTTGGGGCAGGACCACGCGCTGGAAGCAATCAGCCAGCGTATCAAGGTGTCTCGAGCGCATATGGAAGACCCCGATAAGCCGATCGGTGTCTTTCTGTTGCTCGGTCCAAGCGGGGTGGGCAAGACCGAAACCGCACTGGCGCTGGCGGATACCTTGTATGGCGGCGAGCGCAATCTGATCACTATCAACATGTCCGAATACCAGGAAGCCCACAGCGTTGCCACACTCAAAGGCTCGCCGCCAGGGTACGTTGGCTATGGCGAAGGCGGCGTGTTGACCGAAGCCGTGCGGCGCAAAGCATTCAGCGTGGTGCTGCTCGACGAGGTGGAGAAGGCCCACCCCGATGTGTTGGAGCTGTTTTTCCAGGTGTTCGACAAGGGGATGCTGGACGATGCCGAAGGGCGATCGATCAACTTCCGCAATACCCTGATTTTGCTTACCTCAAACGTCGGTACTGACCACATTCTGCGTACCTGTCATCAGGTCGACGCACTGCCCAGCCCTGAGCAGCTCATCGAAGAACTGCGACCGGCGTTGCATCAGGCCTTCAAGCCCGCCTTCCTGGGGCGCTTGCAGGTGGTGCCGTTCTATCCGGTGCAGGACGCCATTCTTGAACGCATCGTCGGGCTCAAGTTGGCGCGCATCCAGCAACGTTTCGAGCGTCACTACCACGTGCCTTTGCACATCACTGAGGCTGTGCCGACGACACTGGCATCGCGCTGTACTGAGGTGGATAGCGGCGCCCGCAACATCGACAACATCTTGTCCGGCGCCTTGATGCCCGAACTGGCGAGCTGTGTGCTGGAGCGAATGGCCCAACACTTGTCCATTCAACGTGCGGAGGTCGACGTGGGTATGGATGGCGGGTTTGTGGTGAACCTTAGTTAGTAGCGGCTGCGCAGGATGGCCTGCTGCACCCTTGAACATGGAAATTTTGAGGACATTTATGTACCGGATAGGAATCTTGGTGCTGCTTGCGCTCGGCCTGAGCGCATGCGGCGTGACTGATCGGGCGGGACGGAAAATGGGGGGCTCGTGGGTAAACGACATGATGTTCAGCAGTCCTGATCGCCTGCGCATGACGATTGATGGCGGTAACCAACTGAATACGGTGACTGATGGAGAGCCGCTCTCCGTGGTCGTGCGGGTGTATCAACTGTCTCGCCTGGAGCCATTCGTGGCCGCGAGTGCTGATGCCTTATGGACGGTTCCGCAGCAAACAATGGGCGCCACCGTATTGGATGCCCGTGAGCTGACAGTGTTGCCTGGCATTGGCCATGTCGAGGACTGGCCGTTGGGCGATGCCACCCGCTTTGTCGGGGTTGCAGCCTTTTTTCATGACACTTCTGAGCAACCGTGGAAAATCGCTTTCGCGGCGGATTCCTTGCGCAAGGACGGCCTGTGGTTTTCCCCGAACGGCGTACGTGTATTGCTTGAGGGCTCACGTGTGGTGGCTGCCAGTGGGGTCGATGTGCTCGACGGGGTGGCGCGCTGGAGTGATCCCGAATCGGATAACACCGAAGCGGCCCTTGAAGTCGATGTAGCCCCTTCGCCGTCCTCGGCCGAGGTAGTGCTATGAGCCAGCACAATCGCGTGATGTGGTACGAGGGCATGTTCATGCTGCCTCAGCACTTCCAGTACCAGGACGCTTTTCACCAACATCAACAAGCTCAGGCAACCATGCGCGGCACACCCTTCTTTTGGGGCGTGCAAGCCTTGGAGTTGGACAGTGATGCACTGGCTGAAGGCCGATTACAACTGACGCGGCTTAAGCTGGTGTTTCCTGACGGTACCGCATTCGATGCTCCTCAGCACGACCTCCTGCCACCCGCTCGAAACCTGAATGAGTTATTTAAGGAGGCGCACCTCAAGGTTTTCGTTGCCTTGAGGTTGTCGCAGCCTGCAGGAGCCAATTACCAGGATGACACGCAGGCTACCCACATCCCGAGACGTTTTTGCAAACGCTTCGACGCGCTCCCCGACCTGAACGAAGGTGATTTGGAGAGCGAGATCACCCGCCTGCGCTTGAACCCGGTGCTGCTGATCGAGGGCGATGACCTGGATGGCTACACCGCGTGCCCATTGCTGCGTTTGGTCCGGGATGCTACGGGTGGGTTTCGATGCGACGAGCAGTTTGTGCCACCCGCATTGCATCTCGGTGCCCACCCCACACCCTTGGTGGTGGGAAAGCGTCTCCTGGCGGCGCTACAGGGCAAAAGCCAGTTGCTGGGCGCGCGCCGACGCGAGCGTGGCGATCAGGTTGTCGAGTTTGGTAGCAGTGACGTGACCTTGTTCTGGTTGTTGAACACGGTGAACCGAGCCTATGCGGAGTTGGCTCATCTGCTCCAGCACCCCGGCGTGCACCCGGAACAGTTGTATCGATGCTTGGCTGAGCTGACGGGCAGTTTGTTGACCTTTTCCTTGCGAGGCGAGCTGACGGATATTCCGGCATACGACCATCAAGATCCAGCGCCAGCCTTACTGAAATTGGATGCTTTGATCCGTGATCTGCTGGACAACGTGGTGCCCAGCCAATGCATTGTCATCGACCTCGAGCAGAACAAGCCTTCCTTCTATACAGGGCGTTTGCGCGACCCTCGTTTAGCGGATGCGGACTTCTATATTGCAGTGCAAGCCGATATGCCCGGTGCGAAGTTGCTGGAGCTGGTGCCGCGAGCCTTCAAGGTGGGTGCGCCAGATGAAATTGAAGTGGTGGTCAATGCTGCGATGCCCGGTGTCGTGCTCAATCCTGTTTCGAGGCTGCCCAGCGCCATTGCGCTGCGCCTGGATAACCACTACTTCGCAATCGAACCCCAGGGGAAGGTCTACGAAAGGATGATGGCTGCTCAGGCCATCTGTTTCTACGTTCCCAACGCCTTTAAAGATCTCAAGCTCGAACTGATGGCGGTGCCCAAATGACTTTTGCACAGACGTTGGGCGTGGTTTCCGCGGCCGTAGAAAAAACGTTGATGAAGGATCTCGTGCGCGATTTTCTATCCATGGCCCTGTTGATCCGTCGCGGAAGTCAGGCGCAAGACGTGACGCAGTTCGTGCGCAGCGTGGATGAGTTTTTTCACGGCCTGGAACATGGCGCGCGTGCCGCCGGCTACAGCGTCGAGCAGGTCAAGGACACGCAATACGCGCTCTGTGCCTTTCTTGACGAGAGCGTGTTGCGGGCAGGCGACAGTCCGCTGCGCTCACACTTCGAAGTACACACCTTGCAGTTTCAGTATTTCGGCGTGCACCTGGCAGGAGAAGGCCTGTTCGACAAGCTGACGCAGTTGCGCGGGGACGTGAAGGCAAACCGCGATGTCCTAGAGGTTTACCACTTGTGCCTGGCGCTGGGGTTTGAGGGCAAGTTCAGCCTGGAGCAGAAGGAGCAACTGGCGTACATCGCCAACAGCCTGGGCCAGGATTTGGCCAGTGGGCAACAGGTGCCGCAGGCGCTGTCGCCGGATTGGGCGTTGCCTGACCAGGTCTCGCACTTGCTGCGCTATGAAGTACCGGTGTGGCTGTACATGGCGCTGTTGGCGGCAGGCTGCGGCATCGTGTTCTGGGTGTTGCGTTGGCTGCTTGAGCGTGACGTGGCCGTGCTTTCCGAACAACTCAGCCGCCTGTTCGGCGTTTAAGTCTCAGTCGACACTTCAGGTCAGGATGTAATGAAGACACTATTGCGCGTTATCAAAAATTTCTGGTTTCTCTGGGTGCTGGTGTGGCTGTCTGGAATAGCCTTGTGCACTGCGGTGCTGGTGTGGACGGCTGTGGAGCGGGAGGCCGTGTGGGTCGGCATGGCACTGTTCAGTGCCTGCTGCTTGCTGTGGGTGGTGTTACGTCAGTACGCGCGAATTCGCACTGAACGCAACCTTGAACACCTGCTCAGTGTTGAGGTCGACCGCGAACAGCGGGGTGGGGAGTTTCGCGATCACCAAGTGTTGCGGGAACGGTTGCAGCACGCGGTGAAATTACTGAGGGCCGCGCCCGAGGCGGGCGGTGGTGGTGCGGCTGCGTTATCCGATCTGCCTTGGTACTTGGTCATCGGTTTGTCGGCCTCCGGTAAAACCTCGTTGCTGACCCGAGCCGGCCTGTCGGCTCGGGTGGCTGAGGGATCGATGCCGGGGTTGCAGAGCGGTACCCAGCACTGTGACTGGTACTTCAGCCCCGAAGCCGTAATGATCGATACGGCAGGTCGCTACCTCAGTGATGACCAGTCCGCTCATGAGTTCACTGGTTTTCTGAAGCTGCTCAGGCGGCAACGTCGGCGACCGGCGATCAATGGCTTGGTGCTGGTCGTGAGTTTGCCGGAAATTCTATCGGCCAGTCAGGAGGAGCGTGGAATTCTGTCTGCGCAGCTGGTGGCACGTATTCAGCAATACAGCGCCAGCCTTGGGGTGACCCCACCGGTCTATCTGATGCTCAGCAAGACGGATCTATTGCCCGGTTTCCACGCGGTGTTTGACGGGCTGGATGCTGGGGCGCGGCAGCAGCCCTTGGGCGTGACCTTCGATCCGGGTGCATTGCGCAAGCAGGGCATGCGTCAGGTACTGGAAGGCAAATTCAGTGCCTTGTTACAGCGTCTCAATCAGCATGTAGGAGCGCAGGTGTCGAAATCGGCCGAGGGGGCGATTGAGCGCCTACAGTTTCCTCGCTATCTGGCGGATATGTCCGGGGTGCTGGCGAATTTCTTGGCGCCGTTTGACTGTACGGACTCCACTCAGGCGCCCTTGCTCTTGCGCGGCCTGTATTTCACCAGTGCCTTGCAGGACGGCCAGGCGTTGCCGGCGATCCATGAAGATGAACTGAGCGAACGCTATGGGTTGGCCCCATCTGGCGAAGTAATTGCCAACCGTGCCGGTGAGAAAAGTTACTTCATCACCGACGTGTTTCGCAAAATACTGTTTCCTGATCGGAAGCTGGGTCTTTACTACGCCCGTCAGGGCGTGAACCACGCGTGGCGTCCCGTGCTCTTGACCGGCGCTTTGTTTGTAGGTGCTGGGGCGCTGGCCTGGGAAGCGAGTGCCTTTCACGCGACCCGACTGTGGCTGACCGAGCTGAGGGACGACCTCAATGTTCACCAGGCGTCAGGTGCTGACGCCGTGGCGACCTTGGAGATGCTGCGCGAGCAAGTGCAACGGCTGAATACGCAGAGCGAGCACGGCGTGCCGTGGGCTCACGGCGCCGGACTGTATCCGGTCGATGCGTTACAGGTGCCGTTGCAGGCCGCTTACAAAGAACAATTGCGGCGGCAGGTCTTGGCCCCGATCAGCCGGCATCTGCAATTGCAGTTGCACGAGTTGAACGAGCTGGCCAAACATTTGACCCATGAACCCCGCGAGGTTTTCGTGCCGAAAAAGGGCGCGCGTACAGCCGCCTCGGCTGTTGCAAGCAGTGTGGATGTTGAGCGACAAGCCGCGCTGTCGCGGGCTGGGCTGGCCCTGTCTGAGGAGGTAGTGGGACGCCTTAATGAAGCGCAAGCGACCACTTTAGTGGAGGCTTACAGTGCGTTGAAATTGTATTTAATCCTGACCTCACCTCAACAACATCCCGATACTGACTTCCTGTCTGTCGCACTGCCATCGGCATGGCGTCAAGTGATGGAACCTGCCGGGCCATGGTTGAGCGCCGCTTCAGTGAATGGCAACATGGCACTCTATGCCCAGATGGTGCGCCAGGATGACGCGCCGGTAATGCCACGCAATGAGAGCCTGGTCAGTGCTGCGCGCCATAGCCTCAAGTCCTTGATGATCACCAGCTCTCTGGTGGAACGTGAGTATCTCCGGCTGCAGTTGGAGTCCGACCAGCAGTTCCCAGCATTGACCCTGAACCAGATGGTCTCAGGCCCTGGCCGGCAGTTGCTTTTTTCCGCGCAAACCGTGCCTGCGTTGTATACCCGCCAGGGCTGGGAGCAGTTCATGCAACCGGCGTTGCTAAAATTGCTCGCAGGTTCCATGCAGCATGACAGCGACTGGGTGCTGGAAGGTCAGGACGTCGATCAACAGGTGCAAAAGGTCAACGTTATTCGGGACCTGATGGCGCTGTATAAGCGTGACTATGCGGCAGCGTGGACGAAGTTCCTGGCAGGAACAGGCCTGCGTCAGTTCAGCACCCTGGAACAGGCACTACAGCACTTGGCCCCGTTGAGCGATGTTCAGAACTCGCCTCTCAAGCAGGTGCTGATGGCACTCCATCAAAATACCTCGTGGGACCGGTCCAGTGATGAGCCGCTGGCCGAGGCTGCCACTGCCGGTTTGGCGGCCATTTTGCCATTCACCGACGGTGCTTTGAGTAGCCAGTTTGACAGCGTCTCGCGTTTGTTTTCAGCCGAAAACCCGGATGGTGCGGATCGCACGGTCATGGACCGGTATCTGGCCGCGCTGCGCAAACTTAAAGTGCGCTTGAGCAATATTGAGCGCTCCCAGGATCTGGGTAAAAGCAGCAAGCAACTGATCATCGAAACCCTCGACGGCCAGCCGACGGAGGTCACCAGCCTGCGAAACTACGTTGAAAGCAGTATCGAGACGTCGCAGAACAGCCTTTCCAGTTCACTGAAGCGCCTCTTCAATGACCCTATCCTGTTCACCTGGGAAAGCCTGCGTGCCCCGGCCGGAGAGCAAGTTGCCAAGGCATGGTCGCAGCAGATCATAAAACCCTGGCAGCAAAACTTGGCGCATCGGTATCCCATCAACCCGGCCGCGCAAAACGAGGCTTCGGTCAAGGATCTACAGCGTTTTGTTGATCCCGGTACGGGCTTGATGCCGGCTTTCCAGCGCAATGAAATCGGCAACTTGGCAGGCGGCGAAGGTTTAGGAATGAGCCGGGCCGGCAACGGCGCCCCACTGGTGAGCTCACGCATGCTACAGGGCATCGAGAAGGCCAGCGCGCTGGGTGAAGTGATCGCCAGCCTGTCCGATCCCGGCAATGGTTTTGAGGTGATGCTTGAACCGTCCCAACGCTTCACCGATATCATCCTGACGCTGGATGGTCAGGTGCAACACTACCGCAATGGCAAGCCGCAATGGAACCGATTCACTTGGCCAGGGAACCCACAGAGCCCTGGCGCGCGTTTGGATGTGGTCACTCTGACCGGAGAGCGCAAGACGGTATTTGACTACCCAGGACGCTGGGGCCTGTTGAAGATGAATGACAGCGCCAAGGTTTCCGAATTGGACCAGGTACGTCAGCGTTTTACCTGGCCGGTTCAAGGAGCGGAAGTCAGTCTTGTGCTGCGTAACTATGGTGGCGTGCGCCTCACCGATCTTGGTGACGTGAAGTCCCTCGGTACTCTGGGCGGTGCAGCGCGGGCTGACGGCACATGATTGGTTGTTTTGGAAAGATCCCCGCCAGCGCGGATTTCGTCAGCCTGCATGGGGCATTGCCTGAAGTGGCTGAGTTCGATCTATGGTTGCAGCGCACCTTGGTGGATCTCGATCAAAGTGCGCAGTGGCAGGCGCGTTTTGACGAGCTGCCCCTGTGCTATTTCAGTTTTGTCAGTACGACTGGCGCCTGGTTGCTGGGTGGGGTGGTCAGCTCGCGTGACAGCAGTGGTCGGCGCTACCCGTTTTTTATCTTTCAACTCGTCCGTCCCACCGACAGCGGGCTCAATGCACATACGTTGAGTGAAGTCTTCGCCGCGCAGATCAAACCGCTATTGATCGACGCGTCGCAGGGGCTGGACAACGCTTCGGTGTTCCAACAGTTGAAAGCCTTGCGTCCGTGGGACCTCGCTGACGTGGCCTTGTATCGGCGTGTGCATGTGAAGTTTCTGGATGACTTCGAGCTACGAGATGTCGCCAATGCTTTGCAACCTTCTTACGCTAACTTGGATAGCGTGTCCTTACCGGAGCGATTGATGGGCTTGCGTGAGAGCGCCTGCGAAAAGCGACCGTCGGTGGTGCATTTTCCACTCCCGGCCGCGCGTGGCTTGATGCGGCCGGTGGCCGATTTCTGGTGCGAATGGCTGACCGTCCAACGTAATGAACAGGTTCCGGCCGTCAGTGTGCTGGTGGATGATTTTATGCACCCAGGCTTGCTCTGTTTCGCTTCGCGTCAAGTTGCTACGGCGTACCGCGTCTTGGCGGGCGGAGTGTCCTGTCCTTCGTTGCTGCATGCTGAGCCTGGCGTTTCACTCCCTGCCATGAGGGCGGAGCAGTCGTTGCGAGAGTGGGTCGAGTTTACCCCGGCGCGGCAGCAGGGGACGATCGCATGAACCGGCTCAAGTATTACTTTTTGAAGTACCAGCCCTATGTAGTCGGTGTCAGTTGCTTCCTGATGCTCTTCGTCATCTGGGGGCTTGGCGTGCGTCTAGGCTTCTCGTCCCTGAGCAGCTTGATGGTGGGCATTGGTGGGTTTTTGGTGTCTTCGTCGCTGTACGTGCTGCTGCTCAATCGCGGGGCAGCGCAGTATCAGGATTTGGAAGTGCTGCTGCGCGATGACGCCGATCAGGCGGTGCTAAACGCCAGCCCTGCCGACCGTGAAGAGATCAGTTTGTTGCGTGAGCGCCTGTTGCAGAGTATCGCTCGTTTGCGTGCCGGTACGCGTGGACGGCGCTCACGGGATGCACTGTATGCCTTGCCCTGGTACTTGGTGATTGGCCAGCCAGCCTCCGGCAAAAGCTCGATGTTGCTGCAGTCTGGTCTGCATTTTCCTTACGCTGAGCGTGAGGGGGTGCGTACGGTGGGCTTGGGCGGGACGCGTAACTGCGATTGGTTCTTCAGCGCCGAAGCGGTGTTGCTCGACACCGCTGGCCGTTATATGGACACCCCGGAGGAGGCGGGCCGTTGGCGTGGATTTCTGACCTTGCTGCGCCAATACCGCCCTCGCCAGCCGCTGAATGGTTTGATCGTGACGGTAAGCCTGGAGGATCTGCTGAATGCTTCGGCGCTTCAGTGTGAACAACTGGCTAAGCGTTTGCGTGAGCGGGTGCAGGAAGCGCAGGCGCTGCTGGAACTGACGTTGCCGATTTATTTGGTCTTCACCAAGTGCGACCTATTGCCCGGATTTAGCGAGTTCTACCGACAACGGCATTCGTTGCACCAGGACGGTGTATTGGGCACGACCTTTCCCCACGCTCACTTTGAGCAAGCGGACTGGGGAGCGCGTTTTGCTCAGGCCCTGGAGGTGTGGGCCAGTCACTGGCAACAGGTGGCTGGCGAGCAGTTGGTGCAGCAAGACATCCGCATCACGCGCGACGATCCAACGGTGTATCGCTTTCCTTTGGAACTGATGGCGTTCAAGCCTGTGTTGCGGGCCTTTGTCGCCACACTGCTGCAAGCCAACCCGTATCAGAGTGCAACGCTTTTGCGCGGGTTCTATTTCACCAGTGCATTGGATGCGCAATGCGCGACGTTGGGGGAACACATCCGCCAAGTCAGCCAGCGATTTGCCCTGGATCCGCAATCGATCCCCACAAAGGGGGCTGCCCAGCCACAGTCGTTGTTCATCCAAAGTCTTTTCCAGAAAGTCATCATCCCGGATCAACATCTGGTGGCTCTTTACAGCCGTAACCGGCGAGAGGATCGTCACCTGCGAGGTTGGCGTCTGGGCGGCGCGGCCTTGGCACTGGTCGTTTGTGGGGCGTGGGGCACAGCTTTCTGGCAGAACAAAATGGCCATTGAAGGTCTTGTCGGCGACTTGGCGCTAACCGCTCAGCAAGACGCCGAGTCACCGGGGGCGTACGCCGGTTGGCAGCGTCTGGACCGTTTGCGCGCGAGCGCTGCAGATTACTACAGCCTGCATCGACAAACCGGTGTGCCCTGGGCTCTGCGCCTGGGTCTTTATCAAGGTTGGGTGATCGAGCCAAAGGTGCGCGAGCATTATTTTGCCGAACTGGAGCGGGTGATGCTGACACCGACCGCAGACAACTTGACACGTTCGTTGTCACTGTTGCCGACGATCAAGGTGTATCAGCGCAACACCCAGGATAAGCACCTGGTGACTGGCGTCGACAGCGTTGAGCCGCGTGCTTTGCCCCAGGACAACCGGGCGGCTTCCATCGCCAAGTTCGGCAAGTCAACGCTGGAGACCTACCAGATGCTCGCCAAGTCCTGGCAAGGGAAGGCGGACCCACTGTTGCTCAAACAGACGATTCCTGACTACTGGTACCCGAGCATTGCTCGTCACATCAGAGCCAGCACGGGAGTTGCTCAGCCCGAAGCGGCTGACTACCTGTATGCCGGACGGCAAATTGCTTTCTACAGCGAGCAGATCAATGAACCGGATGTGCCACGGATTATGGACAACGCATTCTTGGTGTCCAGTTCGCGCAATTACATCAACAGCTTGTTGGCGCAGTCGTTGCGTGCCATTGAGACCATCACGCTGGAATCGGACACCTTGTTTGCGTTCGGTAGGGCGGACCTACAGAGCTTGAAGGAGGGGGGGCGTCTGCAATTGGGTCAGATCGCCGCCAAGCTGCTCAATACCCCCAACGTCGGCACGATCTTGATTGCCGGTCACGCCGACCAGATCGGTGACGCCGACAGCAACTTGCGGGTTTCTCGCCAGCGCGCCGAGACGATCAAAACCTATCTGGTCGGCAAAGGTGTGCCCCAGGAACTGGTCACGGCCGTCGGTGAGGGCAGTCGCAGACCTTTAGTGCGCTGTGACACCGCTTTGCCGCGCGCTGATCTGATCAGTTGTCTGGAGCCAAACCGCCGTGTGGAGATTGAAGTGCGCGCACAGCCGTGATGGCACCGGCGTGCGCACAAAATACTGGTTACCGAGTGGGGCTGCTTGCTCGGTGACACCAGTGAAAGTCTCATTTGCTAGGGCAATGAGACGTACCGCAAAGGTGTTGTGTTCCGCTAATGGACGGACACCGCCTTATACCAACAAAGGAGTTTTACCCAATGGCATTTGATGCATACCTGAAAATCGATGGCATTCCTGGCGAAAGCACCGACGACAAACACGCTGAGTGGATTGAAGTGGTGGGCTATGAATACGGTGCTACGCAGGCCACTTCCGCCACTGCCAGTTCGGCCGGCGGCGCTTCTTCGGAGCGTGTGAACCTGAGCGATTTCTCGATCCGCAAGGTCGTCGACAAAGCCTCGGCCAAGCTGTTCGAAACCTGCTGCAAGGGCCAGCACATCAAAGAGGTGGTTCTGCACGTCAACCGTGCCGGTGGTGACAAGGTCACCTACCTGACCATCACCATGGAAGA
Organism: Pseudomonas sp. RA_15y_Pfl1_P11; assembly: GCF_963970975.1. NCBI lineage: Bacteria > Pseudomonadati > Pseudomonadota > Gammaproteobacteria > Pseudomonadales > Pseudomonadaceae > Pseudomonas > Pseudomonas sp. RA_15y_Pfl1_P11. The sequence goes on from NZ_CAXAOY010000001.1 coordinate 25,010, forward strand.
AGTGGTGGTGTCCTCCGTCAAGTTCCTGGGGAATATGGAGTCGGGTAACGACGCTTCTGACGTCAGCGATCTGCCCAAGGAAGAGATCAAGTTCAACTATGCGCGGATCAAGACCGAATACGTGCAGCAGAAGCGCGGCGACGGTCAAGGTGGCGGCAAGGTCGTGGGTGGCTGGGACCGTACCAAGAACAAAACTCATGCCTAAGCAATGCGTCCTCTGCCTTCTCACAGGGTAGAGGCAACGCCCTGCCTCGTTGCTGAGGCGGGGCGTTTTGCGAAAAAGATAAGCATGTCTGAACACCTGGACACTAGTCCGACCTAGCTGCCAGACCGGCTGCAATTTTTAGACAGGACGTGGAGTTTATGAGCTATGCAGATGAAACGGTAATCGCCACAGGCACGAGCCGATTAATCCCTAATCGCGGTAATGATCGCAACACCGCCATACCGCGTGATCTTCCCGGTGTGGTGATTTTTTTGCACGGCGTGAATGATCCGGGAGCGGCGTATGAGTCGGTGGAGACGGGGTTGTGCCAGGGGGTTAATGAGCGGTTGGATCGTCCGGATCTTAAGTCCGGGGGATATGGAGCTAAATATAATGCGGCCAAAGAAATGCCGCGTGAACAGTGGAAGGATAAAGAGCAAAAAATACTCGACGACCCCGACACCTACCTTTACCGCCGTGATACTGCCGATCCCGACACCCGCAGCCTGTTGATCCCGTTCTATTGGGGCTACCGAGCAGAACCTGGCGAGATCAAACGAGACAAAAGCGGCGACCCCGAAAAGCTGCGTGACCAATACCAGGACCAATTTAACAACCGTCTGGACCGTCACTTCGCCAAGGGCGGCGGGTTCTTCGCCAACGCTACCAACAATCTGTTGGAAATGTACGCTAAAGGCTTTGCTAAGTGGGTTCGGCATCTCGCCCAGCCCGCGCTGAAGGCACCGCTGTACATGGGCAAGGGTCCACACCGTCGCTATTTCGTGATGGCCGCCACTCGGTTGGCGATGCTGATCAGCGAGATTCGTCGTGTTTCGCCGGATGAGACCATCACCGTCATGGGCCACAGCCAGGGCACGCTGATTACATTGTTAGCGCAAGCCATGCTCGTGGATAAAGGCGAGCGTTGCGCCGACTGCGCCATTATGGTCGCCTCGCCCTATTCGGTGTTGCCCGATAAGACGCCCAAAAACGCGCGCACCCTGCAAACCCTGATCGATATCGTGCAGCACGTTACCCAATCCCCACACGCCCAGCCGCCGCTCAGTGCCACGCGCATGGGCGTGCCTGGGTACGGCGGGCGCACGGGGCCGCGTTGGTCACCCGAACAAGGCCAGCGATTGGGGCCTGACGACAAAACCGTGGTGTTTCCCGAGCGCGATAATCGCGGCAAGGTCTATTTGTATTTCTGTCATGAAGACACCACGGTCGGCCTCAGGGACGTCAGCGGCATTGGCACCTTTGGCGTGCCAGATGCGTTGCCTGACGGCACCTACGCCATGAACGTCTTGAAGCATCTGCGCTTTTATCAATGGCTGTGGAGCAAGCGCCTGCGTGACGGGCAACCCCTCAGGGTGGGTGATGCGCCGGGGCCGGTGGCCTTGCGGGTCAAGGGAGAGCGGCGAAATGCGGGCCACGGCATGGTGGCGGGAGCTGTCCAGAGGCCCATGGAGGTTGACGAACCCCGCTTGATCAATGGCGAAGCGCTGAGCCCCCCGGTTTCTGCCCAGATGTTCGGCGGCGAAGCGGTCACCGGCTCAGAGAATCGGCCCGGAAAAGACAGCCCTGACGCAGTATCGCTGAACAATGCACTGTAACCCAAGCGCAAGTTTCAACTGGGTGGCGATGGGTGAAAGCCCGCAGAGCTTCAACCTGGAACAGGAGCGAGCCCGATGGAACCAGAGCAAGGAGCCGGACGATCAAACCTACGACATGCGCCAGATACAGATACCCGGCCCGACAATACGTGACGACAGAACGTACTACCGCATTGAGCGTGAGGAAACGCCCAACGAGATTCGGGCCAGGCTGGTGGTTGACCCCGATGAATGGGATGACAACAGCTACCACTCGGCGGTGTTGCGCAGCCCGGAAAACCATCGCTGGGTGACGGCGATGGACATTGCGATCGGGCAGGCCAGGTGCCTGGATGATCCGGTGATGCGGGAGGTGTTGGTGGCGATTGCGGATTGGAAGATGGATGAAGAACGATTTGAAAAAGTGGAAAAACTACCGGGTTGGTCGCGGTTAAGTGTCCAAGCGCGAGAATTGGTGACGGCCAGCTATCAATACTATGACGTAGGTAAATTCCCATCCGCCGATCTGGTATCACTGACGCCACCAACACTGGTCACTGGCGCCCCGAAAAAAGGAGCGGGCCAATGAGTGATCGTCAGTCGTACCTGGAGCTTAGACCGAGCCTGAAAGGTTACTTCTGGATAGTCGGGATATTGATAGCCCTTTGGCTTGGATATGTCTGGTTTATTGATCCGATTTCACAGGTAGACAACATGGAAAATCGAGACATAGGTGCATCGCTACGCTGGGGCATCTCGATGGTTTTGGGGCTTACGGTATTGGCCTACAGCGGTCATTGGTGGGGCAAGGCCTTGGCCTCCGAGGAGAAACAACTGGCCGATTACCGATCCAGTGTTATGGGCAAGAAAGCGGAGCAGATTGCTGAGGACGCGCGGACTTATTCGTTGGAGATTCGGGGTTCTGGACTTGCCGTTGATGACTGGCATCAATCGTCGATTTGGCGAGAGATAGAAAAGAAAAAAAATAACTTTGCTTCGATTTATTCGCAAGATCCCAATGACTACGATCCTTCTTTGGATTCCCGAGAGATCACTCAGAGCATCAACATTCGAGTGGCCTTTCAGCATTCAGCCAGCGACTCAGTGGCCTATTGGCCGATACCGGTATTTGCAATTGCGCCACCCAAGCAACCTGAAGATACAGGTGCTGTTGGCAATATTAACAGTGGTCGTAATGCTGCCACTCTGGGCGTCACCTTGTTCCTTTGGCAGGGCGCGGAGAATACGACCCACGCTCAGGGCATGATCGAGCGGTTGTTTCAGTTTTTCGATGCCAATCCGAAGGTGCCGCAGGCGTTGGTCGTAAGCCGGGACGGTGATGTTACTCGAAATGGTTACCGCGTTGCCGGCACTCCTGGTCTGCAAAACGTTTCGGTCATTCCGACAGTTTACGAAAGCATGACTGGCCTGCTGGTAACCCGCTCGGATCGGGTGGATCGCTATATTCGCCCGTTTGTCACCAATGACGCTGAGGACAATCAAAACAAGAACACTGACCTAGGCAAGTTGTGGGCATTTTATTGGGATCGTAGTCGTGCATTCGACGATTGGTATCTGAACACTGAGCGGGCCAAAGGTGCGAATCCCCTACGAGCACCCAGCACCATGTCCTCCACCTACTGGCATTCTCAACTCCCCGACCTCTGGCGAACCCTGAGCAACCGAGGTCCCGGCGAGTTCGTCCCCTCGCCCTGGCTCCCGGCCCGCTGGGCGCGCCACCAAGTCGCCGAGTTCGACGCTGCACCGGTACTCGGCTACCTGCACCGCCCCATCAAAGTCTCGATGCAGGACGAAGCCGGCAAGCGGCTCAAACCCGCCTTACAGGTCAAGGCTTTGCAAACCGGCTGGCTACAAGCCCTGGACACCTTGCCCAAAGATCAAAAGCCCGCGCGCGTGTTCTACGACAGCACCGCCAACACCGCCAGCGAAATCGCCCTGAACAACGCCTTGCACGCCCTCAATACTGACGGCCATGGCATCGAACTGGGCAACGTCGAAGAGGGCTACGACATCGGCCGTCGTCTGGGTAATACCGGCGTCAGCAGCACCCTCGTGCAAATCAACCTCGCGACAATCGCCAGCTACAAGGATGGCGGGGTGAGCGCGGTTGTTTATTCCGGCTCGGACGGCAGCGTCAGCGTGCAAATGGTTCGGCCACCCAATGATGCGCGCAAGGAGAAAAATCAGCAAAACCGTGGCAGCGACCCCTTCAAATATGGCGCACCGGGAGGTGGCTCATGAGCCACCTCATGTGCCGGGGTGAGAACACCAACTGCGGTGGTGCCGCCGACATCTGCCAAATGGGCGCAATGATTCGTCAGGGGATCGTTGGTGTCTTTGGGGCATTGATATTGGCCTACAGCGGTCATTGGTGGGGCAAGGCTGTGGCCTCTGAGGAAAAACAACTGGCTGATTACCGATCCAGTGTTATGGGTAAGAAAGCGGAGCAGATGGCTGAGGACGCGCGGACTTATGCGCTGGAGATTCGTGGTGTTGGGATCGCTGTGGATGAAGATCAAAACTCCACTATTTGGAAGCTGATCCAAAAGAAAAATGACAACTTTGCTTCCATTTATTCTCAAGACCCCAATGACTACAATCCTTCTTTGGATTCCCGAGAGATCACTCAGAGCATCAACATTCGAGCGGCCTTCAAGCACTCAGCCAGCGACTCAGTGGCCTATTGGCCGATACCGGTATTTGCAATTGCGCCACCCAAGCAACCTGAAGATACAGGTGCTGTTGGCAATATTAACAGTGGTCGTAATGCTGCCACTCTGGGTGTCACCTTGTTCCTTTGGCAGGACGCGGAGAATACGATCCATGCTCAGGGCATGATCGAGCGGTTGTTTCAGTTTTTCGATGCCAATCCGAAGGTGCCGCAGGCATTGGTTGTAAGCCGGGACGGTGATGTTACTCGAAATGGTTACCGCGTTGCCGGCACTCCTGGTCTGCAAAACGTTTCGGTCATTCCGACAGTCTACGAAAGCATGACTGGCCTGCTGGTAACTCGCTCGGATCGGGTGGAACGCTATATTCGCCCGTTTGTCACCAATGACAATGAGGACAATCAAAACAAGAGCACTGATCTAGGCAAGTTGTGGGCATTTTATTGGGATCGTAGTCGTGCATTCGAAGATTGGTATCTGAACGCTGAGCGGGCCAAAGGTGCGAATCCCCTACGTGCACCCAGCACCATGTCCTCCACCTACTGGCATTCTCAACTCCCCGACCTCTGGCGAACCCTGAGCAACCGAGGTCCCGGCGATTTCGTACCCTCGCCCTGGCTCCCGGCCCGCTGGGCGCGCCATCAGGTCGCCGAGTTCGACGCCGCACCGGTACTCGGCTACCTGCACCGCCCCATCAAAGTCTCGATGCAGGACGATGCCGGCAAGCTCCTCAAACCCGCCTTACAGGTCAAAGCTTTGCAAGCCGGCTGGCTACAAGCCCTGGACACCTTGCCCAAAGACCAAAAGCCCGTGCGCGTGTTCTACGACAGCACCGCCAACACTGCCGGCGAAATCGCCCTGAACAACGCCTTGCACGCCCTCAACACCGACGGCCATGGCATCGAACTGGGCAACGTCGAAGAGGGCTACGACATCGGCCGTCGTCTGGGTAATACCGGCGTCAGCAGCACCCTCGTGCAAATCAACCTCGCGACAATCGCCAGCTACAAGGATGGCGGGGTGAGCGCGGTTGTTTATTCGGGCAAGGACGGCAGCGTCACCGTACAAATGGTTCGGCCACCGGATGAAGCGCGCAAGGCGCAAAACCAAAAAAACCGTGGCACCGACCCCTTCAAATATGGCGCGCCGGGAGGAGGCTCATGACTAATCCCATCTGCTTGGGAGACGACACCAGCAGCGGCGGTACTGTTGTCTCCTGCCAACTTGCGGGTACTCACACCCTCAATGGAAAAACACCAGCAGTGCTTGGCGATAAGGCGACGTGCCCACTGCATTTGGGCGAATTCGCCTTTGTTGAGGGGCATCCGAAAAGGCGCATGAACGGCATTCCGATTGTGATGCAAGGGCATCGTTTGTCCTGCGGTTGCCATGGCATAGCGGCGAATGCACTGAATGTAAGGGTGGTTTAACAAGGGTTCGCCGTATCGGCCTTCATCTACACCACAGGAGTAGTTTCAATGGATCTAAACCAATTGTTCTCCCCACAAAACAGACGCCTGATCAAACTGACCACCCAAGCCAGCAATGAACAGGAACTCTTGCTCGAGAATTTCTCTGGCACTGAAGAACTGTCAAAACTGTTCAGTTTTGAGATGTCGCTGCTCAGTCAAGACGCTCGGCTGGAGCTCAAGTCACTGATCGGGCAATCGGCGCAGTTGGAAATTGAACTGGCGACGGGAGAGCCCCGCTATATCCATGGCTATATAAGCCGTTTCAGCCTGCAAGACAGCGATAACGGTCTGGCGCGCTACACCGCAATACTAAGCCCCTGGTTGTGGATGCTGACACGGCGTCAAGACTCTCGAGTTTTTCAAGAGCAGACGGTCGAAGCGATCATTCGTGCAGTACTGACCAGTTACGGTACGTTGCCCGTATTCGAGTTTCGGCTGATACAGCCACTCAAGATCCATAGTTACATCACACAGTACCGTGAGAGTGACCAAGCGTTCGTCATGCGCCTGCTGGAGCAGGAAGGCTTGTTCTTCTATTTCGTCCACGAAAAAGACAGACACACCCTGATCGTCTCCGACTACTCCCCGTCGCTGACACCGATACCGCAGCAACCACAGATCCGCTATCACAGTGCGTCGGTCACCGAACTTGCGGACTCTATTACGCAGTGGAGCAGCCATCGAACGCTGCAGCCCGGCCGCATGTCCCTCAGGACCTTTGACTACAAGCAGCCCCGAAATGCGTTGTCAGTTGGCATAGCCAGTGTGAATGAGCAGGGTACGGTGGACCCTTACGAAATCTATGATTTATCGGGGCATTACACCCATGCCACTGGCCAGCAAGGTGAGGTACTGGCCCGGCGGCGCCTGGAAGCCATTGAAGTACAAGGCAAGACGTTCAAAGGCACGAGTAATTGTCGGGCCATGGGATGTGGTTACACCTTTGAGCTGACCCAGCATTTTGATCACGACCGTGATGTTCGGGAAGACCGTCAGTTTCTTCTGCTGTCGGTCGAACACCGAGGCAGCAATAACTATCTGTCAGACCAGCCGGCCAGCTATGACAACAGCTTTGAGTGTATCCGTCACAAAATTCCCTTTCGGGCCCTGGTCCAGGTCCCGCGTCCGATTATTTCGGGGCCGCTCACCGCCATTGTGGTAGGACCCGAAGGTGAGGAAGTGTTCACCGACGAATTGGCTCGGGTGCAGGTGCGCTTTCATTGGCAGCGTGAGCAAGACCCTTCCAAGGATACGACTTGGCTGCGGGTGGCCATGCCCAGTGCGGGTGAAGGTTTCGGTCATCAATTCCTGCCGCGCATCGGGCAGGAAGTGCTGGTGACTTTTCTTGCGGGGGATATCGACCGTCCGGTTGTTACTTCGGTGCTCTATAACGGCGATCACTCGCCGCCACGGTTCAGTAACACGGCGGGGCTGCCGGGCAATCGAACGTTGTCTGGCATTCAGACCCGCGAGCATAAGGGGCGTGGTTTCAACGAGCTGCTCTTTGACGACACCCCCGGCGAATTGCGTGCTCGAATGGCCACCACTCATCATGCTACTGAATTGAATCTGGGTAAGTTGGCCATGCCGCGCACAGATGGCAAAGCACTGCCACGTGGCAATGGTGCCGAGTTGCGCACCGACGCCGCCATTGCCCTGCGCGCCGCGCAAGGGATGTTGCTGACCACCTATGCACGCCACGGCGCACAAGGTTCGCAATTGGACCGCGAAGAGTTGCTCAAGCTGCTGGAGGAGTGCGGTGACCTGTTCCAGTCACTGGGGCAGACCGCTGCGGCGCGTGGCGGTCAACAGGTGGACAGTCAAGGCATCGAAGCTTTGCGCCAATCCTTGAATCAATGGCCAGCCGCCGATAGCAACCAAGCAGGTGCCCCTATTGCCGCTCTCGCAGCAGAGGCAGGCATCATCAGCGCCACGCCACGCTCGCAGGTGCACTACGCCGGTGAAAATCACGACACCACCGCTCAAGACCATCTGCAGTTAACCAGTGGCGCAGTGATGCACCTGCGTGCGGGTAAAGGTATTTCGGCGTTTGCCCAGGATGAAGGCATCAAAGTCATCGCCAATCGCGGCAAGGTTTTGATGCAAGCCCAGGAGGACGACATTGCCCTGAATGCGCAAAAGAACCTGCAACTGTCGGCCGCCGAAGGCGAGGTGGTGATTAGCGCGCCCACCATACGGTTGGTGGCCGATGACGGTAGTTACATCAAGATCGGTGGTGGGGTCGAGATTGGCACGCAAGGTAAGGCCATCGTGCATGCCGGTGAGCATGATTGGGTAGGGCCGAAGACCGACAGTGCGGCGCCTCCAGCGTTCGGCCGGGATGGCGCTGACCAGCGTCACCGGCTGCACTACGTCGGTGATTCTGTGGCCGTTGTACCTGGTCAGCCTTACAAGATTGCACTGGAAGACGGCAGCATGGTGCAAGGCATCACGGGGGCTGATGGACATACCGACTTGCTCCAGCGCGAGGCCATGCAACTGGCCCGTTTGAAGGTGTTTCGCAGATCTCCCTCATAAACAGAAAGTTCGAGATTTACCAAAATAGGTTTGTTGGAGGCAAGCGTTCTCGGACGGCATATCACCGTGAAGATGGTTCGGCCACCGAACGAAACGCGCAAGAAGATAATTAGTAAGGCCGAGGTGTCAACCCTTTCAAATATGACGCACTGGGAGGGGGATTAATGAGCCACCTTCAGTGGCTGGAAAGGATGGGTAATGACTAGTTTTTTAATTCATCAACCAGAGATGCATATGTCTGAGAACTTGCACGAACATTCCATCGTCACCCTGACCCAACCCATTCAAGGGGGAAGCGGTGAGGATTTGAGCTTTTCCGAGCTGTTCGACCAGATCAAGGAAGCACGGCGTGCCGATGCGTCCTATCTGAGCCAGGGAGAATGGCAAGCCGAACTGAAGCACGCAGATTGGGAAAAAGTCGTTCGCCTGAGCGGTGAGGGACTGGCCCAGCAGAGCAAAGATTTGCGCCTGGTGGCTTGGCTGTGTGAAGGCTTGGCCCACCACTATCAATTTGAGGGAGTCGCCTTTGGTTTGTCCGTGTGCGAAGCAATCCTTCAAGCATACTGGTCCGGGCTATATCCCTCACTCGACGAGGGGTTAGAGGCTAGGGCAGAACGCCTGGCATGGCTGAGCGCCACCCTCACGGGAATCGTCGCTGACGCCCCCCTGACCCAGGATCCATCCTATGGTCTGACCCAGTATGACCAGTCACTTCAAGTCGATAACCAGGGACGACAGAGCCCCGAATCGATGGAAGCGTCGCTGGCCGAGGGCAAGATCAATGGGGAGCTGTTCCAACGTGCGGTAGCGTTGACGGCTGTTGACTACTTGCAATCACGTCACAGTGAGGTGCAGGAATGCCTAAGCGTGTGCCGGCGGCTACAAGCAACGATTGATGAGTTGTTCGAGCAGGATGCCCCGCGCCTCACTCGCCTTGACGAAACTCTGGTACGAGTCAGTCAGTTGACGGAACGCCTATTGGCAGAGCGGGGTGGGAACATAGTGAGAGCGCCAGCTCCGGTCCCAAAACCGATAAAACCTGCTGCTGCAATCACACCTGTCCCGAGTCAACCTGTAGCCACTATACCCACAGTCGCAGCTATTCGTACTGAACCACAATCGCGTGCCGAAGCACTTGACCAGCTTCGAGGTGTGGTGCAGTTCTTCAAGCAAACCGAACCCCATAGTCCGGTCCCCTTGCTGATTGAACGAGCGATAAAATGGGGTGATATGCCCTTAGAGAGTTGGTTGAGTGATGTGATTAAGGACAGCAGTGTAGTGGATGGGATTCGTAATGTGCTGGGCACGGATGTGTAGGGTGGTATGAACAACTTTTTTACGCGACAAGCTCATAGGCAGCAACGGTGACGAGGTTGTTGGCTTCGGGAGAACGACTGTAAGTGATCCATGATCCCCACATTCCAAGCTCACACTTGATCCCCGATGCTGCGCTCCCGATCTCTTTCTGGAGCCAGCCCGGCCATGATGCGACCCGACGCCAAAGTCGAAAAAGTGTACCTCTACCCCAAGCCGGTGGACTTTCGAAAATCCATCGACGGCCTAGCCGCATTGGTCGAACTGGATATAAAAGTGGCGGTGTTCGATCCAGTGCTTTTCGTCTTTCTCAACAAGTCCCGCAACCGCGTGAAGATCTTGTACTGGGAGCGCAACGGCTTCTGCCTTTGACTCAAACGCCTGGAGTCCGAGCGCTTCAAAACGTCGCCCGATGCCACGGACGAGGCGATTATCCTCAGCGTCCAGGAGCTGAACTGGCTGCTCGACGGGTTTGATCTCTGGCGCAACCGTCCTCATCAAGTTTTGACGCCGCGCTACGTGGCGTGACTCGGTATAATCCGGGCCATGATTTCTCTACCCGACGACCTCCCTGATGATCCTGTTTTGCTCAAGCAATTGCTGCTTGAGGCACTCAGTCGCCAAGAATAATCGGCGCAAGCTTATCAGACCCATATTGTTGACCTGAAAGAACAGATCAAGCTGTTGCGCGACCGTCTGTTTGGGCGCAAGTCCGAGCAAACCGTTGAGCCCAACACTCCACAATTGGCCTTGTTCAACGAGCCTGAAAGCGAACCCATGCCGTTGGTAGGCGATGCCGATGAAGAAGTCGTTGCACCGACACCTCGCCGTGGCAAACGCAAGCCGTTGTCGGCTGAGTTGCCACGTTTAGAAGTTATCCATGAATTGCCCGAACACGAACTGACCTGTGTCTGTGGTTGCCGCAAACATGCCATCGGGGAAGAAACCAGCGAGCAGTTGGATATCGTGCCGATGCAGATCCGCGTCATCAAACATATCCGCAAGATCTACGCTTGCCGAGGCTGCGAAACTGCACCGGTGACCGCTGACAAACCGGCCCAGTTGATCGAAAAAAGCATGGCCAGCCCCAGCGTGTTGGCGATGCTGCTGACCACCAAGTATGTCGATGGCTTGCCGTTGCACCGGTTTGAAACGGTACTAAGCCGACATGGCATTGATATTCCGCGCCAGACTCTAGCGCGCTGGATCATCCAGTGCAGCGAACACTTCCAGCCACTGCTGAATTTGATGCGCGAACGATTACTGGAAAGTCCGGTGATCCATTGCGATGAAACCCGCTTCCAGGTGTTGAAAGAGCCGGATCGAGACCCGACCAGTCAATCCTGGATGTGGGTGCAAGCCAGTGGTCCGCCGGATCGAAAAGTCGTGCTATTTGATTACACGTCCAGCCGTGCGCAGGAGGTGCCGTTGCGCCTCTTGGAAAGTTATCGTGGCTATGTCATGACCGATGATTACGCCGGCTATAACGCCTTGGCGTTGCAGCCGGGCGTGGAACGCTTGGCGTGCATGGCTCATGCACGACGCAAGTTTGTGGACGCGCAAAAAGTGCAGCCCAAGGGCAAGACAGGACGTGCGGATATCGCGCTGACGATGATCAACAAGTTGTACGGCATCGAGCGTGAGCTAAAAGACGGCAGCGACGAGCAGCGGTTTATCGCTCGCCAGGAAAAGAGCCTGCCGATCTTGGGTCAAATAAAAGTCTGGCTGGATAAAACCCAGTCCCAAGTGACGCCGCAAAGCGCATTAGGCAAGGCCGTGCATTATCTGGCAAATAACTGGAGCCGACTGGAACGCTATGTCGAAGCGGGTTATTTACCCATCGACAACAACCCTGCTGAAAGAGCGATCAAGCCGTTTGTGATCGGACGAGCAGACTTGGATAACCTGCTGCGCTCCCAAGCAAGTGCTTTCTCCCATGGCACACGCCTAGACACCGGAAGCCATGGGTGTGATGGAATACTCCTTCTCCACCTTCCCCACCGCAGAAGCTGCCCCGCCATTAACCATCGCCGGCCGTACCCACACCGTCCGCTCTTCCAACCGTCGAACATGCCCACGCCGCAGATGCGCGCGCGGCGACGCATGCTGCCCACCGTCACGTGAAACGCCGGTTGTGCGTGGAGCACTGATCTGAAGCACGCGGTAGCTGAAGAGCGGCGGCTTTCCTTTTCCCTTGCGCTTGCGATTGATCAACTTCGGTGCGGCAATCTCTGCCGTGGTGACATTGGCGCAGTTGAGCACCACGCAGGTTTGCAGCAGCATTGACACTTCATCACGGGTGTCGGACAGGACTCTCGCGGCCACTTCTGCTCCGGAAGAGTATTCCAGTGCTTCTGCTGCAATCTCCGGCAGCAGCAGGAAAGGCGATACGCGAAACTGGCGCAGTTTGCTTAGTGGCAACCCGGTGGCGATGTAGGGTTCGGTCAATAGCTGATTAGTCAGGCTAGCCTCGCCAGGAACGTAGTCACTGACTTCGTTTTCATGGGGCACGAAAGCGCCGCCCATGGGCAGCTTCCATAGCCCGGTACGATCTTCCCAGTACAGGGGGATGACGACCACCCCGCCGCGCTCTTCCTGTAGAAAGCCCCGGGTATCCGGCAGCCAATTGGCGACTTCCGGGGACATGGTCAAGCACAGGGCGATGCGCTTGGAGGAACGGATGCCACCGTGTTTGTCACCACCGGCTCCATCGGGCCAGACCCAGGGGGATTCAAGGGCTACCACTGGATACGGCAGGCGAGCCATATCGACATGTGCCTGGCGCAGCTCGTTCATGTCTACCAACTCGGCGCAGTTGGGCAGCAGGAATTTCACGCTGTCGTGCAGTTGCTTCGCTACAAACGTGTGGGCCGTACGAATACCGGGAAGATCCTGGCTCAGCAACGGTAGGCACACCTCCAGCTGCTCCAGGGCCTGAGTCGAATAGTTCAAGCTGCGGACGTGATCGGTCTTATCCATCATTGCGGGACTCCTCAGCGTTGCGTGACGCTGTCAGTAGCTTTTTTCCTGCCGCGCTCTTCCAGCAGCGTTCTCGGCAGCACAAACCCTTCAAAACTGCGCTGGGTGATCGGGTTGTTGGCCTTCTCCGCCCCAATCCGATAGCGCATCAACCCATCGGCGACGGCAAAGGTCAGGTCCACGCTGGTGTCGGTCCTGCCATTGAGGTGCCCACGGCTGAGCAGCCGAAACAACGACCACGGCCCGCGATAGCTCATGCTGGCGGTATTGCCGGTGCTGTGTACCAGGGTCAATTGGCTGCCATTGGTATTGCCCAAACTGTTGGGCCAAACCAGCCCCGTGCGTTGCGGCGCGCCATGCTGGTAAGGGATCAGTTGGCCGTCGACGCTGAGCATGCTGCTCAGGCGGGTGGCGCTCAGGGCCAGAGGTTCGAAGGTGAGTTGCACGGCCAGGTGGCCGCGATGGTTGAAGAAGGTGTCGCGGATGCGCTCGACTTTTTTCAGCTGTTCCAGCACGTCGCTGCGCAACAGGTAGCCGCCGAGGCTGTCGGAGTACAGGGCGTCGAGGTTGTCCTTGAGGAACACGTTCAGGTACTGATCGTGGAATTGCTGCAGTCGGCCCTGCGGGCCGAAGAAGGCTTCGAAGTCTTCCAGCGAGGCGTCCTCGCCGCTGGCCTTGAACGGGTAGCGGCCTGCCAGGCGGTCGCGGTAGAAGCTGTAGATTTCACTGTCCCAGCGTTTTTCCAGTTCGCGCAAGGCGGCAATCACCAGTACCTGTGAGGTCTGGTCGGCGAGTTTTTTGACGTGCTGGTTCAGCGGTTCGGGCAGGCCCACGGCGACGCGTTGCAGGTTGGCAATCGGGTCAGCGCCGTCCAGGGAGAAGCGGTTGAGTACGGTTTTCAGCGCCGCCTTGCCGGGGTCGGGGTTGTCGTGCACGGTTTTGGCATAGTCGTAGACGGCACTGACCGAACGCAGGGTTTCTTCGTAGTAAGACGGCTGTTCGCCTCGTGCGCTGATCAGCTCTGAAAGACTGGAGAATGCGCGCCGAATCCCTGCTGCCTGTTGTTGCCCCTCCGACACCTTGTCCAGCTTGAGCGGCGCTTGCCCTTCAGCCAAAGGCACGGCCGGGTAGATCACGCTGTTGTCGCGCAGGGTTTCCAGCAACCGTCGTAGCGGTGCGGCCGGGCCGGTGACTTGTTCCAGTACCGCCACGCCGTGGCTGAGGTCGTCGAAGTCGGTGACCGCGAACTGATTCAGTGCGCGTCGCCAGCTGTCCACGTAGTCGGCGCTGTACAGGGCGCGGATACGTTGGGTCAGCACTTTGCGGTCTTCGTCGGAGTAGTCCAGGCGTTGACGCTCGCCGAGCACCCACTGGTCGATCATCGCCAGTTCGATGATGCCCTCGGTGCCGGGCTCGAAGTAGTCCTTGAAACCCTTGGCGGTGAGCAGCGGCGGCAATTGCAGGCCGCTGCCCTCTTGATCGGTGTTCAGTGGGCGGTAGACGATATCGAACGCGGGGCCGACCTCATTGCGAAGGTCCAGCGGGCGATGTAAACGCTCCAGGGCATCCTGTTTCAGGCTCATGTAGACCCGTTCGGCCATGGGCAACTGGCGCAATTGCTGTTGCACCTGGGCAATGCGTTCACGGTAGTGCGGCAGGTCGGCGTCGGCGTATTTCAGCGCGTAACCCAGGTGTCCCATCAGATCGGCCTGCAACTGGCCCTGGCCTGGATAGGCGCGCTGCCACTGCTTGGCAACCCACTCTTCGACGATGGCCGGGCGGCGGTTTTGCCGCTCTTCAAGCATGCGGTAGACGCGCAGGGCCGTCAGTTGCTGATTGCTGCCGGCGGACGCAGTGTTGATGGCTTCAAGCACTCCGCTGGCAATTGCGGGCAGAAAGCGTTTGGACAACAGATTCAGATACGCCTCATCCACCGTGGGACCAATCGCCCTCCCCTGGTACAGGCCCATATCCGATAGCAACGGCCACGCCTCGCGGTAGTCGCCGTACACCAGCACCGCATCGCGGATCTGGTCCAGTGGCACCAGCAGGTTGCGACCGGTGGAGTCGACCTTGGCGTCAATGTCTCGCCCACTGAAGTCTGGCTCTTAGCCAAGACGCTGGCAGCCTTGTCGCGGTTGATATTGAAGTAAAACTGCCAGGTTCCGATGACCACCAGAGCGCCCAAGGACGCGACACTGAACCCGGCGATCAGCAGCCGCCGTTTGTTGCGGGCGACCTTGATGTTGTCGCCCGCCAGGCCCGCTTCGGGATAGATCACCCGTTGGAACAGTTGCTGGGCAAAGTAGATCGCCGTGCCACCGGCCGGTTTGACCTCTGGTGGCGGTGGCGGCAGTTGATAGGCTTGCCCCGCTTCTTTGACGAAGGCGTTGCTCAGGGTGCCTTGCTGCAAGACCGAGGAAAAATACAACCCGCGCACCAACGCCGGTGTGGTGAAACGATCGCTGCCGAGCATTTCACTGAGGAAGCCGAACAGGGCCGGGCGCAAGCCCGCCATCTGATGCATCAGCGCCTGCAAGCGATCACGCTCATCCAATGTGCGCGACTCCCGGGTGCTATTGAAAACCTGCTCGGTCAGGCAGGCGACAAAGGTTTGGTATTGGCGCGTCAGTTCCGCCAGCCAGGCATCAAAATCATCCACCGCGTCCAGGCTGAAGGTGAAGCCCAGCAGGTCTTCGCGCCCGCTGCGCGACAACCGGGCGAAGAATTCTTCGAAGCCTTCCAGCAGGTCGAACTTGCTCAGCGTGATGTACACCGGCAAGCGCGTGCCCAACTGTCGTGTCAGCTCAAACAACCGGGTGCGCAGCAGGTTGGCGTGGGCCTTGCGCTGTTCGGGACGTTGCGCCAGCAAGGCTTGCACATCGATCACCAGCACCACGCCGTTCAATGCGCGACGGCTGCGGTTGCGCGTTAGCCAGTCGAGCAAGTGCGACCAAAGGCGCGCATGGGTGCCACTGGGTAACACCGGTTTGACCTTGCCCTGCTGCTCGACGTGTTCAGCCGGTGAAGTCGGGTGGCTGAGAAATTCACCCGGTGGATCAATCAACACCGCCTCGTCACCGATCCACCAATCCACCGGATAGGCCAGTTGCTCTTCCTGATGGGCCCGGACCCCAGCCTTGGTCACATGGGACAAGGCAAAGCTCTGGTTGGAACGCGTGATCAGGCTGGTCTTGCCGGCATTTTCCTCGCCCAGTACCAGATACCACGGCAGTTGATACAGCGAACGGCGGCGCTCCATGTTGTTCAGCAAGTTGCCCAGGCTGCGGTCCAGTGCTCGCTCCTGCGCCTCGACATACGGCAGGCAAGGATCGGCCTGCACCGCCGCCTCATGCTGGCGCTCAACCTGCAAACGCTGGTAACGATTGCGCACCCGCCACGCCCAGATCAGCAGCGGTACCACCAGCACCACGACACTGGCCGAGATCCGCATCGCCAACTCACCCAGCGGCTGACGCTCACGTCTGCGCTGCCAGCATGGGCTGAAGCTCATTTTGATTGTGTATTCAGATACCTGCTCCAATGCTCCATCATGATCCGACGCTTCTCGAAAAGGTCTCCCCGCGCATAGGCGGCCTCGGTCTTGTCCCTGATCGTATGAGCAAGGGCGGCTTCTGCCACTTCCCGTGGGTAGTCGGTCGTCTCCCTGGCCCAGTCCCGAAAGGTGGAGCGAAAGCCGTGTGCGGTGAGATCTGGACGTTCTAGCCGCCGCAGGAGTTGAAGCAAGGCCATGTTGGAGAGGTGAGTACCGGTTTTGTTTCCGGGGAAAAGGTAGTCTGACTTGTTCGATGCATCCTTGATCAGAGGGCGGAGCAGCTTGATGGCCTGCGGGCAGAGCGGAATGCGGTGCTCCTTCGGAACCTTCATGCGCTCGGCCGGAATCGTCCAGACCTTGGCGTCCAGATCAACTTCGGCCTTGCAGGCACCAATGGTCTCGCTCGTGCGAGTCGCCGTCAGGATCAGAAGCTCGAATGCCCTGGCCGCTACACCGTCCAGTGCGCGCAAGGTATGAACAAACGTGCTGGCCTCTTCATAGGGCAGGGCAGCGTGGTGTTTGACCTTCTGGATCTTGGATTTGCGTGGTAGCAGATGGTCCAGGTGGCCCTTCCAGCGCGCCGGGTTCTCCCCTTTGCGATAGCCGCGAACCGTCGCCCAATCCAACACGGACTCAATGCGACCACGCACGCGCGATGCGGTTTCAGTCTTTACCGTCCAGACCGGCTCAATCACTTGCATGACCAGTCCCGTGTCGAGGGTACTCACCGGCAGGCTGCCAAACACCGGGCTGGCGTAGGCGTCCAGCGTGCTCTGCCATTGAGCGGCGTGCTTGGCGTTCTTCCAACTGCTGCGGTGGGCGGCGATGTACTTCTTCGCGCACTCGTCGAAGGACAGTTGATTGGCTTGGTCGGCCTTCCTGGTAGCCACCAAGTGGCGCTTCTCATCCAGAGGATCGATGCCGTCGAGCAGCTTCCTTCTACAGTTGAGTGCCTTGGTTCGCGCTTCGGCCAGGCTGACCGTATGAAGCGGTCCAAGACCCATGCCTCTGGCCTTGCCACTACGCATGTAACGAAACAACCAAGATTTGACGCCAGCCTTAGTGACTTGCAGGTAAAATCCCACGCCGTCGCAGCACAGGCCCGGTTTTTTCGTGCGGGACACCGACAAAGCAGTTAGGCCGAAGATAGTTCATGGTGATCTTGACCCACGAATTGACTATCAAAACCCTAGGTTATTTGGGTGGTTGTTGAAAGCCCCTGTCAGGCGAGTGGTTTTTACAATGTTCAGCGATTCAAGGGGTTGCGTGGACATTTTGGCCGTTGATGGACTTTTCTGGAAGAGCGCCGCTTGGGTCACTCTCTCCGCCAAATCGTCCTATCTCTCCGCCATTATTGAATAACGAAAACCCCCGATAACTTAATTGTTGTTGGGGGTTTTTTGTGTGGGGCAGAAATTTCAAGATGAATCCTGCTACGGTCATTTATCAGATGGCATCATGGGCCGTAACACCGTCATGCGATACCCAGTCATAACAACAGGGCGACGGCTCTGGAACAAGGACAGTCAGGCGGGTATTTTCGAGAGCTATATCCTCAGTGAAAAAACCGCGCTGGACGCTGCACGAGCGGGGCTGCTGTCCGATATTCAGAAGGGCGGAAAAGTGCATGGCCGATGATGTGCTAATCAACAACGCCTCGAGCATTGAGCGCCGTGTCGCTTGCGCCCGCGAGGAGTACGCAAAGGACCCTGCCAGTTTCGCTACTGACTTCATCCATCAGGACGCAGCGATTCTTAATATTCAACGTGCGTGCGAAGCGGCGCTGGATATGGGGCAGCATCCTGTTGACCAACCTGAAGAGCATGGTCGGTTTTCGCAATATCGCCGTGCACGAGTATCACCCCCTCCAATTGCCGATTACCGTTGCGATCATCATTCAGCATTTGGGTGATTTTTTGGCGTTCAGTTCATTTATCCTGATTAAGGATGCGAGTCAGTCAAGCGCTACCCCAGACACTTGAGTCAGATGAAGAGAAAGCCTGCAGAACTCAATGTTCAGCAGGCGTTTTAGTAGTTGCTCCTCCCTTCTGAATGTTCCCGTGATTTACTCCCCAGGGCGCTTAAGCGCCTTCGGCCTGCCATTGCGTGGGCACTGTTTTTTCAACGTTAAACCGTCAGGTTCGCTGTCGTTTTTTACACATCAGCCAAGCCTTCGAACGAACCGAGCGCCTTCGCACGGCGTCGTCCCCTCCGTTAATTCGCGCTTCCTCTCATCAGCGCATCAGCCCAACGTTTCCGCATTCACAAAAAATAGGTTGAATAGTCACAGAAAATGTTATTTAAATAACAAAAATAATAACGCTGTGGTGCCTGCCACAGCGTGCACAAGGTAAAGATATCCATGAATAAGATCGCGGTCATCGGTAGCAACATGGTGGATTTGGTTACCTATATCGACCGAATGCCCCGTCAGGGCGAGACACTTGAGGCTCCGAGCTTTGCCATGGGCTGCGGCGGCAAGGGGGCGAACCAGGCAGTGGCGGCGGCCAAGCTTGGCAGCGAAGTGTTGATGCTGACCAAGTTGGGCGATGACATGTTTGCCGATAACACCCTGGCCAATTTTCAACGCCATGCCATCGACTCGCGCTACGTCACGCGGGTGCCGGGGGTGTCCAGCGGCGTGGCGCCAATCTTTGTGCAGAGCGATTCCCACAACAGCATCCTCATCGTCAAAGGCGCCAACGCGCACTTGAAGCCGGCTGATATCGACGCCGCGGACGCGGCTTTACGCGAATGCAGCCTCATCGTCCTGCAGTTGGAAATCGACTTGGCAACCGTCTACTACGCCATCGAGTTTGCCAAACGGCACGGCATTCCGGTGTTGCTCAACCCGGCCCCTGCGGTCGCGGGTTTGAGCCGCGAGCATCTGGCGCAGCTGGATTTTTTCATTCCCAATGAAAGCGAACTGTCACTGATCACCGGCAAGTCGGTCGAGGGGCCTGAGAGTGCGTTACTCGCCGCGCGGGTGTTGGTCGCCCAGGGTATCCGCCACGTTATCGTCACCCTCGGCGAGCATGGCGCGCTGTATGTGGGCGAGGAGGGTGAGTTCCATGTGCCTGGGCGCGAGGTCGAGGCCCGGGACACCACCGGCGCTGGTGATGCCTTTATCGGTTGCTTCGCCCACTACTGGACCCAGCAGGGCGATATGCGTGCGGCCATGACCCGGGCGGTGGCGTATTCCGCCTGTTCGGTCACCGGCCTCGGCACCCAGAGTTCCTACCCCGACGTTGCCCGGTTCGCCGAGTTTTTTGACCCGTCCTGAGTCGTCTATCACCGATGTTGGCCATCCCTGTATGGCTGACGCGCCGTATACCCCACGGAGAATAACAATGACAAAAGTCCCGCTCCAACAAACTGCCGATGGTTTTTATCTCAATCGCACGCCCTGGTTCGCGTTTTTGCTGCTGTGCAGTATTTTCGCCCTGTGGGCGGCGGCGGCCAGCATGAATGACGTGCTGATCGCGCATTTCAAGAAAGCCTTTTTGCTCAGCGATTTCCAGACCGCGTTTGTGCAGTCGGCGTTTTACCTGGGCTACTTTTTCGTCGCGATTCCGGCGGCCTTGGTGGTCCGTCGCTTCGGTTATAAAAGCACGATTCTGGTGGGTTTGATGCTCTACATGGCGGGCTGCGCGCTGTTCTTTCCTGCCGCATCCAGCGCCACCTACGGCATGTTCCTGATGGCGCTGTTTGTGATCGCGTGCGGGCTTTCGTTTCTCGAAACCGCCTGCAACACCTACTCGACCTTGATGGGCCCGCGGGAGACCGGCACCCGCCGCCTGAACATCTCGCAGACCTTCCACCCGTTCGGCGCCATGGCCGGGGTGTATGTCGGCAGCTTCGTGATGTTCAAGGACACCGATGCGACCCACGAACAACTGACCCAGATGAGCGCCTCTCAGGCGGCTATCCAACAGTTGGAAATGATCCAGTCGACCCTGCTGCCGTACAAGTGGATGATCGCGGTGCTGGTGCTGATGTTTATCCTCATCGCCATCACCCGCTTCCCCGCGTGCCGGGGCAAGGTCAAGGCTGATGTGAAAAAGCCCAGCCTCGGCCAGAGCCTGGCGCGCCTGTCGCGTAATCCGCGCTTTACCTTCGGCGTGCTGGCGCAGTTTCTGTATGTGGGTGCCCAGGTGGGTGTTTGGAGCTTCACCATTCGCCTGGCGATGCAGATGGGCGGGATGAACGAGCGCAGCGCGTCATGGTTCCTGCTGACGACCTTTGCCGCTTATTTCGTCGGCAAGATGGTCGCCAATCTGTTGATGCGCAAGCTGCACCCTGCCAAGGTCCTCGCCATCTACGGCGTGCTGACAATTGCCTTGCTCGCCTACACCATCCTGGTACCGAATATCAGCGCGGTGTACGCAGCGGTCGCGGTGAGCATTTTCCTCGGGCCGTGCTGGCCGACCATTTATGGCCTGACGATTGAAGGACTGGGCGAAGACACCAGTGTCGGCGGTTCTCTGCTGGTGATGAGCATCGTCGGCGGCGGGGTGATTCCGGTGTTCCAAGGCCTGCTGTCAGATGCCACTCACGGCAATATGCAGTTGGCCTACAGCGTGCCCCTGCTGTGTTTTGTGGTGATTGTGGCCTACGCCTATTCCTGCATGCGTCACAGTCGCGCCGCGCAGCCTCGGGCTGGCGCTGTGGTGGCCTCATGAAAACCTTCACGCTGGCCTTGTCTCCCGAGCAGTTCAGCGGCGTCGAAAAGACCCTGCTGCAATCGGCCGATTTTCGCGTGCTGGCCTGGACCTACCCCAGTGGGGTCAAGGCGCTGGCGTTGGAAAATGCCCGCGGACGCGTAGTGGCCTTGCCTTACCAGGGGCAGATGATCTGGTCCGCGACCTTCGACGGTTGCGAGCTGACCATGCGCAATATGTTTCGCCAGCCCAAGCCCAGTTCGACGGTGATCGGCACCTACGGCTGTTTTATGTTCCACGCCGGGCTGCTGCGCAACGGTTGCCCGGCCCCGGCCGACGACCACCCGCTGCACGGCGAAATGCCCTGCGCGCCGATGGACGCCGCCTGGCTGGAAGTGGGGGAAGACGCCGCTGGCCTTTACCTGCGCCTAGGTGGTGACTACGAGTATGTGCAGGGGTTTGGCGACCACTATCGGGCCACACCCACGCTGACCCTGCGTGTCGGCTCGGGGGTATTTGATATTGGCATGGCGGTCACCAATCTTGCGGGCAAGGCCATGGAACTGATGTATATGGCCCACATGAACTACGCCTACATTCCCGGCGCCAGCCTGGTCGAGCCCTTGGCCGGCGCCCGTGTCCGGGTTCGCAGCAGCGTGCCGGCCCACGTCAAGCCAACTCCCGAGTGGTCGGCCTATATGGCTGAGTTGAGCCAGGACCCCTTGCGCTTGAACACCCTGGACAGCCCCGCGCTGCATGATCCGGAAATTGTCTGTTTCTTCGAAGAGGTGCCCGGCGATGCTGCAGGTCATGCGCATTTTCTACTGGACCATCCCGAAGGTTCGGCGTTTTACACCCGCTATCGGCCCGATCAGTTCTCCCATGCCACCCGCTGGATCCTGCATAACGCCGACCAAGGTGTCGCCGCATTCGTCTTGCCCTCTACCTGCGAACCCGAGGGCTACCTGGCGGAAAAAAACAAAGGCAATGTGCGCTCATTGGCCGGCGGGCAACGTGCGCTGTTCAGCGTGAGCACCGGTTATTTGTCGGCTGAAGAACGTTGCCGCCTACGGGATGAATTGGGCGGCTGATGAGGCGTGGCGAGGGAGGTTCACACCACCCATTGCGCGCCGTATTGCGTGATCAGCTCACGGTATGGTTTGGGCAACTTCTTATCGGAGACCACCACGTTGAATTGTTCCAGGGTGGCGAAATGCGCGGTGCGCACGACGTCGAACTTGCTGTGGTCGGCCAGCAGCATGCGGTGCTGGGCCTGGCGCAAGACCTTCTGTTTGACCGCTACTTCATTGAAGTTGAAGCAGGTCACGCCGAAGGTTTCGCTGACGCCTGCGGCCGAGATGAATGCCCAGGTCAAGCGCACGTTGTCGAGGATGCTGCTCTCGTTGGCATGGTCGAACACTTGGTTCTTGCGATGGAAGGTGCCGCCACACAGGACGATCGTGCAGTTGGGTTTTTGCGCCAGCTTGAGCAACACGTTGAGCGAGTTGCAAACCGCGGTGAACTCAAGTTCATCGGGGATGAAATCAATCACAAAGGGCACCGTGGTACCGCAGTCGAAGAATACCGTGTCGCCGCGCTTGATAACCGCGGCCGCGAGCTTGCCGATGCGGCGTTTCTCTTCCACATGCCGAGTGCCTTGCTCCGTGACTTTGTAGTCGGGCGCGCCTTCCGGGTCGAATGCGAGCGTGATATGCCCGCCGAGTAAATGGAACTTGTCCGGGTAGCGGTTGAGATCCCGGCGCAGGGTCATTTCCGAGACTTCCAGCAACGCGGCCATCTCCCGCAGATGGATCGCCTTTTGGTCCTGCAGGGCTTGTTGGATCAGTTTGCTGCGTTCTGATTGTTTGCTTTCCACAGGTATTCCGATCGGCCAGTTATGTTGTAATTACATCATTTATTGGTATTATATTAACATTTGCTGGGCGCGTCTTCTAACATATTCGCCCATCGTGCCCCTTCACCAGGAACGGATTTCATGACCTCAATCACACCCGCAGCACTTGCACCGTTTATCGATCACACCTTACTGGCGCCCGACGCGACGCGGGAGCAAATTGCAGCGTTATGCAAAGAAGCGCAGGAATATGGGTTCTATTCCGTGTGCGTGAACTCGGGCCAGGTGCCTTTTGCCGCTCAATTGCTTGCAGGGCAGAAGGTTAAAGTCTGCGCAGTGATCGGGTTCCCATTGGGTGCGGGGCTGAGCGAGAGTAAAGCCTTCGAAGCCCAACAGGCAATTGCCGTGGGCGCGGGAGAGATCGATATGGTGCTCAATATCGGCGCCCTGCGCGAAGGGCGCCTGGATACAGTGCGCGACGATATCGCCGCCGTGCATCAAGCTTGTGGTGCGGTGCCGCTGAAAGTGATTCTCGAAACCTGCCTGTTGGACGAGGAGCAAAAGATCCGGGCCTGCGAAATCTGCCGTGAATTGGGCGTGGCTTTCGTCAAGACGTCGACGGGCTTCAGCCGCGGTGGCGCCACCGCTGAAGACATCGCCCTGATGCGCCGCGTCGTCGGCCCGCAGATGGGGGTCAAGGCGTCAGGTGGGGTGCGCGACTATGCGGCTGCAGTCTGCATGATCGAAGCCGGCGCCACCCGCCTAGGCACAAGCTCGGGGGTGAGCATTGTCAGTGGCAAGCTCGAGGATGCGGCGGGTTACTGAATTCGTTTTGTACCCGACCATTGAAAAAGCCTGCTGAACTCAATGCTCAGCAGGCTTTTTAATGGGGACTGGTCTGGTCAGGCAGGTTGGGCCGCGAGGCTGTTACTCACATTACGCCCCAGCACCAACACTGTGACAAACCCACATCCCACCAACGCCGTAGCCAGGCTTAACAACACTGAACTGCCCATCTGATCGACGATCCGCCCGCCAAAGAACGAGCCCAAGGCAATGATCACCTGGAACAAGGCGACGAACAGCGGCATGCCGCGTTCCACATCCTTGGGCGCGACCACAAACATCCAGATACTGGCGCAGGCCGGGAAGGCGCCAAAGGCGAAACCCCAGAGCGCAATGAGCATCGCTGCGCCGGTCAAACCGGTGGCGAAGTGGGGGAACAGCGCGGTGCTGGTGCCGATCATCAGCGCGACCAGCAGCAGGGTGTAGCGCACGCTGCGGTTGGCGGCGAAGCCGGCGAAAATGTTACCCGCGACCCCTGCCACACCAAACATCAGCAGCAGCGAGCCAATCGTCGGGCCATCGAAGCCGGCGCTGTTTTTGAAGAAAGGTGCGACATAGGTATACGCGGCAAAGTGCGCCAGGCCGATCAGCAATACGGCGATCAGTCCGACCCGAGCCCGTGGGTTGATAAACAACGCCGGCAGGTCACTGACTTGAATGGCCTTTTCCGGGTTGAGCCGGGGTAGCAGGAAGACCTGCGCCAGGACCACCGGTATGCCCAACAGCGCGGTGACCAGGAAGGTCATGCGCCAGCCCATCAGGCCGCTGAGCCAGGTCCCTACGGGCACGCCCAGTACGGTGGCCAGTGTCACCCCCATCATGATGATCGATGTGGCTTTCGCTACGCCCACACCCTTGGGGGCCAGGCGGCCGCTGAGGGCAATGGCCGTCGCCCAGAAACCGCCGATGCTGATACCCAGCAAGACGCGGCCGAACAGCAGCAGGCTGAAGTCACTGGCGAAGGCCACGACTGAGTTGGCGATAATCATGACCAACGTCAGGCCGATCAGCAGATAGCGACGGTCCATGGTGCCAATGATCACCGACAGCAGGGGGGCGGCGAGGGCGGCCATGATGCCAGGCAGGGTGACCATCAGGCCTGCGTGGCCGGCAGTGATGCCGAGGTCGCTGGCGACGTCGTTGAGCACGCCCACGGGCAGAAACTCACTGGTGACCAAGGCGAACGCGCCCACGGCAACCGAGAGAATTGCCAACCACTGCTGTTTGACACTTTGTTGATTATGTTCGGGAAGGCCGCGAGGGGCCTGGCTGGCACTTGGCATGGTTGGGTTCCAGGATGAGCGTCGCCTGAAGCCAGGCGAGGGGGAGGTAATTTGGAGGCGATTATAGGAATCAGTGTTGAAAATCGGGCAGGCGCTCGTTTCGATAGTAATCATCAGTGCAATCGATACGACGCTCTAGCACGCACTACACGTTCAATGCACCTTTCGTACAGGCTTTCAAAATGCTGCCTACGAGCAGCGCATTGCGGTACTCCCGGCAACTTATTACTTTGTGGTAGCGCTCGAGATCGGGCGCCTCCAACCGCAAAGGAACTGCATCGTGAACAAAAATACGAAAGAAACCACCGGCAAGATCGCGACGTTGGCGGCGGAAGTGCTCTCCAGCCAAAGCGCCTCAACCATTGCCAAAAGCCTCGCCGCTTCAGCTTTAGCCCAAAAAGGCACCGACAAGCAGACGAGTGCAGAGATGGAGCAGAAAGCTGGAAAGGTGCTGGGCAGCGATAAATACAGCGAAGATACCAAAGCGCTTGCCGCCTCGGTTCTGTCTCAAGCGAACAAGGAGCGCGGAAGCTAAGTCACCCCCGCTAGATAGGAAAGGCCCGGTAGCCGAATCGGCTACCGGGCCTCAGTCATCGCCCAAGCCGTTCTGACAGGCTCTCGATAAACACCGTTTGCGCCCGACTCATCTTCTGTTCCCGATTCCACAGCAAATGAATGTCCACGTCCGCGATCCCCTCATCCGGCGGCAGCCGCCACAGCAGCCCGTTCTTCACATCCTCTGCCACCACATGAATCGGCAAACAGCCCAAGCCAAACCCGGCAATCACCAACCGACGCACTTCTTCCGGGCTTGAAGAGGGCGCCACGATCCGTCCGCGCATTCGTACAATCTCTTTGCGCATGGCGTTGGATCCGAATCCCGCAAGCCTTCCACAATACCGCAGCCAGATGGACACCCGCAGCCAGGACCTGGTCAAAAGGCTGGCTGACCTCGAGGCGGTGATCGACACCCCTGAGGTACGCTCGCTCTATGACCAGTTCCAGGTTTCGCTGCGCCTTTACCAGCAGGGCCTGGCCCAATCTTTCGTCCTTGCCGACAAGCAGCAGGGCGCCGAACTCAACAAGCTGCTGCTGGTGGACATGAAAACGGTGATTGATGGCTCCGGTGCGCAGCTCAATGCCCTGGCCGACTGCTACAACGCGCAGATCAACCAGCAGGGACAGGTGGCCGAGGCGCAGTACGGTCGCTCGCGCACCATGGTGTTCGGCTTCGTGCTCCTGGCGGCGTTGAGCACAGTGGCGCTGGCGTGGTTGCTGACGCGCAGTATTGTCGGCCCGCTGAGCCATGCGGTGCGGGCAGCAGAAAACGTGGCCCATGGCGACCTGACCCAAACGGTGGCTGTTACCGGTGACGACGAAGTGACCCGCCTGCTTGTAGCACTCAAGACCATGCAAGCCAACCTGCGCGGGACCTTACAACTGATCCGTCAGTCGGCGGGGCAGATGGCATCGTCCGCCACCGACCTGAATGGCATCACTGATCAAAGCAGCCGCAGCCTGCAAAAACAGACCGCTGAAATAGAGCAAGCCGCCACCGCCGTCAACGAGATGACCTCGGCGGCGGATGAAGAAGCGCGCAATGCGGTTTCCACCTCAGAGTCCACCCGCCTCTCTAATGAAACGGCGCGCGAAGGCCAGCACCGTGTCGGCGAAACCGTCAGCGCCATTCAGGCCCTGAGCACAAATATTGGTGAAACCTCGACGCTGGTGCAGACCCTCGCTGAACAATCGCGTGATATCGGCAAAGTGCTCGACGTGATTCGCTCCATTGCCGAACAGACCAACCTATTGGCCCTCAATGCCGCCATCGAGGCTGCCCGGGCCGGTGAGTCCGGACGTGGCTTTGCGGTCGTGGCTGACGAAGTGCGTGCACTGGCACACCGTACGCAGCAGTCGACGCTGGAGATCGATCAGATGGTGACCGCGATGCGCACGGGGTCTGACCATGCGTTGACATCAATGCAGTCCAGTACCCAGCGCGCTGCCGCTACCTTGACCATGGCTGAAGGTGCGGGAGGCGCGTTGAGTCAGATCACCGACTCCATCGACCAGATTCACCAACGTAACCTAGTCATTGCCAGCGCCGCAGAAGAGCAGGCTCAGGTTGCCAAGGAAGTCGACCGCAACATCGTCAACATTCGCGACTTGTCGGCGCAGTCCTCATCCGGCGCCGGGCAGATCAATGGGGCGAGTCGCGAGCTGGCGCAGTTGGCAGTTTCGTTGAGCGAGGCGGTGGCGCGTTTTCAGCTATAGCGCGATTTACGGTGAAGGCGTGTGAGCATCGGGCACCCATTCCAACACCCGGTTCCTCCCGCCTTCGGCCAGCAGATAACTCCCTCGACCGGTCGGCACAATGATCACCCTTGTTGTCGGGGCTAACCCCAATCGCTTTGCAACATTGCCGTGTAGTCTTTGCCACCGTAAAACACACCCGGTATCGACACCGTTTCGGAATCGGGCCCTACCATGAACGCGATGACGGTGGTGCGTCGACAGTGAGTGATGCGCAACTCGGGTAGCAGGTCGTCACGGCAAGTGCCACGCAAGGGAAACAGGGAAAGCCTTTCGCAGTAGCCGATGAGATTGTCGATAAAGCGCGCAGCAGTAGAGGGGGGCGCGGCATCGCTGACACAGTCTTCAAGGGCGTCGAGTTGCGCCAAGGCTTGAGGCGAAAAGACGACCGTGTAGCTCACGTTTTCCCCGTGTCTTTTCGCTGACGCTGGGTCGAGCGCATTTGGAAGTCCGCCGAGGTTGGGTAGGATTCAATCCTACTGGACCATTGACGTGATGCAAGAAGCAACTGATCGATGCCGATATCCGGCGACTCGTCGTCTATCCAGAAGTGATGGGTTTCCATGAGTGTGTACGTCTCCCGTTGTGTAGGTCAGGTCGCAAGTATTGACCCATTTCAACGATTGCGTGGCCGCAGAAACCCAATAACCCACTGATATGTATGACTTTATATTTGTAGCAAGGTGATAGCGGCAAAGTCATCGGTCCCCCTGCAACGTAGCGCCCACGCGCCCACGATGATCGGGCTGGTATTGCCGCAGGTGATGCGTAATATGGGCTTGATAAAACGCCGCGGGCGGACCTTGCCGCCAGCGGCGCTGGAGTTGGAGCGGTGGGTGCGGGAGATGCCGTTTCGGTCAGCGTGACACCGGGTCCAGTCCGGTGGATTGCACCACGGGTTGCGCCTGAGGCGATGACAAATATTGAAGCAGCGCTTTGGCTTGGGCCGTCAGCGCCATCGCGCTGAGAGCCACCGCCGCCAAGGTGTTGAGCAGTGGCTTCATTGTGCAGCCTCTTGCATCACCTGCCCACGGGCGTTGGCGTGGCGATACAGCGCCAGGGTCGAGCACAGCGCACACGCCGCAGCAAACATCATCCAGTAGGCGGGCGACGCTTTATCGCCAGTGATGTGAATGAACCACGTGGAGATCGCTGGGGTGAACCCACCAAAAATCGCCGTCGCCAGGCTATAGGCCAGGGAGAAACCCGCCACGCGCACTTCCACCGGCATGATTTCAGTGAGGGCCGGGATCATGGCCCCGTTGTACATGCCGTAGAGGAAGGAGAACCACAGCAGGGTTTCCAGCATGTGCGCGAAGCTGGGTGCGTTCACGACGTAGGACAATGCTGTATATGCCGTCAGAACGGTCAGTACAGTCATGGCGATCAGCACCGGCTTGCGGCCGAAACGGTCGCTCAAGGTGCCGCCGATCGGCAGCCAGATAAAGTTCGACACCGCCACCAACAAGGTCACCAGCAGGGCGTCGGAGGTGCTCAGTTGCAGCACGGTCTTGCCGAACGTCGGCGCGTACACGGTGATCAGGTAGAACGCCGTCGTGGTCATGGCCACCATCAGCATGCCACCGATCACCACGGTCCAGTTCTTCACCAGGGTCGCCAGCACTTCGCGCAGGGTTGGACGGTGCTTGCGATTGGCGAACTCTTCAGTTTCCTGCAGGTTGCGACGCAGGATGAAGATGAACGGGATGATCACGCAGCCGATGGCGAACGGAATGCGCCAGCCCCAATCGGCGACCACAGCGGGCTCCATCCACACGTTCAGGCCATAACCCAATGCGGCGGCGATCACGATGGAGATCTGTTGGCTGCCCGACTGCCAGCTGGTGTAGAAGCCCTTGCGTCCTGGCGTTGCCATTTCGGACAGGTACACCGACACGCCGCCCAGTTCCGCGCCGGCCGAGAAGCCTTGCAGCAAACGGCCCAGCAAGACCAACAAAGGTGCCCACAGGCCAATGGTGTGATAACCGGGCACCAACACGATCAGCAGCGTGCCGCTGGCCATGATCGACAGGGTCACGATCAGCCCTTTGCGGCGCCCGACGTCATCGATGTAGGCGCCCAGGATGATTGCGCCCAACGGACGCATCAGGAAGCCTGCGCCGAATACGGCGAAGGTCATCATTAATGACGCAAACTCATTAGCGGCAGGGAAGAACGCGGCAGCAATGTAAGTGGCGTAGAAACCGAACAGAAAGAAGTCGAACTGTTCGAGGAAGTTACCCGAGGTAACGCGAAAAACCGCGCGAACTTTAGAATGGGCAGATTCGGGCCGGTTAGGGCTAGTCATGGTTTTGTGTCTCCAGCGGTCTTTTTAAAGTGCTTGATTCGCCTATGACCGAGGATAGTGGCTGACACATTTAGAAATGAAAAGTAACAAATTTGGATGGATTGATGTTTGTTAGCTATCAATCCGCAGCGCAGTCCAAATGTCGTAGCGCACCTATGAAGCCGGGAAACTATTTGACATATTTGATTTGTGATCACATATTGGGGCCATAAGAACGACAACACAGGTTTTGCCTCATGACAGACAGTCCGCTCCTCCTGCCCACCCTGCGCCAGGTGTCCCGCGATACTTTGCAAGACCAGGTCTATCGCCAGATCCGCGAAGCACTGATGAGTGGCCGTTTTCAGCCAGGCCAGAAACTCACCATCCGCGGCCTCGCCGAAGCCCTCGGTTCCAGCCCGATGCCGGTGCGTGAAGCCCTGCAACGCCTCAGCGCCGAAAACGCCTTTGAAGTCACCGAAACCTCCCGTCTGCGCGTACGCCTGATGACGGTAGAACGTCTGCGTGAAATTCGTGATACACGGGTCGCCCTTGAAGGTTTACTGGCCGAAAAGGCCGTGCTGCTCCTGCAAAAAGCCGACCTCGACGAAATCACCGACCTCTGCCAACAGATGCAGCACGCCGCCGACGAAGTCGATGTGTCCCGCTACCTGTGGACCAACTTTGCGTTTCACCGGCGTATCTATGCCGTGGCCCAGGCCGAGTTGACCATGGCCGCCGTGGAAAACTTCTGGCTGCACATGGGCCCGTGCTTTGCGCTGGTCGCCCCGGATAAAGCTCACCTGCAACGCTCGATGGAGGCGCACACGCGCATCGTCGAAGCGCTGGCTGCCCGTGATGGCGCTGGCGCGCGCGCGGCGGTGACCGATGACATCATGCAGGCCGCCGATTCCCTGGCGCGCCTGCTCGTCAAGAACGACCGTTCGCGGTCGTCTGTTTCAGGAGGTAAACGTGCATGAGTGTCCTACAACGGCTGCAGCCCTATCCTGGGTTACGTGTGTTGATTTCCGGTGGGGCTGCCGGCATTGGTGAAGTGCTGGCGGCGGCCTATCTCGAAGCCGGTGCCCAGGTGCATGTGTGTGATGTGAGCGAGCCCGCCCTGGCAGCGTTTCGCGACAAATACCCTGGCACGGTCGGCACCCGTGCCGACGTCAGCGATGCCGCGCAGATCGAGGCGGTGTTCAAGGTGCAGCACGAGCATTTCGGCGGCCTCGATGTGCTGGTCAACAACGCCGGAATCGCCGGGCCTACTGGCGGGATCGATGCCATCAGCGACGCCGAGTGGCAAGCCACTATCAACATCAATCTCACCGCGCAATACCGCTTTGCCCACCACGCGGTACCGATGCTCAAGGCGTCGCCCCACGGCCATCTGCTGCATATCGCCTCGGTGGCGGGGCGTTTGGGCTACGCGTGGCGTACCCCGTATGCGGCGACCAAATGGGCGATTGTCGGTTTGATGAAATCCCTGGCCTCGGAGTTGGGCGAGAGCGACATCCGCGTCAACGCCTTGCTGCCTGGCATCGTCGAAGGCCCGCGCATGGACGGCGTGATCCGCGCCCGTGCCGAGCAGGTCGGTGTGCCCGAAGCCGAGATGCGTCAGGAATACCTCAACAAGATTTCCCTCAAGCGCATGGTCACCGCCGAAGACGTGGCCGCCATGGCGTTGTTTCTCTGTTCACCCGCCGCGCGCAACGTGACCGGCCAGGCGATCAGCGTCGACGGAAACGTCGAGTACCTGTAAGTCACGGAAGAACACCTCGCGCTTTACCCAGGATTTTTTTCATAAGAATAAAAGTCGGAGAATCGTCATGTCCAAAAAACGTCCTGTCATCATTACCTGCGCTGTCACCGGCGCGATTCATACGCCGTCGATGTCACCGCATTTGCCGATTACTGCGCAGGAAATTGCCGATGCCGCCATCGGTGCCGCTGAAGCCGGCGCTGCGATTGTTCACCTGCATGCCCGTGACCCGAACGACGGCCGTCCGAGCCAGGACCCCGCACTGTTCACCGAATTCCTGCCGCAAATCAAAGCCGCCAGCGAAGTAGTGATCAACATCACCACGGGTGGCGCACCGACCATGGGCGTGGAAGAACGCCTGCAACCGGTGATGCAGTTCAAGCCGGAATTGGCCTCGCTGAACATGGGCTCGATGAACTTCGGGCTGTACGAAATGCTCAACCGCTTTACTGACTTCAAGCACGATTGGGAAAGGCCATACCTGGAAGAAAGTGACGACCGGATCTTCCGCAATACCTTCCGCGACATCACTCACATTCTCAACGCCTGCGCCGAGAACCGCACCCGTTTTGAGATCGAGTGCTACGACATCGGTCACCTCTACACCGCTGCCCATTTCCTGGAGCGCGGCTTGCTCAAGCCACCCTTGTTTATCCAGTCGGTGTTCGGCCTGCGCGGTGGCATCGGCGGGCACCCGGAAGATCTGGCGCACATGCGACGTACCGCCGACCGCCTGTTTGGCGACGACTACGTGTGGTCGATCCTCGGCGCCGGACGTGGGCAGATTCCGTTGGCGACCATGGGCTTGTCCATGGGCAGCAATGCGCGGGTTGGCCTGGAAGATTCACTGTGGGACGGTCCGGGAAAACTGGCGGCGTCGAATGCCGACCAGGTACGGCGCATTCGTACGGTGATCGAAGCCCTGGGGCATCGCGTCGCCACGCCGGACGAAGCGCGGGAAATTCTTGGGCTCAAGGGGCGCGACCAGGTCAACTTCTAAACACACACACAGGGCCGCGGCAAAGCGCGGCCTGTATCCCGCACAACAACAATAAGGGGATCACACCATGCGTATCGAAGTGCTTGTCGACGTCAAGACCACCCTGGGCGAAGGCCCGGTGTGGGACGTCGAGCAACAACGTTTGTACTGGATCGACAGCGCCGACGGCCGCATCCTGCGCTGCACCGACGACGGCCGTGAATTGCGTGCCTGGGAGGTGGGCCAGAAAATCGGCTCCATGGCCCTGCGCCACAACGGTGAGAGTGCCATCGTCGCCCTGCAAAACGGCGTGCACACCCTCGACCTCAACAGCGGCGAGCTCAACCTGATCATCGACCCGGAACCGCAGTTGCCAAACAACCGCCTCAACGACGGTAAGGTCGACCGCCAGGGCCGCTTCATCTTCGGTTCGATGGACACGCTGGAGGACAGCGCCAGTGCCAAGCTCTACCGGCTCGATGCCGACCTGAGCCTGCACACCCTGGACGAAGGCATCATCGTGTCCAACGGCCCGTGCTGGAGCCCGTCGGGTGAAACCTTCTACTTCTGCGACACCTGGTCCGGCGATATCTGGGCTTACGACTACGACCTCACCACCGGCAACGTGAGCAACCGCCGCACCTTTGCCAACGTCGACACCCGCACGGGTGGCGCCGCCGATGGCTGCACCGTGGATGCCGAAGGCTGTCTGTGGCAAGCGCTGGTCTACGCCGGAAAACTGGTGCGCTACACCCCCGATGGCCAGGTCGACCGCATCATCCCGATGCCAGTGAAAAAGGTCACCAGCCTGACCTTCGGCGGGCCGAATCTCGACACCCTGTTTGTGACCTCCATGGCCAAGCCGCCGCTGCCGCGTTTCCCGGCAGACGGCCAGCAGCGCGGTGCGCTGTTCGCCATTACCGGGTTGGGCGTGCAAGGAATAGCTGAGCGAAGGTTCGCCAGCTAGCGCGTTTTTTCAATAAGGCATATTCCTTCGCAACCTTGTGTCAGTGCGCGCCTTCGCGCGCCTGGAGAGGCCCATGGCAACTATAAAAAAAGCGTCGCTGCGCAGCATTCACCGGCATTCCTGGGTGTCGCTGCTGGTCTGTTGGATGATCTGGATCCTCAACGCCTACGACCGTGAGATCGTGTTGCGCCTGGGGCCGACCATCTCCAAGCATTTCGATTTGTCCGCCGACCAATGGGGCACCGTGGCCACGGTGGTCATGCTCGCGCTGGCGCTGTTGGATATCCCCGGCTCCATGTGGAGCGACCGTTATGGCGGCGGCTGGAAACGTGCGCGCTTCCAAGTGCCGTTGGTGCTGGGTTACACCGCGATTTCGTTTCTGTCCGGCTTCAAAGCCTTGAGCGGTAACCTCGCGACCTTTATTGCCCTGCGCGTCGGCGTCAACCTCGGCGCCGGTTGGGGCGAGCCGGTCGGGGTGAGCAACACCGCCGAATGGTGGCCGGTGGAGCGTCGCGGGTTTGCTCTGGGCGCGCACCATACGGGCTACCCGATTGGCGCCATGCTCAGTGGCATTGTCGCGAGTTTTGTCATCACCGTGTTTGGTGAGGACAACTGGCGTTACGTGTTCTTCTTCGCCTTCGTGGTGGCGCTGCCGCTGATGATTTTCTGGGCGCGTTATTCGACGGCCGAGCGCATCACGGCGCTGTACGTCGACATCGCCGCCAAAGGCATGACCCCGCCCGACAGCGCACCGGCCAGCCAAGTCAAAGGCGAGGCCTGGCGTACGTTTATCGCCACCTTGCGCAACCGCAATATCGCCCTTACCGCCGGTAATACGATGCTCACGCAAGTGGTGTACATGGGCGTGAACATTGTACTGCCGGCCTACCTTTACAACATCGCCGGGCTGTCGCTGGCGGAGTCGGCGGGGATGAGCGTGGTGTTCACCCTCACCGGCATTCTCGGGCAGTTGGTGTGGCCGTCGCTGTCGGACATCATTGGCCGGCGCACCACCCTGATCATCTGCGGGCTGTGGATGGCGGCGAGTGTCGGTGCGTTCTACTTCGCCAATACGCTGACCTTGATCATCGTGGTGCAACTGCTGTTCGGCCTGGTGGCGAATGCGGTGTGGCCGATCTACTACGCCGTGGCCTGCGACTCTGCCGAGCCGTCTGCGACCTCCACCGCCAATGGCATCATCACCACTGCGATGTTTATCGGTGGCGGCCTGGCGCCGGTGCTGATGGGCAGCCTGATCGCCATGGGCGGCGGCTGGACCACGCTGCATGGCTACACCGTGTGCTTTTTCGTGATGGC
The DNA here is from genome assembly GCF_963970975.1 of Pseudomonas sp. RA_15y_Pfl1_P11. Lineage (NCBI taxonomy): Bacteria > Pseudomonadati > Pseudomonadota > Gammaproteobacteria > Pseudomonadales > Pseudomonadaceae > Pseudomonas > Pseudomonas sp. RA_15y_Pfl1_P11. The sequence continues at coordinate 59,632 of NZ_CAXAOY010000001.1, forward strand.
CGGCTGCGCCCTCGGCGGCGCGCTGCTGCAGCTGTTTTCACATCGCCCGCCGGCGTTGGCTGTGCAACTCGACTCCTAGAACAACACTGATGCGCCCCCCAGCCCGGCTGGCGGGGCGCCAAGAGGAATTGCCGATGACTATCGCCATCCCCGCCCGCGAGCCGCAGGCGTTAAACAAACTGATGTTCGTCAAGCTGATGCCCTTGCTGATCATCGCCTACATTTTGAGCTTTCTGGACCGCACCAACATCGCCCTGGCCAAGCATCACCTGGATGTCGACCTGGGCATTTGCGCCGCTGCATACGGATTGGGCGCGGGGCTGTTTTTCCTGACCTATGCGCTGTCGGAAATCCCCAGCAACCTGATCATGCACAAGGTCGGCGCGCGGTTTTGGATCGCCCGGATCATGGTGACCTGGGGCCTGATCTCGGCGGCGATGGCCTTTGTGCAGGGCGAGACCTCGTTCTACGTGCTGCGCCTGTTGCTGGGCATTGCCGAAGCCGGTCTGTTTCCCGGTGTCATGCTCTACCTCACCTACTGGTTCAACCGTGAACAACGGGCGCGTGCCACCGGTTACTTCCTGCTCGGCGTGTGCTTCGCCAACATCATCGGCGGCCCGGTAGGCGCGGCGTTGATGCGCATGGACGGTCTGCTCGGCTGGCACGGCTGGCAGTGGATGTTCCTGCTGGAAGGTTTGCCGGCGGTGGCTTTTGCCTGGGTGGTCTGGCGCAAACTGCCGGACCGTCCGAGCAAGGCGCCGTGGCTGTCGGCCGAGGAAGCGCATGGGATCGAACAGCGCATCGCCCTGGAAACCGAAGAGGGCGCGGGCGAGGGCGGGCACTCGTTGAAAAACTGGCTGACCCCGCAAATTCTGCTGGCGATCTTTGTGTACTTTTGCCATCAGATCACCATCTACACGGTGATTTTTTTCCTGCCGAGCATCATCAGCAAGTACGGCGAACTGAGCACCATGAGCGTCGGCTTGCTGACCTCATTGCCCTGGATCGCGGCGGCTCTCGGCGCGGTATTGATTCCGCGTTTTGCCACCACGCCCGGGCGTTGCCGTCGCTTGTTAGTCACAGGGCTGTTGACCATGGCGTTGGGCCTGGGCATTGCCTCGATGTCGGGGCCGGTGTTCAGTTTGCTGGGCTTTTGCCTCTCGGCGGTGATGTTCTTTGTGGTGCAGTCGATCATCTTTTTGTACCCGGCCTCGCGCCTCAAAGGCGTTGCGCTGGCGGGCGGGCTGGGTTTCGTCAACGCCTGTGGGCTGTTGGGCGGGTTTGTCGGGCCGTCGGTGATGGGGGCGATCGAGATGAGCACCGGCAACGCGATGAACGGCTTGAAAGTGATTGCGGTGGTGTTGGTGATCGCGGCATTGGCAGCCTTGCGTTTACGTCAGGGCCAGGAGCAGGCGCCTGCGCCACAGGCAATCATGAAACCAGCAACGAAATAGGAAAGCCCGACGCCAGCACCCCATACGCCACCATCGCCGCCAGGCACAGGCCGACAAACACCCGCAGCAGTGTGCGGGCGGTGGGGTTGGCAATCAGCTGGATGACCCAGATACAAAACCCGGCCAATACAATGGCCGAGGCGAGAATGACCAGCACGGTAGTGTTCCTGCGACCTTGGAGAGCTGTTTTATAGCCGCAAAGCGGCTGGATGAACAGTGTGCACATAGACGCAGGCCCCCGCGCTTTCTAAACTGCGGCTTGTCTTGGGGAAAGGGGCAGGCGCCGATGAATCGCAATGAATTACGCAAGGCCGACATCAACCTGATGGTGGTGTTCGAAGCGCTGATGCTCGAGCGCAACGTGACGCGGGTGGCGGAGAAGCTGTTTCTCGGCCAGCCGACCATCAGCTCGGCCCTCAACCGCTTGCGCACCTTATTCAACGACCCACTGTTCATTCGTGTCGGCCACCGCATGGAGCCCACCGCGCGCGCCGAGGAAATCATCCAGCACCTGTCGCCGGCCCTGGATTCATTGTCATCGGCCCTGAGCCTGACCCACGATTTCGACCCGTCCATCAGCACCATGACCTTTCGCATCGGCCTGTCCGACGATGTCGAGTTCGGCCTGCTGCCACCGTTGCTACGCGCGTTGCGCCAGGAAGCGCCGCAAGTGGTGTTTGTGGTGCAGCATGTGGACTACTGGCGCATTCCGGACCTGCTGGCCTCTGGTGATATCACCGTCGGCATCACCCAGACCCGTGGCTTGCCGGCGAATGCCAAGCGCAAGCTGCTGCGCCATATCCGCCCGCGCTTGCTGCGCGCCGATGCCTCTGACACACCGCTGACCCTCGATGAATATTGCTCGCGGCCCCATGTGCTGGTGTCCCACACCGCCAACGTGTCGGGGTTTGCCGATGAATGGCTGGCGGAAATCGGCCGCAAACGCCACGTGGTGTTGTCGGTGCCGCAGTACAGCGCATTGCCGGCGTTGCTCGCCGGCACTGACCTGATCGCCAGCCTGCCGGACTACACCGCCGAAGCCATGGCGGTGTCGGGCCACCTGTTCTGTGAGCCGTTTCCGTTCGAGACGCCGACCCTGGATTTGTCGATGGTCTGGCTCAGTCATGTGGACACTGACCCGGCTGAACGCTGGGTGCGTTCGCGGCTTGAGGCCTTCATGAGTGATCGAGGGTTGGCGACCCAGGCCTGACTCGCATGGTATACCTGCGAAACATCCTACAATAAATTTGGAGCCCTTCATGCCACACCTGCACCTGGAATACACCGCCAACCTGACAGGCCTTGCCGTCGAGAAAGTCCTGTTGCGGCTCAACAACGTGCTGATGGTCTCCGGCCAGTTCGGTTCCGAGTTCGATATCAAAAGCCGTGCGGTCAAGGTCGAGAGTTTCCAGGTAGGCACTTCCCTCGATCCGCGTGGGTTTGTCGCATTGAAGCTTTCGCTGCTCAGCGGGCGGTCACCACAGGTCAAGAAGCAGTTGTCGGAAAGCTTGCTGGCGGCGTTGCAGGACGCGAGCGACTGGCCTGCGGATATACAGGTTCAACTGAGTGTCCTGTTGGTGGACATGGACCGCGATGCCTACAGCAAAGCCGTCATCGGCTGACACCGCAACGATGCCACCGGCGTAGGGTCCTTTCACAGCAAGCCCTGGTCCGCGCAGACTTTTACAACCTGCTCACGAAACCAGGTATTGGCACTGTCCTGTTCACTGGTTTCATTCCACTGCATCTCCAGCGTGAACCCCGGCAAACCGTTGGGCGCCTCGCAATGGCCGAACACCGCCGCAGGCGCCAACAGCTTTTGCACGCGGCGCGGCAGGGTGACGATAAAGTCGGTGCCGGTGATCATCTTCAGCGCCGCACTGTAGCTGTTGGCGCGGGCGATCACTTGGCGCTTGTGGGCCTGGCGCGCCAGCCAGCCGTCGATCATGTTGGTGTCGGAGGTCCACGGCGTGGGGAACACATGCCGTCGCTCGACAAAGGTTTGTAGGCTGAAGGCCGGTTCGCGCGGCGCTGAGCGTTTATCGAACACGCACACCAGGTCGTCTTCGAGCAGCATCTGCGTGCGGAAGTCTCTATGGGCGCGGTGGAAGTTGGGGCCGAAACAGATCACCAGATCGAGACGGCCATCGCGCAGGTCGTCGGCGGGGATGTCGGTTTCCAGCTTCTGTACATTGACGATCACCGGCAGGTCGGCGCGGTCGAAGTGCTTCAACAGGCGCGGCAGGATCAACTGTTCGAAATATTCCGGCGCGCACACGTTGAACGTCACGGCCTTTTGCGTCGGGTCGAAAGCCTGGCCACCGGCGTGGCACAGGTTGATGCACTCGAGAATTTTCTGCACATGGCCGTACATGGTGGTGGCCTTGTACGTCGGGCGCATGCCCGCTCGTGTGTTGATAAACAACTCGTCTTCGAAACTGGTGCGCAGCTTCTTCAGGCTGTAGCTCACGGTGGACTGGCTGACAAACAGCGTTTCGGACACCTCGGTAACGCTGCTCTGGTCATAGACGGCGATAAATACCATCAAGTCCTGCATGTCGAGCTTTCTGAGCAAGTTACTGTTTAACATCGGTTTCGTCCGTAAACCCGTTGTACCGAACTCAGTACAAGACAACGCAAAAGCTTAACGGAACGAGCGTGCCATTAGAAAGCTCTGTAGGGCGTTTCTATGTTTGGCGTGAGACAAATACTGTTTGCAACACGACTTCAGTGGATATGGTGTGCGTAGTGTTTTGGGTTAAAGCGCGTGACGATCAGCAGCATCACTACGATCACCGCCGTCAGCGACCACCAGGCCCATTCGAAGCTGCCCAGTTGATCGCGGATCATCCCCGCGATCAGCGGCGACAGCCCGGCTATCAAGTAGCCGATACCTTGCACAAACGCCGTGAGGCCACCGGCGCGGCGCGGGTTGTCCAAGTGGTCGAGGGACAGGATCAAGCTCATCGGGAACAGCCCGCCAATGCCCAGGCCGAGCAGGCAGGGCCACAGCAGGCTCAGGTATTGCGGGCTGAGAATCAACCCGCAGAAACCGAGGATGATCAGCACCAGCAGCACCGCAACCACACCGCGTTTATCCCGGCGACGGTTGGCGATGGCGGGGGTGATCAAGCCGGACACCACTTCCATTGCCGTCAAAAAGCCTAGCAGCAAACCGGCGTTCTGTTCGCTCCAGCCTTGCTCCACGTAGTACGGCGCCAGCCAGGCGAGTACGCAGGTGTAGGACGCAGTACCAAGGCCGAAAAAGACGGCCAGCAACCAGGCCCGGCCGTTACCGAAAAACGATGCCTGTGGGCCGGCATTGGCTTGCGGCAACGGCGGCAGCACCGAGCGCTGCGCAACCCAGAACGCCAGCGCCAGTACCGCGAGCACTGCCCAGATTGCCAGGCCAATGCGCCAACTGCCGGTCTGCACTTGCACGAAGGGCGCGAACGACGCCGCCAGCGCAGCGCCCCCCATGATCGCGGTGACGTACAGGCCCATGAACAGCGAGACGTTATCGCTGAATCGCGACTTGATCAGCGCCGGCATCAATGCCTGGATCATCGCAATGCCCACCCCGGCCGCGATGGCGCTGACGATCAGCTCCAGCGCCGAATCGAGGAACAACCGCGACAGCGTAGCGATGCCAATCACCAGCAGCGACAGCCCAATGCTGCGGTGTTCGCCAAAACGCTTTGCCAGGCCCATGCCAAAGAACATCGCCAAGCCCATGGCCATCACCGGCAACATGGTCAGCAACGCAGCGCTGCTGAAACTCAACGGCACGTCGCCGCGAATCGATGACAACAGTGGGCCCACGGCGGCCATTGATGGGCGCAGGTTGAGGGCGACCAGCACGACACTGATCATCAGCCAGAGGGCGGTGGTGGGTTTGGTGTGAACGGTTTCCATGGGCGGGCCTTGAGTGAGCAAGGGCGAATCAGGCCATGGAGGGGAGGCATGGGGCAAATGAGAAAGTCGCAGTGTCTATTGAAAAATTGCAGCTGACTGATTCTCCGTTGATCAACATGTGGGAGCAGGCAAGCCAGCGCCCACAGTTTTTAACCGCGTTGGGTCAGTAGCCCACGGTGAAACGCTGGCGGGAGTGCTTTGGTGATTCCACTTCGTCGATAAGGGCAATCGCGTAATCAGCAAAACTGATCCAACTACGCCCTTCACGGCTCACCAACAAATCGTCCTTGCCTACACGGAATTTACCGGTGCGTTCGGTCTCAACAAACTCCGCCGAGGGCGACAGGAAGGTCCAATCCAGTTCCTTCTCCTGACGCAGCGCATCGAGAAACGCAGCCCCCGCGCTGGCCTCGGCTTTGTACTCTGCCGGGAAGCCTTCGCTGTCGATCACCCGACCGCCACCCGGCAGCAACAGCGAACCGGCACCGCCCACCACCAGCAGGCGTTTCACCCCGGCTTTTTTCACCGGCCCGATCACGGCGCTGGCGGGCAGGGTGGCGAAGTGTGCGGCGCTGATCACCACATCGCTGCCGCTGACAGCGTGTGGCAGGGCATCTGCGTCCAGTGCGTCAACCTGTTTGATGGTGACGCCAGGGCGAATGGCCAGCTTGTCGGTATTACGTGCGATGGCTACAACGCTATGCCCACGGCGCAGCGCTTCTTCCAGCAGTTGGCTACCGGCACGGCCAGTGGCCCCAATGATTGCAATCTTGCTCATGACGTTCTCCAGGACGGTTAAGGTTTGAAACGCTTCACCACTTCATTTCGCCCTTGGCGACTTTGGCGCTCAGCGCCAGCGAGCTTTCGTCGGCGAGGGTCGGGAAACGTTTTTTCATGGCCGCGATCAGGGCAGCGGAATCCTTGGCTTTGGCGGTCTCGACGTCAAAGGCCTTGATGTAGTCGGCGGTAAAGGCCACCGATTTCAGCGACGGTGTGCCCAGGTAATGGCCTGGAACCACGGTGCGAGGTTTGAGCTGTTCGATGCGTTGCAGGGTGGCGAGCCAATCTTTGTGGGATTGCGCGCTCTGGGTGTCGGCCATCCACAGGTGGATGTTTTCAGCGACGACCACACCACCGACCACGGCTTTGATCGACGGGATCCACACAAAGCTGCGATCCGGCTGCGGGCCATCCAGACCGATGACATCCAGTTGTTGGCCTTCGAGGGTCAAGCTGTGGCCTTCAAGCACCTGCGGGACGATGGTTTTGGCCGGCTTGTCGGCGCCCATTTTCGGGCCCCAGAACTCAAGCTTTCCGGCAACGGTCGCCTTGATGTGGTCGACCACCGGTTGCGGTGCAAGCACCTTGGCGTCGGGGAACGCGGCGGTGAGGGTGTCGAGGCCGAAGTAGTAGTCCGGATCGCCATGGCTGATGTAGATGGTGGTGAGGTGTTTGCCGCTGGCGCGGATCTTTTGCACCAACTGCTCGGCCTGGCCCTTGCCGAATTGCGCGTCCACCAGGATGGCGTCCTTGGCACCGCTGACCAGCACCGAGCTGACCGGGAAGATCGCGGCTTCGCCTGGGTTGTACACGTCCAGCGTCAGGTCGGCCGCAGCCGCATGGGCGGCGAAGGCCAAGGCAGCGGTGGCCAGGGTCAGGCGCTTGAAGGTTGAGAACATCGGACAGCTCCAGCATGGGTAAGGGATGCACAGAGCTTAGTTGCACAAAACCAGACTAAAAATGCGATGCTGGGACATAGTTTGTTTCTAAAATCGGGCAGATCATGGATCGTCTTCAAGCAATGCGCGTGTTTGTCACGGTGGTGGACCTGGGTAGCCAGTCCGCCGCCGCCGACCATTTGGACCTGTCGCGGCCGGTGGTGTCGCGCTACCTGGCCGAGCTGGAAGACTGGGTCGGCGCACGTTTGCTGCACCGCACCACGCGCAAGCTCAGCCTCACGGCGGCCGGCAGTGAAACCCTGCCGCGCTGTCGGCAAATGCTGGAACTGAGCGGCGATATGCAGGCCGCTGTCAGCGAGCCCGACGACGCGCCCCGCGGCCTGCTGCGCCTGAGTGTGAGTACGTCTTTCGGCCAGGCGCAATTGGCGCAGGCCATCGCCGAGTACGTCAAGCGCTACCCGCTGGTGACGGTTGACCTGCAGATGCTCGACCGCACGGTGAACCTGGTGGATGAGCGTATCGACCTGGCCATCCGCACCAGCAATGACCTGGACCCCAACCTTATCGCCCGGCGGCTGACGGTGTGTCGCTCAGTGGTCTGCGCCACGCCGGCTTATCTGCTGGAGCATCCGGCCCCGCAGAAAGTCGAAGACCTGGCCGGGCACAACTGCCTCACCCACTCTTATTTCGGTAAAAGCCTGTGGCATTTCGAAGAGCGTGGCGAGCACGTTTCGGTGCCCATCAACGGCAATATCACTTCCAACGAGGCCAGCACCTTGTTGCGCGTGACGCTGGCCGGGGCAGGGGTGTCGATGCTGCCCAGTTACCAGGCCGGCGACTACATCCGCCGCGGTGAACTGGTACGCCTGCTGCCCGATGCAGAGCCTCGCCGGATGAACATTTACGCGGTATACGCCTCGCGCAAGCACATGCCATCGGCGCTGCGCAGCCTGTTGGATTTCCTGGTGGTGCGGTTCCCGGAAGAGCCCGCATGGGATGCGGGTCTCTAGGTCGACATAAGCGTGTTGAATGTCGCCTGATAATGGCAACTCGCGCGCGTTGACCTATGCTTTGGATAGCACCCTGTAGATCCGCTCAGAGGTCTGTGCCATGAGTATTAAAACCAGAAAATACCTGATGATTTTCAGCCTGTGCGCACTCGCCAGCGCGCTGTACGGGGCTGCCGCCTACCGTGTGGAGCAAACGCGTCTGCAGCCGACCTTTGCGATCAGTTGCCATCAGGACCAATGTGTTCCGCGTACCGGCAGTTTCAGTGCCTTGCGCTAAAACCGCCCGCTCCCACAAAAGCCCGCGCTTACATTCAGCTTTGCGGCGCCTCGGCCTTCAGCTGTTCGCGAAACGCCTTGGGCGAAAACCCGACCCGTCGGCGAAACAGCCGTGAGAAGTTGGTCGGGTCGGAAAAGCCCAACACCTCCGACATTTCATTAATGGTCATGCTGGTGTAAGTCAGCAGACGCTTGGCTTCCAGCAACTGGCGGTCATGCATGATCTGCAGCGCAGGCTGCCCACCCAACTCCCGACATGTTCCGTTCAGGTGTGAGACCGAGATCCCCAGCTTGTGGGCCAGGTCCTCGATCTTCGGGTGTTCGCGGTAATGCTGCTCGACCAGTTGGGTAAAGCGCCGGAAGTATTCACGCCCCCTGGGCGCCCGAGGGTGGCGATGCTGGATGGCCTGGCGGCTGATCCACACCAGCAGCACGCTGACCAGCGCATGCATCATCATGTCTCGCGCTGGCTGGTCGTCGGCGTATTCATCCTGCAGACGGGCAAACTGACTGTTCAGGTAATCACTGTCTTTGCCTGCCGGGTAACTGCCCAATGCCTGCAAGCCGTCTACCGTTGCGCCCAGCTGTGCTTGCAGATGGCTGACCAGCGGCGCTGCGAGCGTCACGACATAGCCTTCAACATCCTCGGGAAAGCGAAACCCGTGCACGCACAACGGCGGCAATACCTGCAGGGTCGCTTCATTCAAGGTGGTGCGCTGGCCTTCGATTTCCAGCTGTGCCTGGCCTTTGTGCACGTAGAGCAGTTGGCACAGATCCGCGTGCCGGTGGGGTTGGATTTCCCACTGGTATTCCCGACTGCGCCGGGAAATGGTTTCACAGTGCAACAAATCGGGGGTCGGCCATTGCTGGTCTTCCCCGTAAAGCTTGAAGACCGGAATCGCGGTTTTGGTCATGGTTTCAATCCGATACGCAGGACAGTGGTGCGGTAATCGCCCCAATTGGCAAAAAGCGCAGGCTTTGGCTCAGTTTTCACCTTCTTATGCTGCTCGCTCAAGTGAAAAATGTCAGCAACAAGACCAATGACAACTCTTTCACCCTGTCCGTTCGGGTGGAACTTGCGGGCCATAAAAATAATGAAAACGCTGAAAACCCAAGTCGCCATCATCGGCGCCGGTCCCTCTGGACTGCTGCTCGGTCAACTGCTGCACAATGCGGGTATCGAGACCCTTATCCTAGAGCGCCAGAGCGCCGATTACGTGCAAGGGCGCATTCGTGCCGGGGTGCTGGAGCAAGGCATGGTCGACCTGTTGAGGCAGGCCGGCGTCAGCCAGCGAATGGACAGCGAAGGCCAGGTGCATAACGGATTCGAGCTGGCGCTGAACGGCCAGCTCACCCATATCGACCTCAAGGGCTTGACCGGCGGCCAGTCGGTGATGATCTACGGCCAGACCGAAGTCACCCGCGACCTGATGGCCGCGCGTGCCGCCGCTGGCGCCACCACTTTTTATGAAGCCCATAACGTGCAGCCCCACGGCCTTAAAAGTGATCGACCCTGGCTGACGTTTGAGCACCAGGGTGAGGCGTTTCGCCTGGAGTGCGACTACATTGCCGGTTGCGACGGTTACCACGGCGTTGCGCGCCAATCGATCCCGGCCGAATCGCTCAAGGTCTTCGAGCGGGTCTACCCCTTCGGCTGGCTGGGTATCCTGGCCGACACGCCGCCCGTGCACGCTGAGCTGGTGTACGCCAAGCACGCGCGCGGCTTTGCCTTGTGCAGCATGCGCTCGTCGACCCGCAGCCGCTATTACCTGCAAGTGCCGCTGGAAGAACCTATTGATGAATGGCCTGACGCACGCTTCTGGGACGAGCTGAAAACCCGCCTGCCCAGCCACCTCGCCGAGAACCTGGTGACCGGTCCGTCGATCGAAAAAAGCATCGCGCCGCTGCGCAGTTTCGTGGTGGAACCGATGCAGTACGGCCGCCTGTTCCTGCTGGGTGACGCGGCGCATATCGTGCCGCCCACCGGCGCCAAGGGCTTGAACCTGGCGGCGAGTGACGTGAGCACACTGTATCGGATTCTGCTCAAGGTCTACGGCGAGGGGCGCGTGGACTTGCTGGAACGCTATTCCGCCATCTGCCTGCGGCGGGTGTGGAAGGCCGAGCGGTTTTCCTGGTGGATGACCTCGATGTTGCATCAATTTCCCGAGGCGGACGGTTTCAGCCAGCGCATTGCTGAGAGTGAGCTTGAGTACTTCATCCACTCCGAGGCGGGGCGCAAAACCATCGCAGAAAATTACGTCGGACTTCCTTACGAAGCTATCGAGTAGCCTGCTATCGTATCGAGCATTCCCGCGGGCCGACTTTCCCGCGGGCCCTGCTCGAAGGTCTTGCCGTGACGCACCTCAATCAGCCCGCTCCGCCGCTTCCCGCTGTGCGCAGTATCCTCGCCTCACTGATGATGGCGATCTTCCTGGGTGCCCTGGACCAGACCATTGTCGCAGTGTCCATGCCGGCCATTTCGGCGCAGTTCCACGACGTCAACCTGCTGGCCTGGGTGATTTCCGGCTACATGGTGGCGATGACCGTGGCCGTGCCGATCTACGGCAAGCTCGGCGACCTGTATGGGCGCCGGCCGATGATGCTGATCGGCATGGGCCTGTTCACCCTGGCCTCGCTGTTCTGCGGCATGGCGCAAAGCATGGAGCAACTGGTGCTGGCGCGGATCCTCCAGGGCATCGGCGCCGGCGGCATGATTTCGGTGAGCCAGGCGATCATTGGCGACATCATCCCGCCCCGTGAACGCGGACGCTACCAAGGCTATTTCAGCAGTATGTACGCGGTGGCCAGCGTGGCCGGGCCGGTCCTCGGCGGCTACATGACCGAGTACTTGTCGTGGCGCTGGGTATTTTTGATCAACCTGCCATTGGGCGCCGGCGCCTGGTACGTGGCCCATCGCACCCTGGTGGGGCTGCCGGTGCCGCAGCGCAAGCCGATCATCGATTACCTCGGCACTGTGCTGATGATCGTCGGCCTGACCGCGTTGCTGCTGGGCATCACCGAAATCGGCCAGGGCCATCATTGGCGTGACAATGAAGTGCTGGGCCTGCTGGCGTGTGCGCTGCTGGCGTTGAGCCTGTTTGTCTGGCACGAACGCCGTGCGCGGGAGCCGTTGTTGCCGATGCATTTGTTCGCCAACCGCAGCGCGGTGTTGTGCTGGTGCACGATTTTCTTCACCAGCTTCCAGGCGATTTCCCTGACGGTGCTGATGCCGCTGCGTTATCAGACGGTGACCGGCTCAGGTGCCGACAGCGCCGCCCTGCACCTGCTGCCGCTGGCAATGGGCTTGCCGATGGGCGCCTATTTTGCCGGGCGCATGACCTCGGTGACCGGGCGTTATAAACCGATGATCCTCAGCGGCGCGCTGTTGAGCCCCTTTGCGATTCTCGGCATGGCCTTGAGCGCGCCTCAGGCGGTGGGGCTGACAGCCGTGTTTATGCTGCTGTGCGGGATCGCGGCCGGCATGCAATTTCCCACCTCGCTGGTGGGCACGCAAAACTCGGTGGAACAACGCGATATCGGCGTCGCTACCAGCACCACCAACCTGTTCCGTTCCCTCGGTGGGGCAGTGGGGGTGGCGTGCATGTCGGCGCTGTTGCTGGCGCTGTTGCAGGATTCCAGCTTCGCCCACCTGGCCAGCGGCGCGCTGGCCGTTGAAGGTAGCTCCGGTAATGTGTTGCTTGATGGCCTCAACGCGGCTCCCGGCCCGGCGCAGGACGCCTTGCGCGGGGAATTGGCGGTGACGTTCCGGCATTTGCTGATGGTGAGTGCGGCGGTGTCGTTGTTGGGCTTGGCGGCGGCGATTGCGATGCCCAACCGCGTGCTGCGCGGTCGCGAAGACAAGGCAAAATAACCGGCATGATGCAGTTCAAAATGTGGGAGCTGGCTTGCCTGCGATAGCGGTGGTTCAGCTTGCACAGCTGTTACTGATACACCGCTATCGCAGGCAAGCCAGCTCCCACAGGAGATTGCATTTCAAGTCCAATCAGGGGCTGTAGTAACCCACCGCCACCATGAAATGTCCCGCCTTGCGCACATACGCATGCTTGTTCTCGACCTTGCCGGTCACCGGGTTTTTCCAGCGGTATGTGTATTCACCCTGGTCCTGCTCGGCCATCAGCTTGAGGATCGGCTCGCCCACCGGCTTGCCGTCGGGGTCCTTGATCTTGCTGAAGTCGGTGTTGATCAGCCGCAGGGTGGTGCCGTGGGCCACGTAGCGTCGGGTATTGAGGTCGACGACAAACACGTAGAGGTCATCCTGCAAGAAGCCGCCTTGCAAGGAGTTGATCGCCTTGAGCGTGCCCGACTCATCCTTGAGCAATGCGTTCACCGCCTTGTTGCGCAGGGCGCGTGCCTGTTCCGGTGTGGCCCGCGGCAAGTAATAACCCACGGCCAGGATGCGTTCGCCCACGCGCTGGTAGAACACGTGCTTGTGCTCGACCTTGCCATCGTTCCAGTTCTGCCAGCGGTAATCGGCCTGCTGGATGCCCTGGCCTTCCGGCACCTTCAGCGCGTCTTTAAATGACTGGCGCAGATCCGGTCCCAGTACGTCGGACACATCGCGTCCGATCAAGGCGGAGGAGGGCCCGCCACTGGCCAGCAGCACGCCCTGGGTATCGACCACGAACACATAGCGATCCTGATCAATAAACTCCCCCTGGCGACTGAACGCAGCAAAGGCCTTGTCGCCGTTGCTCTGGTAGTAGGCCAAGGCTTTCTCCAGCAGCGCCTTGGCCGCCTGCGCATCCTCATCCTGAGCCGTCGCGGCATGCGCCTGGCTGAAACACAACAACAGCAGCCAGGTGATTCGAAGCAATCGCGTCATAACCTATCCCTCGTTTTTATTGATGTGACAAGAGCGTAGCTCAGGGCGCCGCCAGCCATTGACTGACGATGCCGTCATACACCCCGGTGGCCACGCTCAGGTGCAACCATTGGTCGACATAGCTTTTCCATGCCACATCGTCGCGGGGCAGCATGAAGGCTTTTTCGCTGTACTGCATCTGCCGCTCAGGGTTGACCGCGCACAGCCCTGGCTTGAGCTTTTGCTGGTAACGCGCTTCGCTGGCGTCGGTGATCATCACGTCGGCCTTGCCCGCCAGCAGTTCGTCGAAGATGGTCACGTTGTCATGCAAGCGGATTTGCGCCTGGCCCAAGTGGGCGCGCGCGAATATTTCGTTGGTGCCGCCGGCGGGCTCGATCACGCGGACCTGCGGTTGGTTGATCTGCTCGACGGTCTGATAACGCTGCACATCGGCGCAGCGCACCAGCGGGATCTTGCCGTCGACGCCGAGGGCCTGGCTGAAGAAAGCTTTTTTCTGGCGCTCCAGCGACACCGAAATGCCGCCCACGGCAATATCGCAGCGTTGGGCGAGGAAGTCCGGCATCAGGGTTTTCCAGGTGGTGGGCACCCATTGGATGTTGGCGTTGAGGCTCTTGGCCAGGGACTCGGCCATGGCGATGTCGATGCCTTCGTAGCTGCCATCGGCGCGCAGGGAGGTGTAGGGCTTGTAGTCGCCGGTGGTGCAGACGCTGAGCGTGCCGCGTTGGAGCACCTGGTCTAGACGCGAAGGGGCGACGTCGGCCAGGGCGCTGGTGGCCATACCTAATACACACAGGGCAAAAAGAGCTTTCATGCGGTCGAGTCCTTGGGGCATGGTCTTGGGCGGTCATTATTTCCAGCGTTGGGCAGTGTGGCAAGGCGCTGCGAATGTTTAGCCAAGTCGCAACCAAACTCCATCAACCCTGAATTTACCCACCTGTGCAGGCGTGTGAGGCTGGCCGCTATCTTCAGCACTGTGATCCCTGCATGGACGGCTCTCTCGACACCCACCCCGCGACACTGCCGTCCGATCTCGCGTTCTGGGCCTTGTTCCACTGCCGTCACGCACGCCCACCAGATACCTCATTCCTACGTTGATCCGTCCCTTGGATGGCGTGCACCTGCGCGTCTGCTTTACACAAACGTATGAGAATGCCCATGAGTGTGTTTGCCTGCCTGAACGAAGCCCAGTCTTACCTCGAACACAACCCGGACATCGAAATGTTCGAGCTGTTTATCCTCGACAACAATGGTGTGCCACGCGGCAAATTGCTGCACCGCGATGAACTGCTGGCGGTGTACGAGAGCGGCCGGCCCTTGCCCAGCACTATCCTGGGCCTGACCATCAATGGCGACGACGTGGAAAACTCCGGGCTGGTGTGGGAGGTGGGCGATATCGACTGCCGCGCCTACCCGATCAGCGGCAGTTTGCATCGCATGCCGTGGCGTCTGATCCCGACGGCGGCGGTGCAGGTCAGCATGCACCCCACCGAAGGTCTGCCCGCCACCGTGGCTGATCCCCGGCATTTGCTGGCCAAAGTGATCGACGGGCTCAAGGCCGATGGTTATTACCCCGTGATTGCGGCGGAGTTGGAGTTTTACCTGCTTGACCAAAAAACCGACAGCAATGGCCGGCCACAACCGGCGCGGGATGTGGATGGCGGGCGCCCGCGTTCGACCCAGGTCTACGGCCTGCGCGAGCTGGAACAGATCGAGCCGTTCCTCGCCGACCTCTACAGCGCCTGTAAACTGCAAGGCATCCCGGCGCGCACGGCGATTTCCGAATACGCCCCCGGTCAAGTGGAAATCACCCTGGAACACCGTACCGACGCCCTGCAAGCCATGGATGAAGCGGTGCGCTATAAACGCTTGGTCAAGGGCGTGGCGCACAAACACGGGATGACCGCCTGCTTCATGGCCAAGCCGTTCGATGACTTGGCTGGCACTGGCATGCACATGCACGTGAGCCTGGCGGACGCCGCGGGCAATAACCTGTTCGCCAGCGAAGCCACTGACGGCACGCCGCTGCTGCGCCACGCGGTGGGTGGCATGCTCAGCACCTTGATCGATTCGCTGTTGCTGTTCTGCCCCAATGCCAACTCTTACCGTCGCTTCCAAACCAACAGCTACGCGCCGCTGGCCGCCACTTGGGGCGTGGACAACCGCACCGTCAGCCTGCGCGTGCCTGGTGGGCCGGCCAACTCCCGGCATATCGAACACCGCATCTGCGGCGCCGACGCCAACCCTTACCTGGCGGCTGCCGCAATCCTGGCCGGCATTCACCGTGGCATCCGTGAACAGCGCGACCCCGGCCCTCCGGTGGAGGGCAACGGTTACGCCCAGGCCAAGGAGCTGCTGCCGACCGACTGGCTTACCACTCTGCGCGCGCTGGAAGGTTCAAGCTGGGCGCGGGAGGCATTTGGCAGTGAATTCCTCGGCGTGTACCTGGCGGTAAAACGCGCTGAGTATCGCCAGTTCATGGGCGAGGTAGGGGAGCAGGATTGGCGCTGGTATTTGCATCAGGCGTGAGCCGGTGAAAGGGCGGTGGCGGCTTCGACCTTTTTTTCACGTTGTGGTGTTTAAGCTGCCAATCAAGGTCGTTCACTACTGTTCTACTTACATGAGCTCGCGATGCCGTCACCACCACCATCCTCCATCGAGATCGAATACGCCGAGCGCTGTGACCGTGAGCACGCTCGGGTTTGCGGCGATACGCGCCCGCCGGGACTGCGGCGGCGCCTGGCGTCATGGCGCGACGAGTGGCTGGTGCGCCAGGCGTTGAAGGTCGCCGGTGAACCTGGGCTGGTGCTCGATCTGGCCTGCGGTTCCGGGCGTTTCTGGCCGGTGTTGGCCGAACACGTCAACCGGGTGATCCTGGCAGCGGACAATTCCCAGGACATGCTCGACCACGCACGCAGTCACCACCCGGCGTCCTTGCTCAAACGAGTCAAGACGTTTCAGGGCTCGGCATTTTCAATCGGCTTGTCGGCGAATGCAGTGGACTGCATTTTCTGCCTGGAGTTGTTTCGCCATGTCCCCAGCAGTGAAGGGCGCTTGGCGTTACTGCGCGAATTTCACCGGGTCAGCCGCGACACGGTGATCGTTTCTGTCAATTCTCGTACCGCCGTAGAGGACGAGTTTCGGCAGGCCGGCTTCAAGGTCCTGAATCATCAGGAATTCATGCCAGGCTCAAGCGTGTGGCGGGTTTACGTACTGCGTAAGAGAGGATAAGTCCCGCCTGTCGGACTATTCTTCAAGTCTTGCCTGAGTTTTCATGGTCGCCTCTGCATTGCGGATGCTCGCAAGTCCCTTTCGCGATATATACTGCGCGCCATTCTTCAAGGGAGAGCCGTGTGGCCATCGATATTCACTGGATCTGCGACAACGATAGCCTCGGCCAGCATTGCGCCGAATGGCAGCAGTTGCCATTCGTCGCCCTCGACACCGAATTCATGCGGGTCGACACCTTTTATCCTATTGCCGGGCTGATCCAGATCGGTGATGGCGTGCGCGCTTACCTGATCGACCCCCTGACCATCGACAACTGGCAACCGTTGGCCGCCCTGCTGGAAAACCCGGCGGTGATCAAGGTGGTGCACGCTTGCAGCGAAGACCTGGAAGTGTTGCTGCGCCTGACCGGCAGCCTGCCTGTGCCGTTGTTCGATACCCAATTGGCTGCCGCTTATCTGAATCTTGGCTTCTCCATGGGGTATTCGCGCCTGGTGCAAGCCGTGCTGAATATCGAACTGCCCAAGGGCGAGACCCGTTCGGACTGGCTGCAGCGGCCGTTGTCCGAGACGCAGATCAGCTACGCCGCCGAAGACGCGCTGCACTTGGCCGAGGTGTACATCCGCCTGCGTCCGCAGTTGTCCGACGATAAATACGCCTGGGTGTTGGACGATGGTGCCGAATTGGTCGCCAACCTGCGCCGCGAAGTCGACCCTTACGAGGTGTACCGCGACGCCAAGCTGGCGTGGAAACTCTCACGTGCCCAACTCGCCGTGCTGCGTGAGCTGTGTGCCTGGCGCGAGCAGCAAGCCCGCGCCCGTGACCTGCCGCGCAACCGCATCATCCGCGAACACGCGTTGTGGCCCCTGGCCAAATCCCAGCCGGATAACCTCGCCGCCCTGGGCAAGATCGAAGACATGCACCCGCGCACCGTGCGTCAGGACGGCCCGTTTCTGCTCGACCTGATCAAACGTGCCGGCAGCGTGCCGATGGACCAATGGCCACCTGCCGTTGCCGAGCCTTTGCCGGTGGATGCCGCTGCATTGATCAAGCAACTGCGCGCCTTGGGCCAAACGTTCGCCGAGCGCCTGAACATGGCTCCGGAACTGATGCTGCGCAAGAAAACCCTCGAAGCCCTGGTCAAAAGTGGCTACCCCGATGGGCCTTATAAATTGCCAGACTCGCTGCGTGGCTGGCGCCGCGAGTTGATGGGCCAGGCGCTGCTCGACAGCCTGGCCACTGTCGGAGAACAGCCTTGAAACGTATTTGCTCCATCTATCGCAGCAAGAAAAAAGACGGGATGTACCTCTACGTGCTGAAAAGTGATGCTTTGGAGCGCGTGCCTGAACCCTTGATGGACGCCTTCGGCAAGGCGCATCACGCGTTTGACATGGTGCTGACGCCGGAGCGCAAACTGTCCCGTGAGGACATCGCCGTGGTCCTGGAAAACCTCGACAAGCAGGGTTACCACCTGCAAATGCCGCCGGCCGAGGACGAGTACATCGAACACTTGCCCGAAGAGCTGCTGCGCCGTAACGACCCGATGTGATCGGTGAGTGCCCTGTTCAGGGCACAGTCTTCAATGGAATCGTATAAGTGGGCGGTGGCCGTAAGGATGCGGGCGGCCGTCCGTATTGTTTTTGAAAGGTTTGAACCATGCGTGTTCTGATTGCTGAACAGGATCACCCGCTCTACGCTCGATTGCTGGGTGACCTGGCCCCGGACCTTGAGGTGCTGACCAGCGGCGACTCCGCCCAACTGTCGCGCCTGGCCGCCGATTGCCCGGTATGGCTCGGCCAGCCCGACCTGCTGGCGACGTTGTTGCGCCAGGGCCATCACCCGCAATGGCTGCAATCGACCTGGGCTGGCATTACGCCGCTGCTGGCCGAAGGCTTGCCGCGCGACTACCGCCTGACCCGCGCGGTCGGCATCTTTGGCCAGGTCATGGCTGAATTTGTCCTCACCTATATGCTCGGCCACGAGCGCGAAGTGTTGGCGCGCCTGGTCAGCCAGGTCGAGCGCAAGTGGGACAACCGCTTGGGCCAGAGCCTGGCGGGGCGTAAGGCGTTGATCGTCGGCACCGGCGACATCGGCCAGAGCGTTGCCGGGTTCCTCGTGCCGTTTGGCGTGAAGCTGTATGGCATCGCAAGCGAAGCGCGTGAGCAGGCACCGTTTCTCGAAGTGGCTGGGCTCGACCAACTGGGCCGGCTGGTGGGGGAGGTGGACTACGTGATCAACCTGCTGCCCAACACGCCGAATACGCATGATGTGTTCGACGCAGCGCTGTTCAAGCAATTCAAGCCGACGGGGGTGTTTATCAACGTCGGGCGCGGTGTGGCGGTGGTCGATGCTGACTTGGTCGAGGCCTTGAAGGAAGGGCATTTGGCGGGCGCAGTGATCGATGTCTGCCGTCAGGAGCCGCTGCCCCAGCGTCATCCGTTCTGGACCGCCTGGGGGTTGTTGTTGACTGGGCACAGCTCGGCGCCGACTTCGCCGCCGATGATGGTGGCGCTGTTCCTGGAAAACCTGCGCGCGTATCAAGCAAAGACTGCGTTGCGCGGTGAAGTGAGTTTCGAGCGCGGGTACTGAGTCGACCCTGCTACTCGAGCCACATCTGCCCTTACATCTTGCCCCTGACATGAACCCTGACAGTTGCGCTGGAACCTCCTCAATGGGTTTGCACACCCAGTGAACGCCGAGGCCGCTAATCGCGTGCCCGGCAGGACGTTCCTTCAGCTATGGACAGGTGTGCACATGATCGCCAGCAATTCCTCACGCTCCAGTTTCCCCCACGCATCCATCTCGACACAACCACCAGCATCCATCGTCGACCCCGGCGCAACGAGCGTGCCCGAACCTTCGGCGGCCCTGGCAACGCAGCCGACAGCACAGGCCCCGCGCCAGGCGACGGCCCCACCGCTGGGTAATTTCGGCGGGGCGCTGGCCTGGCCAGTGCCTCTGTCCAAGTCCGACCAAGATGCGATCATCACACTGTTGCAGGACCCCGACGCCACTCTACCGGGGCTGCCGCTGGTGGATGCACGCAAGGGTGCATTGGGTTATTTGCTGAGTGGCAGTTCGGTCGCCAATGCTGACCTGAATACACCCGACATCACCCTGCAAAAACTGCTCGGATCCTCTAAGGCTCAAGCGTTAGGGCAGGCCCTGCAAACCCGGGTGAACGGCATTGCGACGGCCACCAGTTGCAACGACTATCTGCTGGCCGCCATCCACCTGGGCCTGGACCCGGAGCTGCGCGTTGCGCGCCCAAACAGCGTCGCCGGGTTTGATCTTGCGGCGCGCCAATATTGGGGCAAACCTGCGTCAGAGGTGATTGACGGGCTCAGTCGTCATCTGATCGAGCAGGGCAGAGCCACGGTGCAAACCGCGAACCTGGCAGCCTGCCTGCTGCTGGCCAGAACCGCCCCGGAGTTATTGGTCAAAGACGTTCCAGCCAGCGTGACCTACGGCAGCCTGCTGTGGACGCAACTGGTGATAGCCACGGCCAAGGTGGAAGCCGACTCGCCCGGACGTGCGCACACGATGAGCTACGCCGAAGTCGTGGCGCATGCCGATACCCTCACTGGGCGCGGGGTTGGCGTGCAAGCGGCCGAGCAACTGGCCCTCGTGAACTGGGGGGCGGCCAACGCATTGCTGAACGTCGCTTCAGCGATGCCCAGCGAAACCGAGATGGAGCGTGTACGCACACGTTATAACCGTCAACTCAGCACGCTGACGGACGCGTGTGCCGCGGTGCAAACGCCGATACCCAGCCGACGGGCCATGGCGCTTGCCACGCTCAAGGCGCACTTTCCAACGCTGGATCCGCAGGTATTCGAACTGCCCGCCTTACAAAAGGCCTGGCTTAAACCAGGAAGGCCGGGCGCGTTTCCCGGGCTGTATTCGATGCTCGATATCGTAATGGAAGGCGGCAAACTCAATGTCCAGGAGCATTGGTTGGCGCGGGATAAGCGGGTGCCGGGCGAGGTGTTCTGCCAGCTGTATGAAACCGGCCGGCTGGACGTCAACGATGCTTTCGGTGCGCAGTATGACAAGGCCATCGCGTCACACGAACGGGGTCACGCAGGCCTGGTCCAGTATCTGATTTCCACCCTGCCCGTGGAGGATAGAAACAACTTCGAATATGGTGCGCTCGAATTTTTTCGCACCGATCAATACAAAATAGCCGGGGATCTTTTTTCGCCGCAGGCCCTGCACACTCGCGGGCATACGCTGCAGGTGAAAACCACCCTGGATGGAGCGGTCAATATTTATGAGCTGGATACCAGAAATGGCAGCATCAAAAAACAGAACTATCTGATAGCCCGCTATACACCGCCCTATACGGCAAAAAACCTGGAGTCCCGAGACGCAAATATCGTCAGCAAGACCAGCCTGTTTGATCCACCACCCGGGCAGTACACCGAAAAGCCGCTGCCCTCCGTCCACCTGCAGTCCTATGGTTCCGGCCGCAGCAAAGCCATCGGCAAGGTATTCGTCAAGGCGCTGGGGTTGGGCAATGACGACCTGTTGCAACAGGCACGCGGCGTGACGTCATTTGATCAGGGCAGAGCCACCGACCAGGCCATCGGCGAGTTTTTCCTCAACCTCATCCCACTGCGATCGGCCATCGTCAACTTTATGAACGGCAGAGTCGCCGACGGCCTGTTTGATCTGAGCCTGGATGTAATGGGTCTTGTCACCTTGGGGGCGGGCAAGGCTGCGCAGGCCGGCAAGGCACTTTCGAAAGGTATCAGCACACTCGGCGGGTTGTCGAAGGTTGCGCGATTTGTGGGCGCCGCGGCGATCGAAATGTTCAACCCGTTCAACGGCCTGGGCGATTTGGCGATGGCGGGCGGGTACGCGCTGGGTACTGTCACGCGGTTGGCGTTCGCCAAGGGACGCGAAAGCGTGAACATGCTTCGCGGTGCAACGGGCAGTTATGACGTGCTCAAGGCCGCCAGCCAACAGCACGGCGTGGCAGCCACTGGGACGTTCAAGGCCGCAGGTCAGAGCATCGAAGGCGGCGCGGTGCTCAAAGACGGCAAATGGTATGGCCTGGATGCGCGCACGCTGCAGGCCTATGGCAGCCCGCTCGAAGGGTTTTCTCCCGCCACACGGGCCGTCGACGGCGTGATAGATGTAGCGCCGGGTAATGAATTGAGCAATGCGCGGTTTGCCAATTACGGCGTCGTCGAATCGAAAATAGCCGGGGTTTCGCGCAACGCCCAAGGGGTCTATGTGGGCGCCGACGGTCACCGTTCCCATATCCGCCATACCGACAGCAGCGGCGACACCGCCGTCTATGAAGTTCGCCAGGTGACTCGCACTGAAGAGGGCGTGGTGCAGGCGCGGATTTATCATAATAACCGGCAAACCGAGCTACTGGTCCAGCACGTACAGGGCGATCAATGGCAGCGTTTGACGGCGCGGGGCGGTAACGGGTCTTCCGTGAAAGCAGACCTGGGACCAGTGATTGGCGGCGGCGGCGAGAGCACTCTTTACGCAAGCCTGGATGGCAAAAGTGTTTACAAAGACCTTCACACGAAAGCCGCCACGAAGATCCCCGATTACGCCACTTCCGAGGCGCACCGCCTGAATACCTACTATGGTGCCGGTTTTGCAGAGGCCATGGTGGAGGACGGGCGCTCCTACATCAAAATGAAAAGACTGGATGGCATCGCACTGGATGATGTGCCCAAGCGCAGCTTGCCCCCAGTGGTCCGCATCTGGCTGGATGACGCGTTGAAAGGCATGGAAGACAAAGGGATCTACCATAACGATCTGCATTTGAATAACTTTCTGTACTCGTTGAAAGATAAAAAAGTCTATCCGGTGGACATTCAGTCACTGAGCCCGGAAGTGTTGGCGAGCGACAAGTTTCTGCATGACATGACCCTTAGTGATTACGCACGCAAAAAGGCTCAGTTGCAGAGGGACTTCAACGAACTCGTGCGTGCTGGCGACAGGTAATCACTATGAACATCATTGATTTCCCTTCTCGTCAGCAGCAGGTCATCTCGTCCAGCCCGGCGGTCCAACAGACGACGCAGCCGTCTGTGGACGTCGTCGGCAAAACCCATCGTGCCTCGACGTTACATGCGTCATTGGGCGACAAGGGAAACCTTGCAACGCTGGGCCTCAAGCTCTATGAGATCGCCGCACGCCTGGCCGAAAACCCCACTGCCGACATGATCAAGACCACACTTCAAACCACGCCTATGGCCGTGCGGCCTGAATCATCCGACGCCGCAGCACTGGGTAGTACGGTCAATCTCGCGGCATTTATTCAGGGCAAGGGACTGGGCTTGCCGTATAACCTGTTTTCGCTGACATCCCTGGCCGACGCAGTGAGCGACCGGGCCTTGCAGCACCCGCTTGGCAACTTGAGCGGCGCGCTCTCATGGCCGAATCCTTTGAGCCCGGATCAACAGCGCAGGATGCGCGACATCACCCAGCGGCATGATCATGCACAGGGTGAGCAGCCGCTGGTGATGCAGACCAAAGGGGTTCTGGACTTTCTCAGTTACCCCAAAACGCTTTCCCCTGATGAGTTGGTTGACCCGGTCAAGGCGCTGAACACGCTGATCGGCTCCGCCGCAGCGCAGCGCTTGGGGCAGACGCTGCAACACCGACTGGGTGGCATCGCCACCGAGAACAGCGCGAATGACTACCTGCTCGCGGCAATCAATCTGCACCTGGACCCTGAATCAATCTCCGCGCCGCACCGCAATAAAGTGGCCGGCTTTGACTTGATGCAAGAGCAACATTGGGGCGAGCCTGCCGCGGTGGTGGTCGAGGGCTTGCGCCAGCATCTGATCACCCAGCGCAAAAGCAGCCCGCTGATGGCCAACGCTGGCGCTTATTTGCTGTTGGCAAACAAGGCCCCCGAGTTTCTGGTCAAGGACCTGCCCGGCAACCTCACGTACGGCAGCCCGGCGTGGGTCAGCCTGTCGGTGGCGGCGGCGACGATTGAGGCACAGTCGCCGGGAACGGCTGCGAACATGACATTCGCCCAGGTCATGATCCGGGCAGAACATGCGGCCATGGTCGATCCCGTGATGACCGAACGTGCCCGCAAAACGGCGCTGGCAGATTGGGGCGTGGCCAATGGTGTGATCGACAGACGCGGCGATGATCAATACTCGAGCGAACAACTGGACAGTGTCAGGGCGACGTTCAATGTCCGGCTTGGTCAGCGCTTGTCGGCTTCACAGGCATTGAATCAAGCGATGCCGATGCGCCGAGACATCGCGCTGGCCAAACTCGTCGAGCGGTTTGGCGACCTTGG
Organism: Pseudomonas sp. RA_15y_Pfl1_P11; assembly: GCF_963970975.1. Classification (NCBI taxonomy): domain Bacteria; kingdom Pseudomonadati; phylum Pseudomonadota; class Gammaproteobacteria; order Pseudomonadales; family Pseudomonadaceae; genus Pseudomonas; species Pseudomonas sp. RA_15y_Pfl1_P11. The sequence goes on from NZ_CAXAOY010000001.1 coordinate 83,325, forward strand.
CGCGTTGTTTGAAGAGAAGCTGTTAGCCACGCACAACTACGCTGGGCCGGGGCATCGCACATCGCTGGTGGGGGACCATTCGTTGCTCGATATCGCAATGATGGATTTGCCCAGCCCGGCGCCATTCGTCTCGGCGGATAGTCGCCTGCCGCTGGCAGCCTTGAATGCCAATCCCAGGTTTGGTGTGACCGAGGCGTTCGATCAGCAGTTCGACACATTCATCAGCGGCAAAAAATCCGCCATCGGCATTACGGTCAAACACCTCATTGCACAATTGCCTTTGGAGCATCGACGTAATTTCGAGTTCGGCAAAATCACCCTGTTTCAGCAGACTTCCCACACGCTTGGGCTGGATTTCACCTCAAAAACGCCAGGCCCGAAGCAACCGCGGTTGCTGGTAAAGACTGAGCGAAACGGCGTGGCCTCGGCGTATGAGATCGATTTTCACAACGGCACGGTACAACCTGCACAGCTCTACAAAGCCCGCGAGCAACGCTCAAGGGACGCCAATCGGGTACAGGAGACCAAGGTATTCACACCCGCCGAAGCCGTAGGCGAGCTAAGTCGCGAGCGGACCTCGGGAACGGCGCCGCCGGACAGTTTCAACAGTGCGCGAAGTGAAGCGATCGCTGCTGCATTCGTCGAACATCTGGCGCTGGACGACCCTGCCATCAAGGAAGAGGCCAGGGGCAAGACCACCGGAGACCGCCAGCATGACAGGGCCAAGGCGTTTGAAACGTTTTTGCTGAACCTGGTGCCGCTGCGAGCGGCCATTGTCAATTTCCAGAATGGCAACTACGGCGACGGCGCGATGGACCTTGCGTTGGATGTATTTGGTTTTCTCACGGCGGGCATGGCCACCGCCGGCAAAGTCGCCAAGATCGGCGCGACGGCCATTTCCACTGCAAGCAAAGCGCTGCGTGCGACCAAGGTAATCGGCACCGCTGCCATCGGTGCGTTCAATCCACTGGGCGGGTTTGGTGATCTAGCAGTGGGTAGCGTCAGCTTCGCGGTTGCAAAAGGCAGCGCCGCGATCAATCGGCTGCGGGGTGCCACGGGCAGCTATGACGTGCTCAAGGCCATGAGCAAAGACTATGACGCTGCGGCCATTGGCACGCTCAACGTGGCCGAACGTCGGGTGGATGGCGCGGCGGTACTCAAGGACGGCCGCTGGTACGCGTTCGATGCCGACGTAATGCAACCTTACGGCAGCCCTCTCGAAGATTTCACCGCGCATACCCGGGCCGTGGACGGCGCAGTCAGCACGGCGCATATCGAGCACACCAGCGAATTGGATAATGCGCAGTATCGGCAATTCAAGGTGGCGGAGTCGAACCTGGATGGGCTGACGCGCAATAGCCAAGGGGTGTATGTCGCCGCCGATGGTCACCGTTCCCATATGCGCCATACCGACAGCAGCGGCGACACCGCCGTCTATGAAGTTCGCCAGGTGACTCGCACTGAAGAGGGCGTGGTGCAGGCGCGGATTTATCACAATAACCGGCAAACCGAGCTACTGGTCCAGCATGTTCAGGATGACCAGTGGCAGCACCTCGCCGCGCTGGGCGGCGCCCACATTGACGCCACGCACCTGCGCGCATGGGAGGCGCTCTCCACCCAGGAGCAGCAGCGGCTCACGCTGAAGGGGTTTGCGAGGCAGCACCGCTTGAACCTGCCGACCCTGACGTATTACGTGCAGCCCGACGGGACGTTGAGTGCTGCAGGCGTGATCGTGCGCGACCGCGCGGCAGGTGCGCCCTCGCGCACGCTGACTCCCCACCATCTGCGTGATTGGCAGGGCATGACCCAACAAGCGCGGGATGCGGCAACCATGGAAGGATTCGCCAGCCTCCATCATCTTGATGTGGGCGACTTCAAATCCTGCGTCAAACACACCGGCGGCCTGCTGCCACGCGGCGAAGCGCTGTTGTTCAGGGCCGGCGGCGGCAAGTACAACCAGCTGACTGACGATCATTTGCTGAAGTGGCACCGGGTCTCCCGGCAACCGAACAATCGGGTGACCCAAGAGGCGTTCCGGCGACAACACACGCTCAATCCAGTGGACTGGAGAACTCATGTGTATAGCGATGGCTCCTTCAACACCTCGGGGGCGCGACGTCTGAGCAGGGCGCAGGAAAACCTGGCTACCCAGCCGGCTGCCAGGTTTCCTGCCCCAGGCGCGACGCGCAAACGGCCTGCACCGGATAACATGCCCCCGGCGCAGGATGCCCCACTGGATTTGTCCAAACCCGCCGACGGCGATCCTCCGGCCGCTGCGCCGATTATCAAGACCGAGCCGGAGGTTGTCCCGTTGCGCACGTTGGCGACTCATTCGGTGGATAATACGCTGCCGATTTTACAGGACCCGGCCAACCCAAGGCTCAGCCTGACCCAGGCGATTGAAGGGCCGATCGATGATATTCGCATTGCGCATTGGTATGGGTTGCTTGACGGGTTGGAGCCGGCGCAGAAAAAGGTGGTGGCCAACCGGATCAAAGACTCGATCAAGGACTGGCTGCGAAGCGAAGGCAGCCATGGGCCGCGTTTCGACCAGATGCTTGAAGTGGTGACGCCGCTGGATGACGGCGGGCCAGCCCGTGGTGCGTCGGTATGGGCGCGGCGAGACATCGCGCAATTCGAAGTGCTCGGCCCTTACGCCGGCAAATATCATGCAACCGACGCCTCCCTGTTTCAGGAGCAGCGCAAGCAAGGCTCGCGTGCAGTGCTGACGTACCTGTTCGGCACACGCTCGGGCACGCGCTCGGTGAGTGCCTTGAACAGCGGTAATACTCTGAGCCTGGTGAACACGTCACAATTGAGGAATGGGCCCGCTTGGCAGAGCAACAACGTGATTTCCATCGCCGTGGGCAAGAACCTGTCGTTTTATGTGGCGCTCAAGGACATCAAGGCCGGCGATGAGTTGTTGCTCGACTATGGCCCGCTCTACGACGTGACGCCGGGGTTAGTGCCCAAACAGGAACCTGCCGTCTGAGGTTGTGCGGCGAGACCTTCAAGGCTCGCCGCACAACAGGGTGCCGGGCTCAGAGGCTGAAATCACCCTCCGACACCAGCTCGCTCAACGGCCGGCGCGGACTCGGCGTTTCACGCCCTTGCAGGTAATCCGGCAAGGTCGATTTATCGCCCAGCTTGCCAACCGCCACGGCCGCATGCAGCGCATAACCGTCTGGAATCTTCAGCTCTTTGCGGGTCAGCTCCTGATCGAAGCCGGCCATGCCGTGGGTGTGCCAGCCGCTGATACTGGCTTGCAACGCCAGGTGGCCCCAGGCCGAACCGGTGTCGAAGGTGTGCCACAGCGCCGGGGTTTCTTCGGTGGCGCCGGGGGCGGTGAAGTCGGTTTTCGACGCGATGATCACCAGGGCCGACGCGTGTTGCGCCCAGCCACGGTTGAATTCATTCAGCAAACCCAGGAAACGTTCCCAGTCCGGCGTGTCGCGGCGCGCGTAAAGAAAACGCCATGGCTGCGAGTTGTAGGCGGACGGCGCCCAGCGCGCGGCTTCAAAGAAACTCAGCAGGGTTTCCTGGGAGATGGTTTCGCCGGTGAAGGCGCGGGGTGACCAGCGGTCGGTGAACTGGGGATCGATCGGATAGTCGGCAACACGTGTCATGGAGCAGTTCCTGATCGTCAATTCGGCGTTCAAGGCTACTGCGCGCTCACTAGACTGACAAGTGGTGTTAGACCGCCAGTCGTAAGCGCTTGGCCCCAGGGGCCGCGGGCACTAGACTGGCGGCCTTTTCACCTACCGATACTGATGTAGAGCCATGGCCGCCAAAGTCGAACCTTTCTGGATACGCAAAACCCTTGAACACCTCGATCAGGAGGAGTGGGAGTCGTTGTGCGACGGCTGTGGCCTGTGCTGCCTGCAAAAGCTCGAGGATGAAGACGACAACAGCGTCTATTACACGCGTATCGCCTGCAAACTGCTCGACCTGAAAACCTGCCAGTGCACCGACTACCCGAACCGCCGTGCATCGGTGCCGGACTGCATCCAGCTCACCCCGGGCCAGGCGGATCAGTTCAAATGGCTGCCGCCGACCTGCGGCTATCGCCTGGTCAGCGAACGCAAGGACCTGCCACTGTGGCACCACTTGGTCTGCGGCGACCGCGATGCTGTGCACCAAGAACGCATTTCCCAGTCCGGGCGCATGCTCAGCGAAGGCAGCGTGCCCGAGGACGACTGGGAGGATTACCTGATTTTTCGTGCCGGCTGAAAAGGAGTGTGTATGAAAGGGGGGCGGTTGGGGGTGAGCCTGGTAGTGCTGGCGCTGAGCATGCCAGCGTGGAGCGCGAAGAAAGTTGACTTGGATTATCACGTCAAACTCCTGCCCCAGAGCGATCAGGCCGAGGTGCGCGTAAGCCTGTCACAGGGCTCGGCAGTGCGCAGCCTGGACTTCGACCTCGGCCACGACGGTGACTACAGCGACTTCAAGGCCGATGGCCGATGGAGCATCACTGAGCACCGTGGCCTGTGGCAACCCAGCGCCAACAAGGCCAGCCTGACCTACCGCGTGCGCCTCACCCACGCGCGCAAGCCCGGCACCTATGAAGCGCGCATGACGCCGAGCTGGGCGCTGTTTCGCGGTGAGGACCTGGTGCCGACGGCGCGGCTCGACCAGCAAGACGGTGTCGAGTTGGTCTCCCGGCTGGTGTTCGAACTGCCGGCTGGCTGGAAAAGCGTCGAAACCGCATGGCCGCGTATCGGCAAGAACAAATTCCGCATTGATAACGTCTCCCGCCTGTTCGACCGGCCCACCGGCTGGATGCTCGCCGGCACCCTCGGCAGCCGTCGCGTGCGCCTGGGCGAGACTGAAGTCAGCGTGGCCTCGCCCAAGGGCCAGGCCATGCGGCGCATGGATGTGCTGACGTTGCTGACTTTTGTCTGGCCCCAAGTAGAAGCAGCATTCCCACGTCGTCCGGCCAAGCTGCTGGTGGTGGGCGCCAGTGACCCGATGCGCCGTGGCGCGCTCGCGGCGCGCGACTCGATTTACCTCAACAGCCGCACGTCGCTGGTCGGTGAGAACGGCATCAGCCCGTTGATCCGTGAAGTGGTGCAGGCGATTGGGCGCTTCAACGATCACGACGTCAGTGACTGGGTCAGCGAGGGTTTGGGCGAGTATTACGCGATCGAACTGCTGCGCCGAGCCGGAGGTATTACCGATGAGCGGTATGAGGCCATCCAGGCACGCCTGGCGAAGGAAGGCAAGGACGTGACCAGCCTGCGCGGCGAGCATGTCAGCGGCGCGACGGTGGCACGGGCGGTGGTGGTGTTACAGGAGTTGGATCGCGAGATTCGGGTGAAGACTCATAACAAACGGTCGCTGGATGACCTGGCTCAGGCGGTGATGCGCGCGAACAGCATCACCACTGCGGAGTTCGTAAAGCTGGCTGAGAGCATTACTGGCGAGCCCTCAGTGGTGCTGGACAGCAAATTATTGCGTTGACGCAAATCATTGTGGGAACTGGCCTGCCTGCTATAGCGGTCTATCAGCTACTGAACCAGCAACCTGACACACTGCTATCGCGGGCAAGCCCGCTTCCACATTCAACCGAGTTCGGCTGGACTACTTGGTTGCTTTTTCAGCCGCCACTTCCGCCTTGGCCTTCAAGTTCTGCAACTCTTGCCCGGCCCGCTCGATCTTCGCACGCACCGTGTTCATTTCCTGGCGGCCCTGTGCAAGTTTGTCCTTGAGCGAACTGTGCCCGGTGAACCCACGCGCCAGCGCCACGCCGCCGATCGCCACTTGGATCAAGCCGAAAATCCCGCCACGGCGCAGGCCTTTGCCCACCATCATCACGCCACCGGCCACCGAGCCGATGCGCTCCCAACCGTGCACGTTTTGCTGCGGCTGCGTTTCAAACGGGGCGTGTTCGATGATAGGACGCAAGGTTTTGCTGTCGCTCATGATCTGTCTCCAACGTGGGCTAGTGATATGTAGCTGACTGCTGGCACCTGCCGGATGTTCCGGAAAAATCAGTACTTGGGGCCCGAACGGGTGTTGTTGCCCTTGGCCAGTCGATCGTAGAGCACCACGTTGACGGTGGCGGCGAGGTTCATGCAGCCGGTGGTCGGGATGTAGACCACGTCTTCGCACCAGTCGCGGATCTCTTTGTCGAGGGAGCCGTCTTCCGGCCCGAAGATGTACAGCGCGCGGTCGGGGTGGGTGTATTCAGGCAGCGCGCGAGCACCTTCCACCAGCTCCACGGCGACAGGGATGCAGCCCAGCGGCAGGATCTTTTTCAGGTCATCGATGCCGATCAGCGGAATGTCGTGGTGGACTTTCTTGGTGTCGGTGATGAAATCCCGGGCGCGCGCGTAGCGCACGCCGGTGTAGAACACCGAGGCCACGCCGTAGCAGCCGGCGGCACGCATGACCGAGCCGACGTTTTCGGGGGATTTGGGGTTATACAGACCGATGCAGCTGTAGCGTTTATTGCCCACGGGGAAGGGTGCCTTAAAAAGGCAGCATTATAGCGGCAAGCTACAAGCTGCAAGTTAAAAGCGGAGCGGCTTTTTCTTGCAGCTTGATGCTTTCAGCCGTCTTTCTTCATAAGGCCAGCCAACGCCGCAAACGGGTTATGCGTCGCCTTGGCAATTGTCGGGCTGCTGGTGGAGCCTTCGCCGAAGTACTGCTGGTCGGTGTAGCGCGAGTGTTCGTTGTCGTGGCAGTACAGGCACAGCAACTCCCAGTTGGAACCGTCCTGGGGATTGTCATCATGATTGTGGTTGCGGTGGTGTACGGTCAGCTCACTCAGGCGTTTGCCGGCGAACTCACGGGCGCAGCGGCCGCACACGTGGGGGTACATTTTCAAGGCTTTGTCGCGATAGCCCATTTCCCGGTCGCGCTGGGCATCGGCGAGGATACGATCCAGCTTGGCGGTGTGGGAGGGCGGATTGGTCGAGCTCATCATGGCTCCTGGCTATTGGGTGGTTCACGGATAAGGTTGATTCTAGCCGCTTGCGTTGTAAATGACCGCTTCACTTTGTCGATAAGGAGCTCAATATCATGCGTCTGCAATCATGGACTGTTGCGTTGTTGCTGTGTGGGGTGGTTGCCCAGGCCCAAGCGTTCTCCACGCCAAAACCCGGCCAAGCGATCGAGGTTGCACTCGAACACTTGCACCCGACCCAGGCCGTGGTGGGCTTCGACCAGATCTACTACAGCCTCGGGCTGTTTGCCGACAAACCCGCCAAGGTCTTCGATGATTACTGCGAAACCAACGGCCAGGGCGAAGCAGACAAGGTGCCCAAGGACGCAGACCTGCACAAAGCCTCCAGTTTCACCTGCAAGGACCCGGTGGGCACCCATCCCGAGGACATGAAAACCGTGGTGGTCGGTCCCGCTGGCCAGCTGTACCTGACCGACGGTCACCACAGTTTCACCACTTTATGGGAAGTGCCCGGCGGTGGCCCTCGGTTGAAGATGTGGGTCAAGGTTACCGACGACTTTAGCAACAGCCCGACTTTAGCGAGCTTCTGGCGGCGGATGGAGGCAGCGCGCAAAGTCTGGCTCAAGGACAACAGGGGGCAGACGCTGCCGCCCGAGCAGTTGCCCGCGCACCTGGGCTTCAAAAACCTGCAGGACGACACCTTCCGCAGCCTGGTGTATTTCACCCGCAAGGCGGCCTATGGCAAGCCCGAGGCTGGGGAGATCGCGCCGGAGTTCCTGGAGTTTTACTGGGGCAACTGGTTGCGTACGCAGATTGACCTGGCCGCGTTCAACCTGAACAAGAAAGGCGGCTACAAAGACGCGATTGAGGCTGTAGCCAAGCGCATGGTCAGCCTGGCGCCGGGGTCGCAGGTCGGGGATAGCGGTTTTACCTCTCATCAGTTGGGAGGCATGACCAGGCTCGACCGGGATGAGCTGGAAAAGACCTTCGACAAAAAAGTGCCGTACGTGATCGATTACCGCAATTCTCGAAACTAATGCCGATCAAAACTGTGGGAGCGGGCTTGCTCGCTCCCACATTAGATCTGCGGTGTGATCAACCCTTGAGCTTCTCCGCAATCCAGATGGTGTGCCGGGTGCCCTTGTTGCCATGGGCAAACACCTGCACTTCCTCGGCTTTGAAACCGGCCTTGCGCAGTTTGTCGCTGAACAGCTTGTCGGCGCTGGCCGACCATACGGCCAGCACGCCTTTGGGGCGCAGGGCCTTGGCGCAGGCGGCCAGGCCTCCGGCGGAGTACAGCCAGCTGTTGGCTTTTTGCGTGAGGCCTTCGGGGCCGTTGTCGACGTCCAGCATGATCGCGTCAAAGCCCTGGGGCTCGGCTTGCAGCACCTTGGCTACATCTTCCATACGGATCACCGTGCGCGGGTCCAGTAGCGGGCGGCCGGATTTTTCTCCCAGCGGCCCACGGTTCCATTCCACGACGCCCGGCACCAACTCCGCAACAACCACTTCGGCGGTTTTGCCCAGGTGCTTTAGGGCTGAAGCCAGGGTAAACCCCATGCCCAACCCGCCGATCAATACCCGCGAATCCGGGCGACCGGCGACTTTGCAGCAGGGGATTTGCGCCAAGGCATCTTCGGAACCGTGCATACGCGTGTTCATCAACTGGCCGCCGTCACCGCCCAGGATCTTGATGACAAAATCTTCACCGTATTCGAACAGGCACAAGGCACCGCCGTTGTCGGGGATCGGGGTGGTGTCGAGCAGAACGAAACGTTTCATGGAAATCTCATTGGGAAGGGCATTCTTGCGCGGTTGGGAGTAGCCTTGTGACATTCCGGTCAGGCCATGGAGCCATCGATGAAGTGCAGCATTCTAACGGTCATTGTGTTGAGCGCGCTCGCATCCGGTACAGCGCAGGCTCAGGCGTTGCAAACCGTACCGATTGCGCCGGCCCCTACGCCAGGTGCACCGGGCACGCCGACGCCGACGCTGTACCCGCAAGTCACCCCACCGGCCATGCCCAAGACTAACGGCTCGCCGCCCCTTGCGCCCATCGTGCTGCCGACGCCGCCGAAGGACCAGACGGTGCCCGGCCTGCAGCAGAACGACAGCAAACCGAAGACGCCCGGCGGTTAAAACTGTTGCGATAGCAGCTGCCCATCGGCCATGCGCAGGCGCTTGGACAGGGCGATGGCAATCGCACGGATGATCTTGGCGGCAACCCTGGGGGTTTCGTTGAGCATCTTTTCCAGGGCGTCCTTGCCCAGGTTGAGCAGCACGCAGTCACTGGCGGCCACGCAACTGGCGGAGCGCCGCTCGCCGTCAAGCACGGCCATTTCACCAAAGGCCCGGCCACTGCGCAGGGTGGCGATGGTCAGGCGTTGGCCGTCGCTATTGGTTTTTTGCACCGCCACCTGGCCGCTGTGGATGATGCACATGAAAGTACCGGCATCGCCCTCGAGAAAAATCGCTTCGTCACGGGCAATGCTGCTGATGTTGAAGTAGCCGGCGGCGACGTGAAAATCTTCCGGAAACAGCGGGTCGAACAGGCCGCAGTCCATGAGCATGTCGCGGATTTCGTCGTTGAGAAGCGTGGGTAGTGTCATGGCTGCAATCTTGAACCATCAATCATGTAGGGCGGTACTGTGTTCAGACAGAACCGCCGCTCTAAGTTCCTTAAACCAGCCCCAGTACCTTGAACACAAAGCCATATTCGAGTGCTACGTCACGTAATCCCTGGTAACGACCACTCATGCCACCGTGGCCGGCGCCCAATTCGGTTTTGAGCAGCAGCAGGTTGTCGTCGGTCTTGGTAGCGCGCAGCTTGGCCACCCACTTGGCCGCTTCCCAATATTGCACGCGGCTGTCGTTGTAGCCGGCGATCACCAGCATGGCCGGGTAGGCCTGGGCGCTGACGTTTTCATACGGCGCATAGGCCTGGATGCGCGCATACACCTCGGGCTCTTGCGGGTTGCCCCACTCGTCGTACTCGGTGATGGTCAACGGCAACTCCGGGTCGAGCATGGTGTTAAGCACGTCGACGAAAGGCACTTCGGCAATCGCCGCCTGGAACAGCTCCGGACGCTGGTTAAGTACGGCGCCGATCAACAGGCCGCCGGCACTGCCGCCGCTGATTGCCAGTTGTTTGGAGGTGGTCAGGCCCTTGGCGATCAAGTGCTCGGCGCAGGCGATAAAGTCGCTGAAAGTGTTCTGCTTGTGCTCCTGCTTGCCATTGCGGTACCAGGCCTCGCCCAATTCACCGCCGCCGCGCACATGCGCAATGGCGAAGGCCACGCCACGGTCGAGCAGGCTCAGGCGTGCGTGGGAAAACCACGGGTCGAGGCTCGAACCGTAGGCGCCGTAGCCGTACAGGTACAGCGGCACAGGCTTGCCCAACTGGTCGCGCTTGACCACCAGGCTGATCGGCACCTGTGTGCCGTCCGCCGAGGTGGCCCACAGGCGCTGGCTGACGTAATCGTCGGCATTGAACACGCCAAGCACCGGGGTTTCCTTGAGCACCTGCTGTGCGCCGTTGGCCAGTTCCAGCTGGCGAACCTGGGCCGGGCGGTTAAGCGCCTCATAGCGCAGGCGAATCTTATCGCTGACAAATTCCAGGCTGTTTTGAACGTAGAGGCTGTAGGCGGCGTCGGGCAATTCCACCCGATAAGCCGGCACGCCTTGCGGGTGAACTTCGATCACGGGCAGCCCACCAATGCGCAGGCTCAGGGTCATGGCGCTGGCATTCAGGCTCACGCCGTCGAGCATGACGTCATCGCTGTGGGGGATCAGGTTTTGCCACTCAGCCTCGGTCGGCACGTCGCCAATGTCGGTCGCCACGAACAATGCGTAGTTGATGCCATCACGGTTGCTGCGGATAAACCAGGTCCACGCGCCATTCAACTGACCGTGGTCGACATCGTATTCATGGTCTTCGACCCGTGGCGCCAGGCAGGTAAAGTCCAGTTGCGGCTGGTCGGCGTCCAGCGCCCAGATTTCGCTGGTGGTCTTGCTGCCCAGGGCCAGCAGCAACTGGCGCTCGGAGCTGGAACGGTAGCAATGCAGGAAGAAACGCCCGTCCGGCTCATGGAACACTTCCTGCGCCGCCGTCCCATCCAAGCGATAGCGGTAGAGTTTGTGCGGACGGTGGGTGTCGTCCAATTCGCCGAAGAACAGGGTCAGGCTGTCATTGGCCCAAGTCATGCTGCCGTCGCAGTCCTGGAACTCCAGTTCACTGACCTTGCCGTTGGCCAATTCCTTCACGTACAGGGTGTAGACCTCTTCACCGCTGGTATCCAGGCTGTAGGCCAGGCGCTGGTGGTCGGGGCTGATGCTGAACGCGCCGAGGGAGAAGAAGCCGCCATTGGCGAGCACGTTCGGGTCGAGCAGCAATTCTTCGCTGCTGTCATCCACCTGATTGCTGTCGTCATCCGGGCGGCGGCAGCGGTAGTGGCGGGCGTATTCGTCACCGGCGGTGGTGCGGGTGTAGTAAAGATACGGTCCCCAAGGGGAGGGCAGCGACAGGTCAGTCTCGAGAATGCGCCCCTTGATCTCCTCGAACAGGCTTTCGCGCAGCGCCTGCTGGTCGGCGAGCTGGGCTTCCTGCCAGGCGTTTTCGGCCTTGAGGTAATCGAGTACCTCAGCGCTGTCACGCGTTTGCAGCCAGGCGTACGGATCTGGGCCTTGGGCCTGGCGGGCAATCGGGGGGGTCGACATAGGCATGGATTATTCTCTATCTGGCAGACGGTGGCAGGCATTGCAGCCGCGACACGCAAAAGCCGTTATCATAGCCGCCTGTTTGCCAACCTTGCCATGGACACCATGACCGAGAACGACTATCTGACTGCTTGGGGCCTTTACGCCTTCGCTGCCTTGGGCTGCCTATTGGTGTGGTGGCGCATGACCCGCTGGATCTGGCGCTGGCTGCGCGAGCCGTTGCAATTGCTGATGGCGGTGCTGCTGCTCAGCCCGACCATCGTCGATCCGGTCAAGACCCAGTTCGCGCCGGCCGTGGCGATAACCGCCCTGGACCTGTTGCTCAAGGTCGGCAACAACGCCTGGCGGGCCATTTCCGATTTGTTCATGTACACCATGATTGCCTTTGGCGTGTACCTCGTGATCGTGTTGATCCGCTGGCCCATCGAGCGCGCCGCTAACGCCCGCCGTGAGCGCAAGGCCGCCGCCGATGCGGCATTGGCCGCTGAACCTGAAAGCGATGACGATGACGTACCTTTCCGCCGTCCTGAGCCTGTGAGCGGTATGCGGGTCGAACCACGCCTTTAACGTTGTAGCGAGAGCCCTGGCATGTGTGAATTATTGGGCATGAGTGCCAACGTCCCCACCGACATCGTGTTCAGCTTTACCGGGCTGATGCAGCGCGGTGGGCGCACCGGCCCGCACCGCGACGGTTGGGGCATTGCGTTTTATGAAGGGCGTGGCCTGCGCTTGTTCCAGGACCCGGCTGCGAGCAGTGAGTCGGAAGTCGCGTTGCTGGTACAGCGTTATCCGATCAAAAGTGAAGTGGTGATTGGCCATATTCGCCAGGCCAATGTCGGCAAGGTCAGCTTGGCCAATACCCATCCGTTCGTGCGCGAACTGTGGGGGCGCAACTGGTGCTTCGCACATAACGGCCAACTGGCAGACTTCAATCCCCGCGCCACGTTCTACCGCCCGGTGGGCGATACCGACAGCGAAGCGGCGTTCTGCGATCTGCTCAATCGCGTGCGCGAAGTCTTTCCTGAGCCGGTGGAGATTGAAAACGTCTTGCCGGACCTGATTGCCGCCTGTTCCGAATACCGCAGCATAGGCGTGTTCAACTGCCTGCTCAGCGATGGCGACTGGCTTTTCTGCTACTGCTCGACCAAATTGGCGCAGATTACCCGCCGCGCACCTTTTGGGCCGGCGCGCTTGAAAGATGTCGACGTGATCGTCGATTTTCAGGCCGAAACCACACCCAATGATGTCGTCACCGTGATCGCCACCGAGCCTTTGACCGACAACGAAAACTGGACCCGTTACGAACCGGGCCAATGGAGCCTGTGGCGACGCGGTGAATGCGTCAGCCAGGGCATCACCGAGTAAGGATATCGACCATGTTGCTCAGTTATCTGCGGTTGGTGCTGTTTGCCATCGGCCTGTTGGTCGGCGTGCAAGTGCCCGGGTTTATCAACGACTACGCCAAGCGCGTCGAGGCTCACCTGATCGAGGCCCAGACCGGCCTGAGCGGGTTCGAAACCACCGCACGGCAGTTCTTCAACGGTGACTTGCAGGCGTTGGTGGCGCATTACCGCGCCAGTGATGATCCCGTGTTCCAGAGCGACGCCAACAGCCTGGGCGCCATGCTTGACCGCCAAGTGGCGCTGGACAAGCAGTTCCAGGCGATGCAAGGGCCTTGGTACATCCGCGCCCTGCAAGTGGCGGTGGCGGCGGACCCGGATATTCGCCAGGAAACCTGGAATGGCTACAGCTACCAGATCCTGCTGACCCCCGAAGCCATGGGCTGGGGGTTGGGCGGGGCGATGCTGTTGTCGTTTGGCATCGAATGCCTGTTCCGCCTGATCGACTGGGTGGTGTTGGGCGGCAAGCGCCTGCGCCAGAGCCGGCCGATAGAAGAGCGTGACCTCAAAGGCCTCTAAAGACCGACGCGGTCAAATGTGGGAGCCGGCTTGCCTGCGATAGCTATTTATCAGTGACTGATGCACCGCTATCGCAGCCTAGGCATAGCGAGCCTCTGCTACGCGATATCACATTTAGAATGTGTAGATACCGATGGCTATCGCAGGCAGCCAGCTCCCACAGTTTTAATCGGGTTTCGTCAGTAACATTCTGTCTTCACCGACTTCCCCGGCATAGCGGGCAACGACTTTCTGACACAACCCCACAATCTCCTCCACCAACTCCACCCCCACACGCCACGACACCACCACCTGCAAGTTCGGCAAGCGCTGCGCCATCGGCAGCATCACCAATTCCCCGCGCGCCAGCTCTTCTCTGACCAGCACCGGCGGCAACGCACCAATCCCAAAGCCATCGCGCAGCAAGCGGGTAATCGCCGACACCGAGTTCACGCAGTTCATCCGCGGCGCGGCCACGTCGTTGGCCTGCATCAGGCTGATGACGTCCTGGTGCGGGTGGGAATTTTTCGAGTAGGTGATGATGCGCTCCTGGGCCAGTTCGGCGAGGGAAGCGTAATCCCGATTGTAGATCGATTGGCTGGCGACGATCCACGCCATGGGGTGGCTGGCCAGCTCCAGGCTGCGTACGCTTTCGAGGCGCAGCAGGTCGGTTTGCAGGATCAGGTCGAGGAAGCCTTTTTGCAGTTGATCGCTGAGGTTCAGGGCGGTATCGGCGACCAACTCGATTTCTACCAATGGGAAATGGTCCATCAGTTCCGCCACCAGCGGGCTGAGCCACGTGTGGATCACCGTGTCCATGGCGCCGATGCGGATGCGCCCGACCTTGCTGCTGGTGGTCTCCAGGGACTGCTTCAAACCCTGCAGGGTCACCAGCATCTGCTCGGCATAATCGAGCACCTTCAAGCCTTCCGGGGTCAGGCTCACGCCGCGTGAGTCACGCAGAAACAACTTCACCCCCAGCTCGTTTTCCAGCACGGCGATGCGGCTTGAGATCGAGGCCTGGGTGGTGAACAACTTCTCGGCGGTCAGGCGGAAACTCTTGAGTTTGGCCACCCAGACGAAGGTTTCGAGAAACTTCAAATTCATGGGATCAACTTTTTCTTATGCATGGATCGGTTTTTATTAGTTGGACGCCGCACCGGGCCAGCGCCAAAAATCGAGCTATTCCACGATAAGCGCCGTTGGGGTGTCAGGACAAGTTGCGAGTTCTGCGTAAAAAATCCCACACTACAAAAAAACAAAGCCTACAGGAGCACCTACCGTGAGCCGTTTGCTACTGAATTGCGATATTGGCGAAAGCTTCGGCAACTGGGCCATGGGTCTGGACGCCGAGATCATGCCGTTCATTGATTGCGCCAACGTGGCGTGCGGCTTCCATGCCGGTGACCCGAGCATCATGCGCAAAACCGTCAGCCTGGCGCTCAAGCACGGCGTGCAAATCGGCGCGCACCCAGCCTACCAGGACCTGCAGGGCTTCGGCCGCCGCTCCATGGCTTACACTGCGCAGGAAATCCAGGACCTGTTGCACTATCAGATCGGCGCCCTTGAAGGTATGTGCCGGGCGCAAGGTGGACGGGTCAGCTACGTTAAACCCCACGGCGCGATGTACAACGACATGATGGCCAACCCTATGCAGTTGCGCGCCGTGATCCAGGCCGTCGCCGCTTATGGCGAGCTGCCGCTGATGCTGCTGGCCACTCGCGACAACAGCGTGGCCCAGGCGTTGGGTAACGAATATGGGGTGACCCTGTGGTTCGAAGCCTTCGCCGACCGGGCCTACGACAACAATGGCCATCTGGTGTCCCGCCAGTTGCCCGGCGCGGTGCACCACGACTCTGAGACCATCGTGCAGCAAGCCCTGACCATTTCCCGTGGCGAAGCGCTCACCGCCAGCGACGGCAGCCCGCTGGCCTTACAGGCCAATACCCTGTGCGTGCACGGCGACAACGCCAGTTCCGTCGCAGCTGTACAGCGCATCCGCGAGGCCTTGAAACCAGCATGAAGCCACGTATTGAAGTGGTGGCCATCGACTGCCTGATGGTACGTCTGTTTGATGCAATCGCCGAAGCCAACATGCCCTGGATGCTCGCCGCTAGCCAGCGCCTGCGCAGCGGGTTTGGCGCGGCATTGGTGGACCTGGTGCCGTCGTACACCACCTTGATGGTGCATTACGACCTCACCGTCTTGAGCCCAGCCCAGGCACGGGAGCTGATCACTCACGCCCTCACCGACCTGCAGCCGCAAGCCCAGGGCGGCGGCCAGCGCCACGTGCTGCCGGTGTGGTACGACCTGAGCGTCGGCCCGGAATTGACCTTGCTCAGCCAACGCAGCGGGCTGGCCATCGACGACGTGATCCGCCGCCACAGCGCCCACGAATATCAGGTGTTCGCCCTTGGCTTCGCGCCTGGCTTTGCCTTTATGGGGCTGGTGGATGAAATCCTCGCCACGCCACGCCTCAACACCCCGCGCAAGCGCGTGGCGGCCGGCAGCGTGGGCATCGCCGAACGGCAAACCGCCGCCTACCCGGTGGTATCCCCGGGCGGCTGGAACCTGATCGGCCGCACCCCGGCCAAGCTGTTCGACCGTGATCGCGACGGCTACAGCCTGATGCAACCGGGCGACACCGTACGTTTCGAACCGGTTGATCACGCCCAGTTCATCAAATTAGGTGGCGATGACACGCCGTTGGAGGCACAGGCATGAGCCGCTTGATCATCGAGGCCAGCACGCCGCTGTGCCTGCTGCAGGACGCCGGTCGCTTTGGCGTGCGCCACTTGGGCGTGACCCAGGGCGGCGCGCTGGATTGGGTGTCGATGTCCTGGGCCAACTGGCTGCTGGGCAACGCACTGGACGCGCCAGTGGTGGAAATCACTCTCGGCGGCTTTACCGTGCAAGCCGACGATTATTGCCTGCTGGCTCTGGCCGGTGCAGACCTGGGTGCGTATGTCGACGAGCGCGCCATCAGCCCCGGCCGCAGTTTTATCCTGCAAAAGGGCCAGCGTTTGCGCTTCACCCAGCCTTTCAGTGGTGCGCGCGCGTACCTGGCGGCGCCGGGCGGGTTTGATGCGCCGGATGTGCTGGGCAGTTGCGCCACCGTTGTGCGGGAGGAATTGGGCGGGGTAGACGGTTTTGGCAAGGCGCTGGCCGAAGGCGGGCGCCTGGTCTATTCCGGTACAGGCGGTGCAATGAAGGTGATGAATGCCCAGGAGGTGCCATCCGGTAAACCGCTGGACGTGATTGTCGGCGCGCAGATCGGTCAGTTCAGCGGCCAAAGCCTGTTCGATGCGTTCAACACCGAATGGGCCCTCGACAGCCGCGCCGACCGTATGGGCATGCGCTTGCTGGGCACGCCGTTGCAGTACCAGGGACCGTCGTTGATTTCCGAGGGGATTGCGCTGGGGGCGATCCAGGTGCCGCCGGATGGGCAGCCGATTGTGTTGCTTAATGATCGGCAGACGATTGGGGGGTATCCGCGTCTGGGGGCGTTGACGCCGCTGTCGCTGGCGCGATTGGCGCAGTGCTTGCCGGGAGAGAAGGTGAAGTTGGCGCCGGTCGTACAACCGACAGCCTACCAGCAGCACATTGAGTATTTGCGCCGATTTAACTAACGGCGCTTTTCAAAATGTGGGCGCGCCGTTTATTTGGAGAGAAACCGCATCCCTTCTTCCAACCCCCGCAGGGTCAACGGATACATCTGATCCTCCACCAACTCCCGCACAATCCCCGTCGACGCCGTATACCCCCAGGTATCCTTCGGATACGGGTTAATCCAGATCAGCTTTTTGTACTTGGCCATGAAGCGCTGCATCCACACATAACCCGGCTCTTCATTCCAGTGCTCGACGCTGCCACCCGCCTGGGTAATCTCATACGGCGCCATCGACGCGTCGCCGATAAAGATCACTTTGTAATCGGCGCCATACTTGTGCAGCAGGTCCTGGGTTGACGTGCGCTCGGACGTGCGGCGCAGGTTGTTCTTCCACACCGATTCGTACACAAAATTGTGGAAGTAGAAGTACTCCAGGTGTTTGAACTCGGTCTTGCACGCGGAGAACAGCTCTTCGCAGATTTTCACGTGGGCATCCATCGAGCCGCCGATGTCGAACAGCAGCAACAGCTTGATGGTGTTGCGTCGCTCCGGGCGCATTTGGATATTCAGCAGCCCGGCATCGCGGGCGGTGTGGTCGATGGTGCCGTCAATGTCCAGCTCTTCAGCCGCACCCTGGCGCGCGAATTTGCGCAGGCGGCGCAGGGCGATTTTGATGTTGCGCGTGCCCAGCTCGACCTGGTCGTCGAGGTTCTTGTACTCGCGCTGGTCCCAGACTTTCACCGCCTTGCCCTGGCGCTTGCCAGCATCGCCGACACGAATACCCTCGGGGTTGTAGCCGCCGGAACCGAACGGGCTGGTGCCGCCGGTGCCAATCCATTTGTTGCCGCCGGCGTGGCGTTCCTTCTGTTCTTCCAGGCGTTTCTTGAATTCCTCGATCAATTTGTCGAGGCCGCCGAGGGACTGGATCTGCGCGCGTTCCTCATCGCTCAGCGAGCGTTCGAATTCCTTGCGCAACCAGTCTTCGGGGATCAGTGCCTGCAGGTGGTCGTCGAGTTTTTCCAGGCCGTTGAAATACGCGCCGAAGGCGCGGTCAAACTTGTCGAAATGCCGTTCGTCCTTTACCAGGATTGCCCGGGCCAAGTAGTAAAACTCGTCCATGTCGGCGAAGGTCACGCGCTGTTTCAGCGCGTTGATCAGGTCGAGCAGCTCGCGCACCGACACTGGCACCTTGGCGGCGCGCATCTCGTTGAACAGGTTGAGCAGCATCAGCGATTACCGCGACGGCTCATGAACGCCAGACGCTCCAGCAACTGCACGTCTTGCTCGTTCTTCACCAGCGCACCGGCCAGCGGCGGGATGGCCTTGGTCGGGTCGCGCTCGCGCAGCACGGCTTCGCCGATGTTGTCGGCCATCAGCAGCTTGAGCCAGTCGACCAGTTCGGAGGTGGACGGTTTTTTCTTCAGCCCGGGTACTTTGCGCACGTCGAAGAACACGTCCAGCGCTTCGCTGACCAGGTCTTTCTTGATGTCGGGGTAGTGCACATCGACGATCTTTTGCAGGGTGGTGCGGTCGGGGAAGGCGATGTAATGGAAGAAGCAGCGGCGCAGGAACGCGTCCGGCAGCTCTTTTTCGTTGTTGGAGGTAATGATGATGATCGGGCGCTTCTTCGCCTTGATGGTCTCATCGATTTCGTAGACGTAGAACTCCATCTTGTCGAGTTCTTGCAGCAGGTCGTTGGGGAACTCGATGTCGGCCTTGTCGATTTCATCGATCAGCAGGATTACCCGCTCTTCGGACTCGAAGGCTTCCCAGAGCTTGCCCTTCTTCAAGTAGTTGCGCACGTCGTGCACCTTATCCACGCCCAGTTGCGAGTCGCGCAGGCGGCTGACCGCGTCGTACTCGTAGAGGCCCTGATGGGCCTTGGTGGTGGACTTGATGTGCCAGGTGATCAGTTTGGCGCCGAAGGAATCGGCCAGTTGCTCGGCAAGCATGGTCTTGCCCGTGCCAGGCTCGCCCTTGACCAGCAACGGTCGCTCCAGGGTGATGGCGGCGTTGACGGCCAGTTTCAGGTCGTCGGTGGCAACGTAGGCCTGGGTGCCTTCGAACTTCATCGGTGTTTCCTCGAATTCATCAATGGCCGGACTATACCGCGCAGCCCTGGCGACTGTGAACGCAGACGGGCTATTCAGTCTCTGAATGGTCAGTCAGGCCTAGTCCGCCGAGGGCTTGGGCTGTTCATATCGCGCATTGAATGCCTGGATGAATCCATTACGCAAAATCGAGATAAAGGCCGAGAACGCGCTGACATCTTGCTGGTGCACGCTGCCACTGAGCTCGACGCGGCTGGCGAACTGGTTTTTGCTCTGGTTTTTCAGCACTGTTTCACTGGCGCCGACCACGGCTTCCCAGATCGAGCGGAAGACGTTCTTGTCCTTGTTCTCCACGTCCTGCTTCCAGTCGAACACTTCCACGTTGCGCAGCAGCGGTTTGATGTAACCCGTCAGTTGGCCTTTTTCGGCCTGGGCTTCGATCACCACGTCGCCGGTGCCGGCCTTGAAGTCGAACTTGCCGTAGGCCGAGGCGAAGTCATTCATGCGCTTGAGCTGCAGGTCGCGAGCGCGGAAGCGCAACTCGAATTCTTCAAAGTCGCTCAGCGGATCAAACGTCGCCGTGGCCTCCAGTGGCGCCTGGCCTTGCAGCAAGGCCTTGCCTTCGAAGCGCGCGTCGCGCTTGCCTTTGACGTCCACCACGTTGGTGAGGTTGTAGAAACTGGCATTGACCGAGGTGGTGTTGATGTTCACCGGCGGTTTGGAATTGAAGTTGTGGAACGAAATCTTGCCGTCTTCAATGCGCATTTCATTCAGGGTGATCGGCAGCAGTTTTCTCAACTGTTCCTGCCAGTCGGTGCCTTCACCCGTCTGTGACGCCTGCTTGTTGGCGCCGCCGTCGACGAAGTTGAGCTCCGGCTTGACGAAATGCCCCTCGGCGACCACCGCATGGTCGTACCACAACGAGTGCCAGCTCACGGCAAATTCGATCAACGGCGCGTTGACGAACGGTACGGGCACCTTGCCGTCGACCTTGACGATCTTCAGGCCATTGATGCGATAGGCACCGCGCCACAACGCCAAGTCCACATCAGTGACTTCGCCACGGTAGTCCCCCATGTCGGCGAGCTTTTCATTCAAATAGTTGCGCACCAGATAGGGCAGCGCGATGTTCAAGGCAACCAATACCACCACCAGCCCGGCGACGGTCCATAGCGGCCAACTGTAACGACGTTTCATGGTGCAGATCTCCTTGCAGTTAGGAGGTTGACTGTTTTGAATGCGCCAACGTTCCTCCGACTGGACGCTTCGAGAGGTGAGGCATACCCTTGGGGCTTTCTGGAAACTGCCAAATAGGACCCGTCATGAGCCGTATCTTTGCAGACAACGCGCACTCCATCGGTAATACGCCCCTGGTTCAGATCAACCGTATCGCACCGCGTGGCGTGACCATTCTGGCCAAGATCGAGGGGCGTAACCCAGGTTACTCGGTGAAATGCCGCATTGGCGCAAACATGATCTGGGACGCTGAAAGCACCGGCAAACTCAAGCCGGGCATGACCATTGTCGAACCCACCTCCGGCAACACCGGCATCGGCCTGGCGTTTGTGGCCGCTGCACGTGGCTATAAATTGCTGCTGACTATGCCGGCGTCCATGAGTATCGAGCGGCGCAAAGTGCTCAAGGCCCTGGGGGCCGAATTGGTGCTGACCGAACCGGCCAAGGGCATGAAGGGCGCTATCGAAAAGGCTGGCGAAATCGTCGCCAGCGATCCGGCCACTTATTTCATGCCGGCTCAATTCGAAAACCCGGCGAATCCGGCGATCCACGAAAAAACCACCGGCCCGGAAATCTGGAATGACACCGATGGCGCCGTGGACGTGCTGGTCGCGGGCGTGGGTACCGGCGGCACCATCACCGGCGTGTCGCGCTATATCAAGAACATTCAGGGCAAGCCGATTCTGTCGGTGGCCGTCGAGCCAATCGTGTCGCCGGTGATCACCCAGGCGCTGGCCGGTGAGGAAATCAAGCCGAGCCCGCACAAGATTCAGGGCATCGGCGCCGGTTTCGTGCCGAAAAACCTCGACCTGTCGATGGTCGACCGCGTGGAGCTGGTCACCGACGACGAATCCAAGGCCATGGCCCGGCGTCTGATGCAGGAAGAAGGGATTCTGTGCGGCATCTCCTGCGGCGCCGCGATGGCCGTGGCGGTGCGCCTGGCCGAGAAGCCGGAAATGCAAGGCAAGACCATCGTGGTGATTCTGCCGGACTCCGGTGAGCGTTACCTGTCGAGCATGCTGTTCAGCGATTTGTTTACCGAACAGGAAAACCAGGCTTGATGTGAATCAGCGCAGGTAAGCTAGGCCTTCTGCATACTGGCCCAAATGTTTATCATGGCCGGCTGCTACGTCTGCTGTTGGCCAGGCGCTTATTTCCAGGAGTTGCTGCATGACCTTTTCTTTGGCCGCCAAACTGTCGGTGTTGCTGTTGTTTATTGGCAGCACGCTGTATGTGCACCTGCGCGGTAAGGCCCGTTTGCCGATGTTGCGCCAATTCGTCAACCATTCGGCGCTGTTCGCTCCGTATAACGCCTTGATGTACCTGTTCTCGGCGGTGCCGTCCAAACCGTACCTGGACCGCAGCAAGTTCCCGGAACTGGACGTGCTCAAGGACAACTGGGAAGTGATCCGCGAAGAGGCCATGCACCTGTTCGACGAGGGTTACATCCGCGCTGCCGAAAAGAACAACGACGCTGGCTTCGGGTCGTTCTTCAAGAAGGGCTGGAAGCGTTTCTACCTCAAGTGGTACGACAAACCCCTGCCGTCGGCCGAGGCACTGTGCCCGAAAACCGTAGCACTGGTGAGCAGCATTCCTAACGTGAAAGGCGCGATGTTCGCGCTGTTGCCTGGCGGCAGCCACCTCAACCCGCATCGCGACCCGTTTGCCGGCTCGCTGCGTTACCACCTGGGGTTGTCCACGCCGAATTCCGACGCCTGCCGGATCTTTGTTGACGGCGAGGAATACGCCTGGCGCGACGGTGACGACGTGATGTTCGACGAAACCTACGTGCACTGGGTCAAGAACGAAACCGAGCAGACCCGTGTGATTCTGTTCTGCGACATTGAGCGGCCGCTGAGCAACCGCGTGATGACCCGCGTCAACCGCTGGGTCAGCAAGCAGTTGGGCCGCGCGACTGCACCGCAGAACCTGGATGACGAGCGGGTGGGTGGGATCAACCAGGCGTATGCCTGGAGCAAGACGTTCAGTGACACGTTCAGCGGTGTGGTGAAGCAGTGGAAGCGCAAGCATCCCAAGGCGTACCGGATTGCCCGGCCGGTGTTGGCGGTCGTCGTGCTGGTGCTGCTGTGGAAGTGGCTGTTCTGATCGGAACGCGGTCAAAAATGTGGGAGGGAGCAAGCCCGCTCCCACATTTGATCTTCAGCGTTTGTTAGGACGCGATCAGTTGGCGCAGTACGTAGTGCAGAATGCCCCCCGCCTTGAAGTATTCCACTTCATTCAACGTATCAATCCGGCACAGCACCTCTAGCTTCTCTGTACTGCCATCCTCCCGCGTAATCACCAGCGTCAGGTTCATGCGCGGCACGATCTCTGCCTCCGTCAGCCCAAGAATGTCGACCTGCTCCTTGCCCGTCAGCTTCAGCGACTTGCGGTTCTGGTCCAGCTTGAACTGCAGCGGCAACACGCCCATGCCCACCAGGTTGGAGCGGTGAATCCGTTCGAAACTCTCGGCAATCACGGCCTTCACACCCAGCAGGTTGGTGCCTTTGGCCGCCCAGTCACGGCTTGAGCCTGTGCCGTATTCCTGGCCGGCAATCACCACCAGCGGCGTGGCCGAAGCCTGGTATTTCATCGCGGCGTCGTAGATCGGCATTTTCTCGCCGGTAGGGATATACAGCGTATTACCGCCTTCCTCGCCGCCGAGCATTTCATTGCGGATGCGGATGTTGGCAAAGGTGCCGCGCATCATCACTTCATGGTTGCCTCGGCGTGAGCCATAGGAGTTGAAGTCGCGTGGCTCCACGCCTTGTTCGCGCAGGTAACGGCCTGCAGGGCTGTCGGTTTTGATGTTGCCGGCGGGGGAGATGTGGTCAGTGGTGACCGAGTCTCCCAGCATCGCCAGCACATTCGCGCCTTTGACGTCCTTGATCACCGGCAGAGGCCCGGAAATATCGTCGAAGAATGGCGGGTGCTGGATGTAGGTGGAGTCTTTCTGCCACACGTACGTCGCGGCTTGCGGCACTTCAATCGCTTGCCACTGTTCGTCACCGGCAAACACTTCGGCGTATTCCTTGTGGAACATCCCCGTGGTGACTTGAGCGACGGCGTCGGCAATTTCCTGGCTGGTGGGCCAGATGTCTTTCAGATAGACCGGATTGCCCGCTTGATCGTTACCCAGCGGTTCGCTGCTGATATCGATACGCACGGTGCCGGCCAGGGCATAAGCCACGACCAGGGGCGGTGACGCCAGCCAGTTGGTCTTGACCAGCGGATGCACGCGGCCTTCGAAGTTGCGGTTGCCGGAGAGCACCGACGCTACGGCAAGGTCAGCTTTCTGGATGGCTTTCTCGATCGGCTCGGGCAACGGCCCGGAGTTGCCGATGCACGTGGTGCAGCCGTAACCCACCAAGTCGAAGCCGAGTTTATCCAGATAGTGGGTCAGACCTGCGGCCTTGTAGTAATCAGTGACCACCTTGGAGCCCGGGGCGAGCGAGGTTTTCACCCAAGGTTTTCGGGTGAGGCCCTTTTCCACAGCCTTTTTCGCCACCAGCCCGGCCGCCATCATCACACTGGGGTTGGAGGTGTTGGTGCAGGAGGTGATCGCGGCGATCACCACGGCACCGTTTTTCAGGCGGTAAGTGTGGCCGTCGTATTCGTAGTCGGTTTCGCCCACCAGGTCGGCATTGCCCACGGCAACCCCGCCGCCGCCTTCGCTTTCGAGGCGACCTTCTTCCTTGTTGGTGGGTTTGAACTGCAGGTCGAGGAAGTCGCTGAATGCCTGGCCGACATTTGGCAGCGACACTCGGTCCTGTGGGCGTTTTGGCCCGGCGAGGCTGGCTTCGACGCTGCCCATGTCCAGCGCCAGGCTGTCGGTGAATACCGGCTCCTGGCCGGCATTGCGCCACAGGCCCTGCGCCTTGGTGTAGGCCTCAACCAGTTTTACGGTTTCCGTAGGTCGGCCAGACAAGCGCAGGTAGTCCAGCGTTACCTCATCCACCGGGAAAAAGCCGCAGGTGGCGCCGTATTCCGGGGCCATGTTGGCAATGGTGGCGCGGTCGGCCAACGGCAGGTCGGCCAGACCATCGCCGTAGAACTCGACGAATTTACCCACCACGCCTTTCTTGCGCAGCATCTGGGTCACGGTCAGCACCAGGTCGGTGGCGGTGATGCCTTCCTTCAATTTGCCGGTGAGCTTGAAGCCGATCACTTCCGGGATCAGCATCGACACCGGCTGGCCGAGCATCGCAGCTTCCGCTTCGATCCCGCCCACGCCCCAGCCGAGTACGCCGAGGCCGTTGATCATGGTGGTGTGGGAGTCGGTGCCGACCAAGGTGTCGGGGAAGGCGTAGGTGCGGCCGTCTTCGTCCTTGGTCCACACGGTGCGGCCGAGGTATTCGAGGTTGACCTGGTGGCAGATGCCAGTGCCCGGTGGCACCACGCTGAAGTTATCGAAGGCGCTCTGGCCCCAACGCAGGAAGGCGTAGCGTTCGCCGTTGCGCTGCATCTCGATGTCGACGTTTTGCTCGAAGGCGTCGGCGTTGCCGAACTTGTCGACCATCACCGAGTGGTCGATCACCAAATCCACCGGCGACAGCGGGTTGATACGCTGCGGGTCGCCACCGGCCTTGGCCACGGCGGCGCGCATGGCGGCCAGGTCGACCACGGCGGGCACACCGGTAAAGTCTTGCATCAACACCCGTGCGGGGCGGTACTGGATCTCACGGTCGGACTGACGCTCCTTGAGCCAGGCGGCAATGGCCTTGAGGTCGGCGCCAGTGACGGTCTTACCGTCTTCCCAGCGCAGCAGGTTTTCCAGCAGCACCTTGAGCGACATCGGCAGCTTATCGAGGTCGCCCAAGCGCTTGGCGGCTTCGGGCAGGCTGAAGTAGTGGTAGGTTTTACTGTCTATTTCAAGAGTTTTAAGGGTACTCAGGCTATCAAGCGATGACATGACACGACTCCTTATGGTCCGCACGGCTACGGACCTGACGGGACGAACAGAGCTATCAACTTAGCCCTGTTTTCATTAGCAGGCTAATAACTGGACTCTATCGTTAAGTCCAAGGTTCCGAACTCCGTTATCATGCGCGGGTTTTCATGACAGGCATTGCGACAGCGCAACGTCGGTTGATTCACCAGGAGAGTTGATGAACACCCTTTTTATGCACTGCCGCCCGGGTTTTGAAAGCGAAGTCTGTTCCGAGATCGCGGACCTCGCCGCGCGCCTGAACGTTTCCGGCTATGCCAAGGCCAAGACCGGCAGCGCCTGCGCCGAATTTGTCTGCACCGAAGAAGACGGCGCTCAGCGCCTGATGCACGGCCAGCGCTTTGCCGAGCTGATCTTCCCAAGGCAGTGGGCGCGCGGGGTATTCATCGACCTGCCGGAAACTGACCGCATCAGCGTGATCCTCGCTCACCTGCAGGGTTTTCCGGTGTGCGGCAGCCTGTGGCTGGAAATGGTCGACACCAACGACGGCAAGGAACTCTCGAATTTTTGCAAAAAATTCGAAGTGCACCTGCGTAAAGCTTTATTGAACGCCGGCAAGCTGGTGGATGACCCGAGCAAGCCGCGCCTGCTGCTGACCTTCAAAAGCGGCCGTGAAGTGTTCATGGGCCTGGCCGAGCCGAACAACTCGGCCATGTGGCCGATGGGCATCCCGCGCCTCAAGTTCCCGCGCGACGCGCCAAGCCGCTCGACCCTCAAGCTGGAAGAGGCCTGGCACCACTTTATCCCCCGCGACCAATGGGACGAGCGCCTGCACGGCGACATGACCGGCGTCGACCTCGGCGCAGCGCCGGGCGGCTGGACCTGGCAACTGGTCAACCGCGGCATGCTGGTGACCGCCATCGACAACGGCCCCATGGCCGAAAGCCTGATGGACACCGGCCTGGTGCAGCACTTGATGGCCGACGGCTTTACCTTCGTGCCCAAGCAGCCGGTGGACTGGATGGTCTGCGACATCGTCGAGAAGCCTGCGCGTAACGCCGCGCTGCTGGAAACCTGGATCGGCGAGGGGCATTGCCGTGAAGCGGTGGTGAACTTGAAGTTGCCGATGAAGCAGCGTTACGCCGAAGTGAAGCGCTTGTTGGAGCGCATCGAAGACGGTTTCAAGGCGCGCGGCATTCGCGTGGAGATCGGCTGCAAGCAGCTGTATCACGACCGCGAGGAAGTGACCTGCCATTTGCGTCGGCTGGTGGAGGTGAAGAAAACCAAGGCCCGCTGAGCCCTTGAGGTGACTACAGGACCAATGTGCGGGCTTGCTCGCGAAAGCGGTATAACTGTCGAAATTTATGTTGAATGTGCCCGCGTGTTCGCGAGCAAGTCGACCCGTCGCACCGCCGCTCCCACAGGTTGAGCGGCGCCGTTTCAGGAGTGATGTATGAATCAGCCCCTCGATTTGCCCGTAGACGCTGTGCTGGACGCCACCGGCCTCAACTGCCCGGAACCGGTCATGATGCTGCACCAGCACATCCGCGACCTGCCGCCTGGCGGCTTGCTCAAGGTGATCGCGACCGACCCGTCCACGCGCCGCGATATCCCCAAGTTCTGCGTGTTTCTTGACCACGAACTGGTGGATCAGCAGGCGCTGGCCGGTACGTACCTGTACTGGATCCGCAAGAAGTCCGCTTAACCCCGCGCCTGGTCTGCGCGAATGCGCCGGCGTGCACTGCGCGCCAGGCGCACCAGCAACATCCCCGCCGCGCAGCTCAGGCCCACGATCAGCCCTTGCCACAAGCCGCTTGGGCCGCTCGGTGCGCCCAGCCAGTCGGTCAGGCCCAGGGCGTAACCCACCGGCAGCCCCACGCCCCAGTACGCGAACAAAGTCAGCACCATGGTCACCCGTGTGTCCTGATAGCCGCGCAATGCGCCTGCCGCCGTCACCTGGATCGAGTCGGAGAACTGGAACAGCGCGGCGAACACGATCAACGTCGAAGCCAAGTGAATGACCACCGGGTCCGGGGTGTAGATCGCCGCAATCTGCTCGCGAAACAGCAGCATCAGGCTGCAGGACAGGCAGGCGTAGGCCAGCGCCGTGCCCATGCCAACACCGGCGGCGAAGCGCGCTTCACGCGGTTTCCCGCGCCCCAGCGCCTGGCCCACGCGCACGGTGATGGCCATGCTCAAGGAGTAAGGGATCATGAACACCATAGAGCTGATGTTCAGCGCGATCTGATGACCGGACACCACCGTGGCGCCCAAGCCGCCAAGCAGCAGGGCGATCACCGCGAAGATGCTCGACTCGGCGAAGATCGCGATGCCGATGGGCAAGCCAATCCCCAATACGCGCTTGATGACCGCCCACTGCGGCCAATCGAAACGCTTGAACAGTTCGCTGCTCTGGTAGGCCGGGCCCCAACGGCTCCAGACGGCCAGGCCGAGCATCATCGCCCACATCGAAATGGCCGTGGCCCAGCCGCAGCCCACGCCCCCCATGGCCGGCAGGCCAAGGTGACCATAGATGAAGATGTAGTTCAGCGGAATATTCAGTGCCAGGCCGAACAGGCCCATGACCATGCTGGGCAACGTGCGGCCCAGGCCATCACTGAAACAACGCAGCACGTAATACAGCGCAATGGCCGGCATACCGGCGGCGATGCCATGCAGGTAGCCCATGGTGGGCGCGATCAGGTCCGGTTCAACCTTCATCGCATGCAGGATCGGCTCGGCGCAGAGCAGCAGCAGTGCGCCGATAATGCCGACCACCAAGGCCAGCCACAATGACTGACGCACCAATGGCCCGATTTCGCTGTAGTGACCCGCACCGTAGCGTTGGGCGACTTTCGGCGTGGTGGCCAGCAGCGTACCGCTCATGAGCAGGTAGACCGGAATCCAGATCGAGTTGCCCAGGCCCACCGCTGCCAGGTCCTGGGGGCTGACGCGGCCGGCCATCACCGCATCGACAAAGCTCATCGCGGTGGTGGCCAGTTGGCCGATCATGATCGGCAAGGCGAGTGTCAGCAGGCCGCCGACTTCCCGGGTGATGCGGACGGGGCGGCTGAGGATGGCGGTGGCAGTGTTCACGTGCAGATGTCCGGTCGAGGTAAGCGCAAGGACCGTGGATTCTACGCATTGACGCATCGGTCAGGAAAAAACCTGTGTTAGCGATTTGTAAGCGCGGGCTGCGATGCCTGTACACTGCCGGTCCGCCAAAGGAGCCTGCCATGCTGATTGTTGCCGACGAAAATATTCCGCTGCTCGATGCATTCTTCCAAGGGTTTGGCGAGATTCGCCGCGTGCCCGGCCGTTCCATCGACCGCGCGACAGTCGAGCAGGCCGATGTATTGCTGGTGCGCTCGGTGACCAACGTCAACCGTGCCCTGTTGGAGGGCAGCAAGGTGCGCTTTGTCGGTACCTGTACCATCGGCACCGATCACCTGGACCTCGACTACTTCAAGCAGGCCGGCATCCAATGGGCCAGCGCCCCCGGCTGCAATGCCCGTGGCGTTGTGGATTATGTGTTGGGCAGCCTGATGACCCTGGCTGAGATCGAAGGCGTCGACCTCAATCAGCGCACTTACGGCGTGGTCGGTGCCGGTGAAGTCGGTGGGCGGTTGGTGAAGGTGCTCAAGGGCCTGGGCTGGAACGTCCTGGTCTGCGACCCGCCACGGCAGATCGCCGAAGATGGCGATTACGTCAGCCTGGCGCAGATCATCGAGCAATGCGATGTGATCAGCCTGCACACGCCGCTGAACAAATCCGGCAACGGCTCTACCTGGCACCTGCTTGACCGCCAGCGCCTTGAGCAACTCAAACCCGGCGCCTGGCTGATCAACGCCAGCCGTGGCGCAGTGGTGGACAACGCCGCCCTGCGCGAGGTACTGCTGGAACGCGAAGACCTGCAAGCGGTGCTGGATGTGTGGGAAGGCGAACCGCAGGTGGATGTCGACCTGGCTGACTTGTGTGTGCTGGCCACGCCGCATATCGCCGGCTACAGCCTGGAAGGCCGGCAGCGCGGCACGGCGCAGATTTATAAGGCGTTCTGTTCGCACTTGGGCCAGGAACCGGGTATTCAACTGAGCGACCTGCTGCCACCGTTGTGGCTGGACGAGGTGCATTTGAATGCATCGACCGATCCGGCCTGGGCGCTGACAACCCTGTGCCGCAGCGTGTACGACCCGCGCCGCGATGATGCGGATTTCCGCCGCAGCCTTGTGGGAACCGTGGAAGAGCAGCGCAAGGCTTTTGACCTGCTGCGCAAGCATTATCCCGCACGCCGAGAGATCGACGGTGTGAAGGTGCGAATCAATGGGGAGTCGACGGCGCTGGCCAGTATCGTTTCCGCATTGGGTGCGCAGACGATTTAAACGCCAATAAAAAACCCGGCCATCTGGGCCGGGTTTGAAAGAGCGTGGCGCTTCAGCCTTGCTGGGCAGGCTTGACTAATTTTTCTTCCAGTTCGCTGCAGGCTTGCTGGATCATCTCTTCGGTGATCTGCACTTCACAGCCCTGGGCGTCGATGTACGAGCAAGGCAACTGCTGCGGCTGGCGGATCACTTCAATGTTGGCATCGCTGCTATTTTGCAAGGTCATGGCCTGTCTCCTCATCAGGTTGTATACCCACTTTAAGACCCCCGCGTGACCGAGCTGTTACAACTTCCTACCCGTTCAGCGGTTCAGACACCCAGTCGACCAGAAACCGATACAAATTTCCAGCCAGGCGTTAGACCGGTAGCCTCTAGGGGCAACATCGCGGGGCATAATTAACCTGACTCATTGTTATTTAGGCAAGTTCCCCCAATGTTGTGGTGTAGATAACTTTATCCCCTCCACAGGTGATGCCCTCCATGTTCTCAGCCCGTCAACGCCGTGCAATTCGCCTGGCCAGCCGTTTCATTGGGCCCTACCGCTGGCAGGCGCTCGGCGCCCTGTTGGCGCTTATCGTCACGGCCGGTATTACCTTGTCCATGGGGCAGGGCATTCGCTTGCTGGTGGACCAGGGCTTCATGACCCAGTCACCGCACCTGCTCAACCAGTCCATTGGACTGTTCATGATCCTGGTATTGGGCCTCGCCGCGGGCACGTTTGCGCGGTTTTACCTGGTGTCGTGGATTGGCGAGCGGGTGGTGGCGGATATCCGTCGGCAGGTGTTCAACCACCTGATCTACCTGCATCCGGGCTTCTATGAGAACAACCGCAGTTCGGAGATCCAGTCGCGGCTGACCACCGACACCACCTTGCTGCAGTCGGTGATCGGCTCGTCGCTGTCACTGTTCCTGCGCAACGCCTTGATGGTCATCGGTGGCATCGTGCTGCTGTTTGTCACCAATCCCAAGCTCACCAGTATCGTGGTGGTGGCGTTGCCGCTGGTGCTGGCGCCGATCCTGCTTTTCGGTCGGCGCGTGCGCAGCCTGTCGCGACAAAGCCAGGACCGCATCGCTGATGTGGGCAGCTATGTGTCCGAGACCCTCGGTCAGATCAAGACCGTGCAGGCGTACAACCACCAGGTGCAGGACGAACAGCGCTTCGCCATGACCGTGGAAGACGCATTCACCACCGCGCGTAAACGCATCACCCAGCGCGCCTGGCTGATTACCCTGGTGATCATGCTGGTGCTCGGCGCCGTGGGCGTGATGTTGTGGGTCGGCGGCATGGACGTCATCAGCGGGCGCATTTCCGGCGGTGAGCTGGCGGCATTTGTGTTCTACAGCCTGATCGTCGGCAGTGCCGTCGGCACCCTGAGCGAAGTGCTCGGCGAATTGCAGCGCGCCGCCGGTGCCGCCGAGCGGATTGGCGAGTTGTTGCAGTCGAGCAACGACATCCAGGCGCCGGCCAGCGGCACTGTCCAATTACCTGAGCGGGTCAGCGGCCGCATGGCGCTACACGACCTGCGCTTTTCCTACCCGTCACGGCCGGACAGCTTCGCCATCGACGGCTTGAACCTGACGATCAATCCCGGTGAGACCCTGGCCTTGGTCGGCCCGTCCGGCGCGGGCAAATCGACGATTTTCGACCTGTTGCTACGTTTCTACGATCCCCAGCAAGGCCGCATCCTGATTGAAGGCCACGCGCTGACCGATCTCGACCCCATGGACCTGCGCCGCCACTTCGCCCTGGTATCCCAGAGCCCGGCGCTGTTCTACGGCAGCGTCGAAGAAAATATCCGCTATGGCAACCCGACGGCCACTTCAGAACACGTCGAAGCCGCCGCGCGCATCGCCCATGCCCACGACTTCATCCTGCAAATGCCCAATGGCTACCAGACCCACCTCGGCGACGGCGGCATGGGCCTCTCCGGCGGCCAACGCCAACGCCTGGCCATCGCCCGCGCGTTGCTGGTGGACGCGCCGATCCTGTTGCTGGACGAGGCCACCAGCGCGCTGGATGCCCAGAGTGAACACCTGATCCAGCAAGCGCTGCCGCAATTGATGCAGGGGCGTACCACGCTGGTGATCGCGCATCGCTTGGCGACGGTGAAGAATGCTGACCGGATTGCGGTAATGGACCAGGGCAAGCTGGTGGCGGTAGGTACGCATCAGCAGTTGATTGCGAGCAATCCGTTGTATGCGCGGTTGGCGGCGTTGCAGTTCAGTGATGGGGTGGAAGAGCCTGCTTCACATTAAATCCCACTGAAAAAAATGCCCGCATCTCTCAATGCGGGCATTTTCATTGTGGCGGGCAAAAAGCGCGCAGCCTCTTTTTACTCGACAGCGCCTACATGACCGGCATTACCGGTCATTGATCATCAAAATACCGCTCATGCCAATCCACCAGCGGCTGCGGTGAATTGAGCTTCTGCCCGTAGATCACCGAATAAGACAGCACGTTCTGCACATACTGGCGGGTTTCGTCGAACGGGATGCTTTCTACCCACACATCGAAGCTCAAGTGGTCGGCACCGCGCAGCCATCGACGCACACGGCCAGGGCCGGCGTTGTAGGCGGCGGAGGCGAGGACGCGGTTGCCGTTGAACTGGCTGTGCACCTGGCTCAGGTAGGCGGCGCCGAGCTGGATGTTTTTGTCCGGGTCCAACACCTGGGCCTGGGAGGCCAGGGGGATGCTGAACTTGCGCGCAGTTTCCTTGGCGGTGCCGGGCATCAGTTGCATTAGGCCGCTGGCGCCGACGCCGGAGCGGGCGTCATCCATGAAGGCGCTTTCCTGGCGAGTGATTGCGAATATCCAGCTCGAATGCAGGCCGCGTACCTTGGCCTCACGCACCAGGGTGTCGCGGTGGGCCATCGGGAAGCGGATGTCCAGGTCGTCCCAGTACTTCGCCTGGCTGATGGTACGGATGGCCGGGAAGTACCACTTCATGTCGTAGGCCAGCTTGGCCTGGGCGACCATCTCGTCACGGTTGAAGTGACGGGTGACGTGGTACCACTCGCGGCGGCCATCGACGATCTGGCCGCGCGCATAGAACTCCAACGCACGGCGCACGCCAGGCGTGTTGCGCACCTTGTTGACCAGCGCCTTGCTCATCACCAGTGGCTTGTTGTTCAGCTGGTAGGGCGCCTTGGAGCGGTCAGCGGCGAGAAAACCGTAGAAATCGCGCTCCCGCGACAGGTTCTTGTACAAGACCAGTGCTTGGGGGTTTTTCGGCTCGGCCAGCTCCAGGCTACGGGCCTGCCAGTAGCGCCAGCGGTTGGTGGTCGCCAGGTCTTGTGGGAGTTTGCGAGTCAACTGATAGGCATCTTCCCAGCGGGCCAGGCGCAACAGTAGGCGCAGGCGCCATTCGGAGACGGTGTTGTCGCGCAACTCAGGGTCGTACTTGGTCATTACTTCAAGCGCACGTGGGTCGAAGCGCTTGGCAAGGGTCAGGCCGATCTCTCGAGCGATCGACACTTTTTCGTCACGGGAGAAGTGCATGCTGCTGGCGTAGCCGTCGAGCAGGGCCATGGCCTTGTCCGGATCCTTGCGTGCCAGGCGTCGCAGGCCCAGCCCCACGGCGTCAGACATGGCCTCGGTGGCCGGCAGGAAGCGTGATGGGTCGCTGAGCATGTCGGGCTTTTGCGCCACATCCACCATCAAGCGGCCTTGGACGCCGAGGGTTGGCAGGGTTTTCACCAGGCTGTTGGCGAGTGCGTAGTTGCGCGCTTCGGCGGCGAGCTTGGCGCGGGCCCAGATTTTCTGTTCGGTAAGTTGGCCGTCAGCCGCCCATTGCCCGAAGGTGACATCGCAGGCCGCCGGTCGGGACTTGCCGGTCATCCAGAGTTTTTCGGCAGTCTTGTAGCCTTCTGCTTTCAGATTGTGAGTGAGCTGGTACTGGCCATGCAGGCAGTCCAGTTCGACAAAATTGAGCTTGGCGTCGTAATACTTTTCAAACGTCTGCCAGTCGTCACGTTCGGCCAGCCAACGCAACCAGCGCAGCTTCATCCAGTTGGCCTGGGGCAGGTCGCCGTTTTTGGCGAGGAACTGTTCGATCTCCTGGTTACTCGCGTTTTTCAGGCGGGCGGTCAGTTCGTCGTAGGCCAGGTAGGGCGTCAGCGGATAGTCCGCCAGGGCCTGGCTGTATTGCATGTAGGGTCCGGTATCGCCCTTGGCCAGGGCGCGTTTGGCTTCATCGTAATATTGACGTTGGGTGGTGAGGTCCACGGCCTGGGCGGATTGAGCGGCGGTGGCGGAAAGAAGCAGACAAGATAAAAAGTTGAAAAGGCGGCTGCGCATGAGACGTCCGTGCAGAGAAATCACGACTAGCACCGGCATCGCCGACACTGATTGCCCCTAGCTTAGCCTTTTGCCCGCGACCGGTGAAAGCTTTGCAGGCCGGTTGGTTCAAGTTCGTTGGAAATGTCCTACAGAACGTGTCGGCAGCGAAAATGCCAGCCGCATCCCACCCTCAACTCAGGTAGAATGCGCGCCCAGTTTTTGGAGAAGCGTATGACCCTGCTCAAATTCAGCGATGTGTCCCTTGCTTTCGGCGCTATGCCGTTGTTGGACAAGGTGTCCTGGCAGATCGCCCGTGGTGAGCGGGTGTGCATCATCGGCCGCAACGGCACCGGCAAATCCAGCATGATGAAGCTGGTAAAAGGCGACCAGAAGCCCGATGACGGCTCTGTTTGGCGCGCTCCGGGCCTCAAGATTGGCGAATTGCCGCAAGAATTGCCGGTGGCCGACGGACGGACAGTGTTCGACGTGGTTGCCGAAGGCCTGGATGGCGTGGGCGAGTTGCTCGCGCAATACCATCACCTGGCGCAGAACTGTGTCACCGAAGAAGACCTGGACAAGCTGATGCACGTCCAGCAAGACCTCGAAGCCCGTGACGGCTGGCGCTTGCAGCAACTGGTCGACAGCACCTTG
Organism: Pseudomonas sp. RA_15y_Pfl1_P11; assembly: GCF_963970975.1. NCBI lineage: Bacteria > Pseudomonadati > Pseudomonadota > Gammaproteobacteria > Pseudomonadales > Pseudomonadaceae > Pseudomonas > Pseudomonas sp. RA_15y_Pfl1_P11. The sequence goes on from NZ_CAXAOY010000001.1 coordinate 117,940, forward strand.
AGCCGCCTGCAACTGCCGGCCGACAAGACCCTCGCCGAGTTGTCCGGCGGCTGGCGTCGTCGCGTGTTGCTGGCCCAGGCTCTGGTGTCCGAGCCGGACCTGCTACTGCTCGACGAACCGACCAACCACCTGGACATCGGCGCCATCGCCTGGCTGGAAGAAGCCATCAAGGATTTCCAGGGCGCTGTGCTGTTTATCACGCACGACCGTGCCTTCCTGCAAAGTCTGGCCACGCGCATCCTCGAACTGGACCGTGGCGGCCTGATCGACTGGAACGGCGACTACGCCAGCTTCCTGGTGCACAAAGAGGCCTCTCTGGCGGCTGAAGAAACCGCCAACGCGCTGTTCGACAAAAAACTGGCCCAGGAAGAAGTCTGGATCCGCCAAGGCATCAAGGCGCGGCGCACCCGTAACGAAGGCCGCGTACGCGCCCTCAAAGCCCTGCGCGTTGAGCGCAGCGAGCGTCGTGAGCGCACCGGCAAGGCCAACATCCAGCTGGACACCGCCGACAAGTCGGGCAAGCAGGTAATGGTCCTCGATAACGTGAGCTTCGCGCACCCGGGCGGCCCGTTCCTGATCAAGGACTTCTCGATGGTCCTGGCGCGCGGCGACCGTATCGGTCTGCTGGGTGCCAACGGTACCGGCAAGACCACCTTGCTCAAGCTGATGCTCAATGGTCTGCAGCCGACCAGCGGCAGCGTGGAAGAAGGCACGCGCATCGACGTGGCCTACTTCGACCAGTTGCGCCATCAGTTGGACCTGGAAAAGACCGTGATCGACAACGTCGCCGAAGGTCGCGACTTTATTGACATCGACGGCCAGAGCCGGCACGTACTCAGTTACCTGGGCGACTTCCTGTTCAGCCCGCAACGTGCGCGTACACCCGTGAAAGCCTTGTCCGGTGGCGAGCGTGCGCGCCTGCTGCTGGCCAAGCTGTTCAGCAAGCCGGCCAACCTGCTGGTACTCGACGAACCGACCAACGACCTCGACGTGGAGACCCTCGAGCTGTTGGAAGAAGTCCTGCTGACCTTCAACGGCACTGTGCTGATGGTGAGCCACGACCGGGCATTCCTCGACAACGTGGTCACCAGCACCCTGGTCTTCGAAGGTGAAGGCAAGGTGCGTGAATACGTCGGGGGTTACCAGGATTGGCTGCGCCAGGGCGGCTCGCCGCGTCTGTTGGGCGTGACCGAGAGCAAGTCCGGCAAGGCCGACTTGACCTCTGCCGTCGTTGCCCCGGTGGCCGCTGCTGCACCCGCTCAGGAAGCCGCACCGGCTGCCAAGAAAAAACTCAGCTACAAACTGCAGCGTGAGTTGGAAGCCTTGCCAGCGGATATCGAAGCCAAGGAAAAGCAGATTGCGGCAGTAGAAGCAGACATGGCTGACGCGGGTTTCTACCTGCGTCCGGCGGCGGAAACTGCCAAGGTCATCGCTTCCCTGGAAACCTTGAACCAAGAGCTGGAAGTGTTGGTTGAGCGTTGGGCTGAGCTGGATGCCTGAGTGATTCCAATGCATTAAAAAACCCGGTGTTCACTTAGGTGAGCACCGGGTTTTTTATAGGGGAATACAGTTAAATGTGGACGCTGGCTTGCCTGCGATAGCAGTCTGTCAGTTGATACACCTGGCGACTGACACACCGCTATCGCAGGCAAGCCAGCTCCCACAGTTGATTTTCAGTGGTATTAGGAGCTCTTCACCAGTTTCACCGCCAATACATCGCACGGCGCGCCGTGCAGGACATCATTGGCAGTAGAACCCAGCAACAACGCCAAACCGTGCCGGCCATGGCTGCCCACCACGATCAAGTCGCAAGCCTTTTCCTTGGCCAAGTGGTGGATTTCCTGGCGCGGTTGGCCGTATGTCAGGTGGCAGTCTTCCTTTTTCAGGTGCGGGTATTTGAGAATCAAACGGTCCAGGCGCTCCTTGGCCTGGTCAAATTGTTGTTGCTGCAACTGGGAAAGGTCCATCGGCACGTCACCGCCAAAGGCCATGGCCATGGGCTCGACGATATGCACCAGCGACAGTATGGCGCCATTGGCCAACGCAGATTCCTGCGCGCGCTTGATCACCGGATCGCACTCTTCGGTCAGATCGACAGCGACCAGAATATGTTTGTAGGGCATGAGGCGTTCCTCCAAGGGGCTGCAATAAATTCAGTATGGCTGCTTTCAAGCGGATGCGGTTGCGTCAGGTCAAATCCGCTCATCGAAATTCGGGAGTACACATATGACGGTCTGGATAGTGGTGTCAATCCTTGTGGTGGTTCTGAGCCCTCTGGCATGGCTGCGCCCGTCGCGCCATCAGAGCGGGCGCATGGCCCTGCGCATGGAGGCGCGCCGCATCGGCCTGGCCATGCAACTGTCGCCCCAGGCGTGGCCGCACTGGCTCAAGCATGAGCCGCCGAGCCCGTGCGCGCAGTATTGCCGGCCACGGCGCGGCAGCACGCCGGCGCTCTGGAGCTATTGGCAGTTGGAACCAGGGGTATGGGTGAATCAGTGGCGTGAAGTGTGCGTCGATGAAAAGTTGTTGCCGTATTTTGCGAAGCTGCCGGACAACGTCTACAAGATCGAGGCCGACAAGCAAATGATCGCCCTGTATTGGGGCGAGAAGGGCGACGCGAGCGTCCTGAAGGAGATTGATACGCTGCTTAAAGCCCTGGCCTGATAAACAGCCGGCCATAAAAAGCCCGACATCTCATCGGGCTGGAGTTGGCCAGGCAGGCCGGTAATCTGTGTTTTCCGCGTCGGATGTTCATCCAGGCGCGTTACGGTTGTCGCTAGCCTAGCGGCATATCCCATTCTGTGCAGCCTTTTCCCGTATGTTTTCTATTATTGATTGAGTGAATAGCTGAATATTGACGGGTTGCGGGTCTATGACTCGGGTTCTGAAATGACTGGAAAGTCGCGTTTTTCCTAGCCTTTCGAGCGATTGACAATTGCCCGGAATTGGATGAAGGTGGCATACCCAAATCAAACGGGCGTATGAATTGAGCGTTTGTCTGTCAGACGACTCATACAGAATCCCGACTATCGCATTGGCGGGTGTGCCTGGCGGATGGGCTTTAACATTGACGAAATCATCAATGCTCACGCCGTTTCGCCAGCGTTCAATGTGTACTGTTCAGCTTCCATATCGTGGAGATCAGTTGATGATTTACGAAGGTAAAGCCATCACGGTTAAGGCTCTTGAAAGTGGCATCGTCGAATTGAAATTCGACCTCAAGGGTGAGTCCGTCAACAAGTTCAACCGTCTAACCCTGAATGAACTGCGTCAGGCCGTAGACGCCATCAAGGCTGATGCATCGATCAAAGGTGTGATCGTCTCCAGCGGCAAGGACGTGTTTATCGTCGGCGCTGACATCACCGAATTCGTCGAGAACTTCAAGCTGCCCGATGCCGAGCTGGTGGCTGGCAACCTCGAAGCCAACAAGATTTTCAGTGATTTCGAAGACCTCAACGTACCGACCGTCGCCGCGATCAATGGCATCGCGTTGGGCGGTGGCCTGGAAATGTGCCTGGCAGCGGACTTCCGCGTCATGTCGGCCACTGCCAAAATCGGCCTGCCTGAAGTCAAACTGGGCATCTACCCAGGTTTCGGCGGCACCGTACGCTTGCCGCGCCTGATCGGTGCCGACAACGCCATCGAGTGGATCGCTGCCGGCAAGGAAAACCGTGCTGAAGACGCGCTGAAAGTCGGTGCCGTCGACGCCGTGGTTGCCCCGGACAAACTGGCCGAAGCGGCACTGAGCCTGATCAAGGGCGCCATCAGTGGCGAGTTTGACTACAAGGCCAAGCGTCAGCCGAAGCTGGAAAAGCTCAAGCTCAACGCCATCGAACAAATGATGTCGTTCGAAACCGCCAAAGGTTTTGTGGCTGGCCAGGCCGGCCCGAACTACCCGGCGCCGGTTGAAGCGATCAAGACCATCCAGAAGGCCGCGAACTTCGGTCGCGACAAAGCCCTGGAAGTGGAAGCGGCAGGCTTCGTCAAACTGGCGAAAACCTCGGCGGCCCAGAGCCTGATCGGCCTGTTCCTGAACGACCAGGAGTTGAAGAAAAAGGCCAAGGCCTACGACGAAATCGCCAAGGACGTGAACCAGGCTGCCGTACTCGGCGCCGGTATCATGGGCGGCGGTATCGCCTATCAATCGGCGTCCAAAGGCACGCCGATCCTGATGAAAGACATCAACGAACATGGCATCGAGCAAGGCCTGGCGGAAGCCGCCAAGCTGCTGGTCGGCCGCGTGGACAAAGGTCGCATGACCGCCGCGAAGATGGCTGAAGTGCTTAACGGCATTCGTCCTACGCTGTCCTATGGCGATTTCGGCCACGTCGACCTGGTGGTTGAAGCGGTTGTCGAGAACCCGAAGGTCAAGCAAGCCGTACTGGCAGAAGTGGAAGCCCAGGTTAAGGACGACACCATCCTGGCCTCGAACACCTCGACTATTTCCATCAGCTTGTTGGCCAAGGCCCTCAAGCGTCCGGAAAACTTCGTGGGCATGCACTTCTTCAACCCGGTGCACATGATGCCGCTGGTGGAAGTGATCCGTGGCGAGAAATCCAGCGAGCAGGCTGTTGCCACCACCGTTGCCTACGCCAAGAAAATGGGTAAGAACCCGATCGTAGTCAATGACTGCCCGGGCTTCCTGGTCAACCGCGTGCTGTTCCCGTACTTCGGCGGTTTCGCCAAGTTGGTCAGCGCCGGTGTGGACTTTGTGCGCATTGACAAAGTCATGGAAAAATTCGGCTGGCCAATGGGCCCGGCGTACCTGATGGACGTGGTCGGCATCGACACTGGCCACCACGGTCGTGACGTAATGGCTGAAGGCTTCCCGGACCGCATGAAAGACGACCGCCGTTCGGCGATCGACGCGCTCTACGACGCCAAGCGCCTGGGCCAGAAGAACGGCAAGGGCTTCTACGCCTACGAGGCCGACAAGAAGGGCAAGCAGAAGAAAGTGGCCGACCCGTCGGTGCACGAAGTGCTGGCTCCGGTCATCTACGAACAGCGTGAGGTGTCGGACGAAGACATTATCAACTGGATGATGATCGCCCTGTGCCTGGAAACCGTGCGCTGCCTGGAAGATGGCATCGTCGAAACCGCCGCCGAAGCCGATATGGGCCTGGTGTACGGTATTGGTTTCCCTCCATTCCGTGGTGGTGCGCTGCGTTACATCGACTCGATCGGTGTGGCCGAGTTCGTTGCCCTGGCTGATCAGTACGCTGATTTGGGCCCGCTGTACCACCCGACCGAGAAGCTGCGTGAAATGGCCAAAAATGGCCAGAGCTTCTTCGGTTAAGCGCCCAGACGACTAGAGCGAGAATATTTATGAGCTTGAATCCAAGAGACGTGGTGATTGTCGACTTCGGTCGCACGCCGATGGGCCGCTCCAAGGGCGGCATGCACCGCAATACCCGTGCCGAAGACATGTCGGCGCACCTGATCAGCAAATTGCTGGAACGTAACGTCAAGGTTGACCCGAACGAAGTCGAAGACGTGATCTGGGGCTGTGTCAACCAGACGCTGGAGCAGGGCTGGAACATCGCGCGCATGGCGTCGCTGATGACCCAGATCCCGCACACCGCGGCCGGCCAGACCGTGAGCCGCCTGTGTGGCTCGTCGATGAGCGCGCTGCACACTGCCGCCCAGGCAATCATGACCGGCAACGGTGATGTGTTCGTGGTCGGTGGCGTGGAGCATATGGGCCACGTCAGCATGATGCACGGCGTCGACCCTAACCCGCACATGTCGCTGTACGCAGCCAAAGCCTCGGGCATGATGGGTTTGACTGCGGAAATGCTTGGCAAAATGCACGGCATTACCCGTGAAGCCCAGGACGCGTTCGGCGTGCGCTCCCACCAACTCGCTCACAAGGCGACCGTGGAAGGCAAGTTCAAGGATGAAATCATCCCGATGAACGGCTACGACGAGAACGGTTTCCTGAAATTGTTCGACTATGACGAAACCATTCGTCCGGACACCACCCTGGAAAGCCTGGCGGCCCTCAAGCCTGCCTTCAATCCAAAGGGCGGCACCGTGACAGCCGGTACGTCGTCGCAAATCACCGACGGTGCTTCGTGCATGATCGTGATGTCGGCGCAGCGTGCCCAGGACCTGGGTATTCAGCCGCTGGCCGTGATCCGTTCGATGGCCGTGGCGGGTGTGGACCCGGCGATCATGGGCTATGGTCCAGTACCGGCCACACAAAAAGCCTTGAAGCGCGCAGGCCTGACTATCTCCGATATCGACTTCTTCGAGCTCAACGAAGCTTTCGCCGCACAGGCCCTGCCAGTGCTGAAAGATTTGAAAGTGCTCGACAAGATGAACGAGAAGGTTAACCTGCATGGCGGTGCGATTGCCCTGGGCCACCCGTTCGGTTGCTCCGGTGCGCGTATCTCCGGCACTTTGCTTAACGTGATGAAGCAAAATGGCGGCAACCTCGGGGTTGCAACCATGTGCATTGGTCTCGGCCAAGGCATTTCGACCGTCTTCGAACGCGTTTAAGCGTTGGGTTGACGGAAGCCGGGGCCCAGTGCCCCGGTTTTTGTTTTTTGGAATTTTTAATATTTTTTTTCAACACATTTTGTAAGAGGGCCAGAGCATGAAAGTCGAACCAGGGCTCTACCAACATTATAAAGGTCCGCAGTACCGTGTTTTTAATGTGGCACGGCATTCCGAGACTGAAGAAGAAGTGGTGTTTTACCAAGCACTGTATGGCGATTACGGCTTTTGGGTGCGCCCATTGAGCATGTTCCTGGAGAGCGTCGAAGTTGACGGCGAGCAGGTCCCGCGCTTTGCTCTGGTCCAGGCCGAACCGAGTCTTTTTTTCGGGCAATAACGGCAGGTCGCGCAGAATGCTGCGCTTGACCTCACCTTGTTGCCACTATATATAGCGTTGCCGCGACAGGCGCCAACTGCCTTTCTCTTCTCGAATTCAGGAATTTTCCGATCCATGGGCAAATCGCTGGTCATTGTGGAATCCCCGGCTAAGGCCAAGACCATCAACAAGTACTTGGGCAACGAGTACGTGGTGAAGTCGAGTATCGGCCATATCCGAGACCTGCCCACCAGCGGTTCGGCTAGCGCCAGCAAGGAGCCTGCCGCCAAGCGCGGCAAGGCGGCCGCGGGCGAAGGTCCGGTGCTCACGCCTAAAGAGAAAGCGCGCAAGCAACTGGTCTCGCGCATGGGTGTGGACCCGGATCATGGCTGGAAGGCCAAGTACGAAATCCTTCCAGGCAAGGAAAAGGTCATTGAGGAGCTGCGCCGGCTCGCCAAGGATGCTGACACCATCTATCTCGCGACGGACTTGGACCGCGAAGGGGAAGCCATTGCCTGGCACCTGCGGGAAGCCATCGGCGGTGATGACAGCCGCTACAAGCGTGTGGTGTTCAACGAAATCACCAAGAAAGCCATCCAGGAAGCCTTCTCCAAGCCGGGCGAGCTGGATATCGACCGCGTCAACGCCCAGCAGGCCCGGCGTTTCCTCGACCGCGTCGTGGGCTATATGGTCTCGCCGCTGCTGTGGGCGAAGATCGCCCGTGGCTTGTCCGCTGGCCGTGTGCAATCGGTTGCGGTAAAGCTGGTGGTGGAGCGTGAGCGCGAAATCCGTGCGTTCAACCCCGAAGAATATTGGGAAGTCCACGCCGACCTCGGCACTGCCAAGGGCGCCAATGTGCGCTTTGAAGTGGCCCGTGAGAAAGGCGAGGCCTTCAAGCCGCTGAACGAAGCCCAGGCCATGGCCGCGCTGGAAAAGCTCAATGCTTCCAGCTACAGCATCGTCAAGCGTGAAGACAAACCGACCAGCAGCAAGCCGTCGGCACCGTTCATCACCTCCACCCTGCAGCAGGCCGCGAGCAACCGCCTGGGCTTTGGTGTGAAGAAAACCATGATGATGGCCCAGCGTCTTTACGAGGCCGGCTACATCACTTATATGCGTACTGACTCCACCAACCTGTCGCAAGACGCGGTGGCGATGGCGCGTACTTATATTGAAACCGAGTTCGGCGAGAAGTACCTGCCGGAGAAGCCGAACGTCTACAGCAGCAAGGAAGGCGCACAGGAGGCTCACGAAGCGATTCGTCCTTCCGACGCCAACACTGAGCCGAGCAAGCTGAGCGGCATGGAGCGCGACGCTGAGCGCCTCTACGAGCTGATCTGGCGCCAGTTCCTGGCGTGCCAGATGCTGCCGGCGCAATACCTGTCCACCACCGTGAGCGTGGGCGCTGGTGACTTCGAGCTGCGTGCCAAGGGGCGTATCCTCAAGTTCGACGGCTATACCCGTGTGATGCCGCAGATCGCCAAGCCTGGCGATGACGACGTGCTGCCGGATATGGCTCAGGGCGATACGCTGAAGCTGATCAAGCTCGACCCGTCCCAGCATTTCACCAAACCGCCGGCGCGTTATTCTGAAGCCAGCCTGGTGAAAGAGATGGAGAAGCGCGGTATCGGTCGTCCTTCGACCTATGCAGCGATCATCTCGACCATCCAGGATCGTGGCTACGTTGCGCTGCATAACCGTCGTTTCTACTCGGAAAAGATGGGCGATATCGTCACTGAGCGCCTGTCCGAGAGCTTCTCTAACCTCATGGACTACGGCTTCACCGCCGGCATGGAAGAGAACCTCGATGACGTGGCCCAGGGCGAACGCGACTGGAAAAATGTGCTGGACGAGTTTTACGGCGACTTCAAGAAGAAGCTCGAAGTAGCAGAAAGCCCTGAGAGCGGCATGCGCGCCAACCAGCCTGTGATGACCGACATCCCGTGCCTGACCTGCGGCCGCCCGATGCAAATTCGTACGGCGTCCACTGGCGTGTTCCTCGGTTGCTCGGGCTACAGCCTGCCGCCGAAAGAACGCTGCAAGGCCACCGTTAACCTGGTGCCAGGTGATGAAATCGCGGCCGACGATGAGGGTGAATCCGAGTCGCTGGTACTGCGTGGCAAGCACCGCTGCCCGATCTGCAGCACGGCGATGGACGCCTACCTGCTGGATGAGAAACACAAGCTGCACATCTGCGGTAACAACCCGGATTGCAACGGCTACGAGATCGAAGAGGGCACTTATCGCATCAAGGGCTACGAGGGTCCGAGCCTGGAATGCGATAAGTGCGGCAGTGAAATGCAGCTCAAGACCGGCCGTTTCGGCAAGTTCTTCGGTTGCACTAACCCGACCTGTAAGAACACCCGCAAACTGCTGAAAAGCGGTGACGCGGCGCCGCCGAAGATGGACCCGGTGAAGATGCCTGAACTCAAGTGCGAGAAGGTCAACGACACCTACATCCTGCGTGACGGCGCTTCGGGGCTGTTCCTGGCTGCCAGCCAGTTCCCGAAAAACCGCGAGACCCGTGCGCCGCTGGTGCTTGAGATCGTGCCGCACAAGGATGAGATCGACCCTAAGTACCACTTCCTGTGTGAAGCGCCGAAGAAGGACCCGGATGGTCGCCCAGCCGTGATCCGCTATAGCCGCAAGACCAAGGAGCAGTACGTGCAGTCGGAAGTGGACGGCAAGCCTACCGGCTGGAAAGCGTTCTACGACGGCGGCAAGTGGAAGGTCGAAGACAAGCGCCAGGGCGCTTGATCGACTGATCCGCTAAATACAAAGGCCGCCTGCACAGGCGGCCTTTTTTTGCGCTTGCAGTGCGCTCGGCTGATCCGTAACACTGTTAAGCCAGCATCACGCTTATTCGTTGTGGAGACTGCCGCATGGCCAACGAACTCTATACCCGTACCAATCAGAAAATTTACTTCGCGGGTTTGTCCCTGGAAGCCCTTGGCCGCGCCGAGGAAGGGAAAGAGATGAATGCCATTGCGCTCGTCCAGGCGGGGCGTGAAGCCGCGTTGTTCCACCTGTACGGTGCCTTGTTGGGTCTGTGCCATGAAATCGCCGGGTTTTACCGTCTGCCGCAGGCCGGTTCGCCGCGCGCAGAAATGATCATTAGCCGCGACGTGCTCGACACAATGGCGATCCCGGAACTGGCCGAGCTGGTGGAAATGGCGCAAAGCCCCGACAGCTGGATCGCGCGCTTGCTCAAGGCGCATGCCGACATGTTCCAGCCGCCGCGTGTTCCCCACGTGCCCAAGGGTGACGTGACCCAGCCGCTGATCGTGGCGGTGGCAGTTGAAGAGGACGAACCCAAGCCGTTGAGCCGGGAAGAGTTGGAAGGCTGGCGCCAGGAGCTGAAAAAACTGGCGCTGCGCTATCGCGAAGGTCTGAGCGAGTGCTGAGAGGGCTCGATTAAAATATGGGAGGGTTGAACTGCCGCTCCCACATTCGAATCGAGTCAGCTCTGCACCGTTCATCAAGCCGTAAAGAAACCTGTCCAGATCGTCAGCGGGGTTGGGTGGATGACTGATATAATTCCCGTCTTTCGTGGAGAACAGACTTTTATGCCGACGTCCTTTCTGGAAATTGTTGAGTTGCCTGACGGCCGAATCGAGCTGCGCCGGGCTGAGGACGAAGGTTCTCTGGTTATTCTGGATTTTTCCGAGGACGCCAAGGTGTTCCTGCAGGGCCAGCACGTGGAAGTGGCTAAAGCCATGTTGAGCGTGGGTGTACAGATGGCAGGTCGCTTGGCTGAAGGCGAACCGGAGAAAGAAGATGGGCCGCGGGTGCTTCACTGAGTCCCGGCGTTGTAGTGAGCGAGCTTGCTCACGCAGGGCTGCGAAGCGGTCCAAAAACCGACCACCGTAGAATATCTGATATATCGCATCAATCTATTCAGGGCCGCTTCGCAGCCGATCGCGGGCGGTGCGACGATTCGACAAGCCCGCTCACTACACACGCCCTTCTATCAAAGGGCTGCGCAACATTTATCCCAATCGAATATTCAAGCTCTGCGCATCGCCAACGCGTGCCGCACTGATCAACTGTTGCTTGGCGGTAGCGTTCAACGGATTCAACCAGCTCACCACCGTATGGCTACGGCCCAGGCGCAAGGCTTCGCAGGTCAACTGCTGGGCACTTTGCGCACCGCGCGGTTGCAGTAACAGGATGCGCTCGCGGTTGAGGCCGGCGTCCCGCAACCAGGTCTGGGTCAGGCTGGCCGGCGGAGCGATCAGCGTCAGCCAGCGGGCGTCCTGCTCTTCGCTCAATTCGCGCAGGATCGGCGCCAGCAGGCTCAGGCAACTCCCCGCCGCACCGCGCAACGACAATTCACTGAACGCCTCAGGCTCGGCGCTCCAAGGCGCCTCGACCGTTTCCTTGAGGATGGGCGCAAGGGGTTGGGCCATGAAGGCCTCGAACAGCGACAGTTGTGTGTGTTGTGGGGTATGGGTGAGCTGCATGATGCCTCCTTTAGCGGCGAATGACGCCGACGCTCAAGCCTTCAATCACCAGGTCCTGATCTTTCAGGTTCACTTCAATCGGGGCGAACTCAGGGTTCTCGGCCAGGAGCCAGACCTTGCTGCCTTCGCGCTTGAAGCGTTTGACGGTGACTTCATCGCCGATACGGGCGACGACGATCTGGCCATTACGGGCTTCGCGGGTGGTGTGAACGGCCAGCAGGTCGCCGTCGAAGATGCCCACGTCCTTCATGCTCATGCCATGGACCCGCAACAAGTAATCGGCGCGAGGATGGAAGAAGGTCGGGTTGATGTTGCAAGATTCCTCGACGTGCTGCTGCGCCAGGATTGGCGCGCCGGCGGCGACGCGACCGATGATCGGCAGGGTCGATTCGTCGGCCTTGGCTTCGAAGCCAGGGATGCGAATACCGCGTGATGCACCTGGGGTCATCTCGATCGCGCCTTTGCGAGCGAGGGCCTTAAGGTGTTCTTCGGCGGCGTTGGGGGACTTGAACCCCAGTTCCAGCGCAATTTCCGCTCGCGTCGGCGGGTAGCCGTTGTCATCGAGGCAGCGCTTGATAAAAGCCAGAATCTCAGCTTGGCGTGGCGTCAGTTTTAGCATGTTGATCGCTCTGTCTTTTTATACAGTGACTGGGATTATATACAGTGGACTGCGCTTGGCAATCATCCTTTTCTACCACTCCGCTGGACGGTCATCGGGCATGCTTCCCACAAGGCAGAGATAGCGCTGCCTACAGACCGTTAGGGATGTGATTAAATAGCGATGAACTACATAACTGCCCGGCCGGAAAGCGAACCCGCAGGCTTGACAAGACACAGTCTGAAACGTATGTTTCAAACAAGTGTTTGTCAGGCGGAGTAGCCATGGCCCAGTCGGAAACCGTTGAACGCATTCTCGATGCTGCCGAGCAATTGTTCGCGGAAAAAGGATTTGCTGAAACTTCATTGCGGCTGATCACCAGCAAGGCTGGGGTCAACCTTGCTGCAGTGAACTACCATTTCGGCTCGAAAAAGGCCCTGATCCAGGCGGTGTTCTCGCGCTTTCTGGGGCCGTTCTGCGCCAGCCTCGACCGTGAGTTGGAGCGCCGCCAGGCCAAGGCTGATCACAAGCCTACCCTCGAAGACCTGCTGGAAATCCTGGTTGAACAAGCCCTGGTGGTTCAACCGCGCAGCGGCAACGACCTGTCGATCTTCATGCGGCTGCTGGGCCTGGCGTTCAGCCAGAGCCAGGGTCACTTGCGACGTTATCTGGAAGACATGTACGGCAAGGTATTTCGTCGCTATATGTTGCTGGTCAACGAAGCCGCCCCGCGCATTCCGCCCATCGAACTGTTCTGGCGCGTGCACTTCATGCTCGGTGCCGCAGCGTTCAGCATGTCCGGGATCAAGGCATTGCGGGCTATTGCCGAGACCGATTTCGGCGTCAACACCTCCATCGAACAGGTCATGCGCCTCATGGTGCCATTCCTCGCCGCCGGCATGCGTGCCGAAACCGGCGTGGCCGACCCGACCATGGCCGCCGCCCAATTGCGTCCGCGCAGTAAAACCACGCCGGCTGTCGCCAAGGTTTGACCGCCCCGGGTGTGCGAGGCCACTTGCATCCGCTAAGCTAGCCGCCATGCCGATTTCAGCTATTTATTCGCAACCCGTTGTGCTCACCGCGCCATTCGCGCCGCGTGAGGGCAACGGGTTGCGTGCGTTATTTAAGGAAGGTTTATGACTGCTGCCCTGCAAGGTTCTTTGATGGTCGACGTTGCCGGTACCTGGCTGACGGCCGAGGACCGCCATCTGCTGCGCCAGCCTGAAGTGGGCGGCCTGATCATTTTCGCACGCAATATCGAGCACCCGCGCCAGGTGCGTGAATTGAGCGCGGCAATTCGTGCCGTACGCCCGGATCTGCTGCTGGCTGTCGATCAGGAAGGCGGTCGTGTACAGCGCCTGCGCCAGGGTTTTGTGCGCCTGCCGGCCATGCGTGCGCTGGCGGATAACCCGAATGCCGAGTACTTGGCCGAGCAGTGCGGTTGGGTCATGGCGACTGAAGTGCTGGCCGTGGGCCTCGACCTGAGCTTCGCCCCGGTGCTCGACCTGGACTATCAACGCAGCGCAGTCGTCGGCACCCGTTCCTTCGAAGGCGACCCCGAGCGCGCCGCCGTGCTGGCCGGTGCCTTTATCCGTGGCATGAACAGCGCCGGCATGGCTGCTACAGGCAAACACTTCCCGGGCCACGGTTGGGCTGAGGCTGATTCCCACGTGGCGATTCCCAATGACGAACGTAGCCTGGAAGAGATTCGCACGAATGACCTGGTGCCGTTCGCGCGCCTGAGCAAGCAGTTGGCGGCGGTGATGCCGGCGCATGTTATTTACCCGCAGGTTGACGCTCAGCCAGCTGGCTTTTCGCGTCGATGGTTGCAGGATATTTTGCGCGGCGAATTGCAGTTTGATGGGGTGATTTTCAGCGATGACCTGTCGATGGCCGGTGCACATGTGGTCGGTGACGCGGCCAGCCGGATTGAAGCCGCGTTGACGGCTGGTTGTGATATGGGGCTGGTGTGCAATGATCGGGCGGCGGCTGAGTTGGCACTGACGGCCGCTCAGCGGATGAAGGTCACCCCATCGGCGCGCATTGCGCGGATGCGGGGGCAGGCGATTGCTTCGACGGATTACAAGCAGGATCCGCGGTGGTTGGCGGCGCTTACCGCGTTGCGGGATGCTCAGTTGATCGGCTGAGAACCGCGTCGTGGCTATCGCAGGCAAGCCAGCTCCCACATGGGATTGCATTCCAAAGGTGGGAGCTGGCTTGCCTGCGATAGCGGTCTAACCGTCAACGCTTCTCTTGCTTGTGGGGCAACGGCGCAAACAACGCTTCAATATCCTCATTGCCCAACTGCCAATCCCCGGTCGTGCGCCCATCCAGCACACCCGCCGCCAAGTCTGACTTTTCCTTCTGCAGGTGCTGGATTTTTTCCTCCACCGTACCCCGCGCAATCATCTTGTAGACGAACACCGGCTTTTCCTGCCCGATCCGGTACGCCCTGTCAGTCGCCTGATTCTCCGTAGCGGGGTTCCACCAAGGGTCGTAATGGATCACCGTGTCGGCTTCGGTCAGGTTCAGGCCTACACCGCCGGCCTTCAGGCTGATCAGAAAAACCTGCAGCTTGCCACTCTGAAAGTCCTTCACCGGCGTACGCCGATCGCGGGTCTGGCCGGTCAACAGCGCGTAGGCCACGCCACGCTTTTTAAGCTCCGCTTCGATCAGGCTCAGCATCGAGGTGAACTGGGAGAACAGCAAAATTCGCCGTCCTTCGGCAAACAGTTCTTCGAGCATGTCCATCAAGCTATCGAGCTTGCCCGAGCTACTGCCCCGTGCGGGCAGGGCGGCGTCGTTGACCAAGCGTAAATCGCAGCACACCTGACGCAACTTCAACAGCGCTTCAAGAATGATGATCTGGCTGCGCGCCACGCCCTTGCGGGTAATCTCGTCTCGCACCTTCTTGTCCATGGCCAGGCGCATGGTTTCGTACACATCGCGCTGCGCCTCGTTGAGGTCGACCCAGTGGATGATCTCGGTCTTGGGCGGCAACTCCGTGGCCACCTGTTCCTTGGTGCGTCGCAGCAAGAAGGGTTTGATCCGACCGTTCAGGTGCTGCAATCGCACATCGCTGGCGCGCTTTTCGATGGGCACGCGGTAATCGCGGTTGAAACTTTTTACTTCGCCCAGCCAGCCCGGCAACAGGAAGTGGAACAGCGACCACAGTTCACCCAAGTGGTTTTCCAGCGGCGTACCACTCAGGCACAAGCGCTGCCGCGCATTCAGCTCGCGCGCCGCCTGGGCGGCTTTGCTATTAGGGTTCTTGATGTACTGCGCTTCATCGAGGATCAGTACATGCAGGGGCAGGGCGGCGAGCTGTTCGATGTCCTTGGGCAGCAGCGCGTAGGTGGTCAGCAGCAGGTCATAGTCCTGCAGGTTGGCGAAGTGTTTCTTGCGCGTTGCGCCATACAGCGCCAACACCTTGAGCTGTGGCGTGAAGTGCGCTGCTTCATCAAGCCAGTTGGGAATCAGGCTGGTGGGCATCACGACCATGCACGGCCGGTCCAGGCGCCCGGCGGCTTTCTCAGTGAGAATATGCGCCAGGGTCTGCAGGGTTTTGCCCAGGCCCATGTCATCCGCAAGTATCCCGCCAACGTCCAGCTGACGCAGCGACTGCATCCAACTCAAGCCTTCCAGTTGATACGGGCGCAAGGTCGCGTTCAGCCCTTCGGGCGCCACGCTGGTGAAATCCTTGATATCCCGCAGGCGTTGGGCGAAGTTGCGGATCTTCTCGCCACCTTCCCATTGCAGTGGCAGGTCTTCCAGCGGGTTCAGGCGAATCGCATCAGCCTTGGCCAGGCGCAGCGTGGTGCTGCCGGCTTCTTGCAGGTAGAACTCGCCGAGGGTGGCCAGCACGGGTTTAAGCCGGCCGTAAGGCAAGGCCACTTGCAGCGGACCATGGCCATTGGGCAAGCCGGGAATGTTCACCAGGATCAGCTCATCATCGCGGCGTCGCGCGAGTTTTTCCGGATTCAGGATCTCGGTGTGTGAGCGCATCAGGTTCAGCAGGATCGGCAGCAGGCTCAGCCGTTCGCCATTGACGATAATCCCCAGCTCCAGGTCGAACCAGTCACGTTCCGGCCCTTCATCGACGGTGGCGTACCAGTCATCGACGGCGCTCAGATCGAACCCGAAATCTTCTTCGATCTGCAACTCCCAACCCTCGGCCCGCAAGGTCGGCGAGGCATTGAGGGTAAAGTTCAGCCAGGCGCTGTCATTGACCAGCTCGAACAGCTCGCCGGCGCTTTCCGGCAGGGCTTTGCTCTGACGCGTGGCGATCTTGAAACCGAGCAACCGAAGTTGCTCGCGATAGGGTTGCTCCAGCTCGGGATGCCGCTTGATGCGCAGGCTCTGGGTGTCCTGGCGCACGATGATGTCGGCGTTTTTCTGCCCGCTGACGTAATTGCCCAAGTAGTTGAAGGACAGTGCCGCGCGGTGCTGGATGTAGCGCTGCATCTTGCCGTTGCGCGGTTCAAATGCACTGAACTCGACACTGGCCAACCACAAACGCGGTACGGGCAGCACGTCTTCCATCACCACCTGCGGCAACGCCACGCGGTTTTCCAGCACGGCCTGGAGTTTTTCCAGCAACTCGGCATCCTGTGCGGCGGCCGGGTAGGCCAGGGTTTCCTGGACTTTAAGCAGCACCGCCGCGATGTGTTTGCAGTTGGTGTGCACCGGGCAGGTACAGCGGCTGTCCACCAGTATCAGCGTGCCTTTGGCCGATTCGCGCAGCGAGATGGTTTGCCGATAAACGTTGCTGCCCGAGCCTTCGCAGCTGGCGATGATGGTGCTGTCGCCGGACTCAACGATGCGCACCCGGTTCTCCAAGGCATAACGTCGCCCGCGCTCCAGGCTCTGCTCTTTGAAGCGATTGGCCCACGAAGGGGCCAGGGGTTTGGTCAGCGACGACGTCAGGGCCATGGCGCTGGATCAGTCCTGAATGTCAGGCGGTGGCGCGCTGGGTGGCTTGGCGGTGAGCGAGGTGATCTTGATCAGAAGCGCCAGGTGGCCGCCATCCAGGTAGTTGAGTTGGTTGTTCTTGGTGCGCACGTCGGTCTGGCTCAAGTGTTCGCTGGCGATCACACTGCCGTTGCTGTCGAACTGGTTGATCCAGAAGTTCGTATCGATATCGGTAAATCGGCCCAGTTGCAGGCTCAATACGCCTTCGATAGGAAACTGACCAAACTGCTCCTGGCCGTCGGAGATGGCGACGTTGACCGGCTGCTCCCCCAGGTTCTGTTCCCACGCCTTGTGTAGCAGCACCGTGTAGGAGGAGTCGGCGCGCAGCTTATCGACAATGTTGGACAAGCGCGGCGGGCTCAGTTTATCGCCCAGGCGGGCCGCCCCGGCATCCCAGTTTTCCGGGGCGGCGCGGCTGTTGAGCGGCGGCTCTGCGTTCTGGCGCACCAGGATCATTTCCACCAGGTACGGGCTATCGGCAAACGCCGCAGGTGCCACTGCCACCAACAACAAGCTCAAAATGCGGAACAGGCGCATTGGGCGTCCTTCAAGCAGATTTCGGGATGAGGCGCTCGAACAACGCCTCCAGTGTATTAAAGCGTTCTTCAGCGCGTTCCATCGGCACCATGAACTTGAACAGCGTAGCCCCTTCGAACTTGTAGCGGTTCGGCTGGCCCTGGATCAGCTTGATCAGCACCAATGGGTCCACCGGGGTCTGTGCTTCAAATTCGATGCGCCCTCCCTGCGGCCCGGCGTCGACTTTCTTGATGCCCAACTGCTCGGCCTGCAATTTGAGCAAGGTCAGGCGCACCAGGTTCTTGGTCGGTTCCGGCAGCAGGCCGAAGCGGTCGATCATCTCCACCTGCAGGTCCTTGAGGCCTTCTTCGTCGGTGGCCGAGGCGATGCGTTTGTACAGGATCAACCGCGCATGCACGTCCGGCAGGTAGTCTTCGGGAATCAACGCCGGCAAGCGCAGGTTGATTTCCGGACCGCCGCCCAAGGGTTGATCGAGGTTCGGTTGCTCGCCTTTGCGGATGGCTTTCACCGCGCGTTCAAGCATCTCCATATACAGGGTGAAACCCACCGCCTGGATCTGCCCGCTCTGGCCGTCGCCCAGCAGCTCGCCGGCGCCACGGATTTCCAGGTCGTTGGTGGCCAGTACAAAACCGGCGCCCAGGTCCTGAGTGTTGGCGATGGCTTCCAGGCGCTTTTCCGCGTCGGAAGTGATTTGCTGGCGCGGCGGCGTGAGCAAATAGGCATACGCCTGGTGGTGACTGCGACCCACCCGGCCGCGCAGCTGGTGCAGCTGCGCCAGGCCGAATTTGTCGGCGCGCTCGATGATGATGGTGTTAGCGCTCGGCACGTCGATACCGGTCTCGATGATGGTCGAGGCGATCAGCACGTTGAAGCGCTTGTGGTAGAAGTCGCTCATCACCTGTTCGAGTTCGCGTTCGCGCATCTGCCCGTGGCCGATGGCGATGCGCGCTTCCGGTACCAATTCGGCGAGGTCGGCAGCACATTTCTCGATGGTCTTCACATCGTTGTGCAAGTAGTAAACCTGCCCGCCGCGCAGCAATTCCCGTAGCAGCGCTTCCTTGACCGTGCTTTTGTTCTGCTCCATCACAAAGGTGCGTACCGACAAGCGCCGCGCCGGTGGCGTGGCGATGATCGACAGGTCGCGCATGCCCGACACCGCCATGTTCAGCGTGCGCGGAATCGGCGTGGCGGTGAGGGTGAGGATGTCGACTTCGCTGCGCAGGGCCTTGAGTTGTTCCTTCTGACGCACCCCAAAACGGTGTTCTTCGTCGATGATCACCAGGCCGAGGTTCTTGATCTTCACATCGTCCGACAACAGCTTGTGGGTGCCGATCACGATGTCGATCTTGCCTTCCGCCAGGTCAGCGATGGCGGCGTTCACTTCCTTGGCCGACTTGAAGCGGCTCATCACTTCCACGGTCACCGGCCAGTCGGCAAAGCGATCGCGGAAGCTGTTGTAGTGCTGCTGGGCGAGCAGGGTGGTCGGCACCAGGATCGCTACCTGGCGGCCGCCGTGCACGGCGATGAAGGCGGCGCGCATCGCCACTTCGGTCTTGCCGAAGCCCACGTCGCCACACACCAGGCGGTCCATCGGCTTGGGCGCGAGCATGTCGGCGCGCACCGCTTCGATGGTGGTTTGCTGGTCCGGGGTTTCTTCGAAAGCAAAGCCGGCGCTGAAGGTGGCGTAGTCGGCTTTCGGGTCGGCGAACGCGTAACCTTCGCGCGCTGCACGGCGGGCATAGATGTCGAGCAGTTCGGCGGCGACGTCGCGGACTTGTTCGGCGGCCTTGCGCTTGGCCTTCTGCCAGGTCTCGGAACCCAGGCGATGCAACGGCGCCAGGGCGTCGTCGCTGCCGGTGTAGCGGGCGATCAGGTGCAGGCTGGCCACCGGCACGTAGAGCTTGGCGCCCTCGGCGTATTCCATGGTGAGGAATTCGGCGGCCTGGTTGTCGATTTCCAGGGTTTGCAGGCCGAGGTAGCGGCCAACGCCGTGGTCGATATGCACCACCGGCGCGCCTTCGCGCAGCTCGGTGAGGTTTTTGATCACCGCGTCGTTGTTGGCGTCGGCGCGTTTTTCGCGGCGTCGACGTTGCATCACGCGCTGGCCGAACAGCGGGCTCTCGGCGATCAGCGCCAAGGCCGGGTCGTCCAGCAACAGGCCTTCGTCCAGCGGTGCGATGGTGATCGCCAGGCGTTCTTTGCTTTTTACAAAGTCCGGCCAGCTGTCGACGGTTTTCGGTCGCAGCTTCAGGCGTTCCAGCAGCTCCAGCAGGACTTCTCGACGCCCGGCGGACTCAGCGGTAAACAGCACTCGGCCAGGGAAGTCGCCCAGGAAGTTGGACAGCGCTTCCAGCGGTTGTGTGGCTTTAGCCTGGATCGCCAGATCCGGCAGTGTCCCCGCCGGGAAGCGCTCGCGGCCACTACCCGCGTCCACATCTTGTTGGCTGGCAACTACGCGTGGCCAGTTTTTCAAGCGCGCGAAGCAATCTTCTACCGGCAGGAACAGCTCGGCGGGCGGCAATAAAGGCCGGGACGGATCAACGCGGCGCTCTTCATAGCGGTTACGCACGTCGTTCCAGAAGTTTTCTGCCGCCTGCTCGATACCCGGCAGCGAGAATACTTGCGTGTCCTGGGGCAAGTAATCGAACAAGGTAGACGTTTCGTCGAAGAACAGCGGCAGGTAGTACTCGATCCCCGCGGGTGTAATCCCGCTGCTCAAGTCCTGAAAGATCGGGCAACGACGGAAGTCGACGTCGAAACGCTCACGGAAGCGCGCCTTGAAGCGCGTGACCGCGTCTTTTTGCAGCGGGAATTCCCGGGCCGGCAGCAGCTTGATCGAGTCGACTTTGTCGATGGAACGCTGGTTTTCCGGATCGAAGGTGCGCAGGGTCTCGATTTCGTCATCGAACAGGTCGATGCGATAGGGCAGTTTACTGCCCATCGGGAACAGGTCGATCAGCGCACCGCGCACCGCAAATTCACCGTGCTCGTACACCGTGTCGACGCAGCGGTAGCCGCTGGCCTCCAGGCGCGTGCGCATCTGTTCCACATCGAGCTTCTGGCCGATATCCAGGACCAGGCTGCTGCCCAGCAGGAACTTGGTCGGTGCCAGGCGATGCAGTGCCGTGGTGATCGGCACCACCAGCACACCGTGGGCCAGTTCCGGCAAGCGGTACAGGCTGGCGATGCGCTGCGAGATGATGTCCTGATGCGGCGAGAACAGGTCGTAGGGCAGGGTTTCCCAATCGGGAAAATGCAGCACCGGCAAATCAGGGGCGAAGAAGCTCAGCTCCTGCTCCAACCGTTCGGCACTTTGGCTGTCGGCGGTGAGCAGCAGGGTAAAGCGCTTGGCTGCGCTGGCAGCCTCGGCGATGGCCAGGCTAAGGGCGGCACCGGGCAGGTTGCCCCAGTGCTGTTTACCTGCCGCGGCAGGGAGAAGCGGTAGACGCAGAACGGGCACGGAAGGTTGAGCTCCAAGCGTTGCGACAAAGTCGGTAATTGTAACGGCCAGAGGTGCCGCCTGTCAGTTTCTGACTGAGCCTATTACGGTTTGTAGGAAATGTAGTGGCTAAGACAAACAATGGCGTGTTTTGACTCAATATGTAGTGCCGAAATACGCGATTGTTTTGGAGGGTTACGGACAAGTCGGCGTTGTTGCCCAAAGAGAGGTCTTCTGTAACCCGCGTATTTACTGGGCTCCAGCGGGGTGGCTTTTTTGCGCAAAGCTTTTTTGTTGTAGGACGCGCATTGCTCCAAGGGCAGTCGGGCGGCATAATGTAGCCCCTTTTTTCAGCCCCTACATGTGGAAGGTTCCCGTGACTCAGAAGCCCGACCAGTGTCTTGGTGAATGGATCGACCGTGAAGCACTCGCAGAAGCGATGATCCCGCTTATCGGTCAGCTGTACCGCAATAACAATGTGGTGAGCTCGATCTATGGCCGCAGCCTGATCAACCAGTCTGTCATCGCGATTCTCAAAGCTCACCGCTTTGCGCGTCACCGTTCCGCCGACGACAGCGAACTCTCCGTCCACGAAACATTCCCACTGCTCAAAGCCATGAGCGAGCTCAAGCTCGGCGCGGCTTCGGTAGACCTGGGCAAGCTGGCCTATAAATTCCGCAAAGAAGGCGCAGGCCGCAGCGCCGAGCAGTTCGTGCGTGAAGAAATGGCCGATGTGGTTGGCCAGCAGAGCGCCGCAGCCCGCAAAGGCACCGACGTTGTGCTGTACGGCTTTGGTCGTATCGGCCGCCTGTTGGCGCGCATCCTGATCGAAAAAACCGGTGGTGGCGACGGCCTGCGCCTGCGGGCCATCGTGGTGCGCAAAGGCGCCGAGAACGACCTGACCAAACGCGCCAGCCTGCTGCGCCGCGATTCGGTACACGGTTCGTTCAACGGCACCATCACCATCGACGAAGAAAACAACACCATCACCGCCAACGGTAACCTGATCCAGGTGATCTACGCGAAGAACCCGTCCGAGGTGGATTACACCCAGTACGGCATCAAGGACGCTCTTCTGGTGGACAACACCGGCGTATGGCGTGACGCCGAAGGCCTGGGCCAGCACCTGGCCTGCCCAGGTATCGACCGCGTTGTCCTGACCGCGCCTGGCAAGGGCAAGCTGAAGAACATCGTGCACGGCATCAACCACGCTGAAATCACGGCTGACGACAAGGTCGTGTCCGCCGCTTCCTGCACCACCAACGCCATCGTGCCGGTGCTGAAGGCGGTGAATGACAAGTTCGGTATCGTCAATGGCCACGTTGAGACGGTTCACTCGTACACCAACGACCAGAACCTGATCGACAACTTCCACAAGGGCGATCGCCGTGGCCGCAGCGCCGCGTTGAACATGGTGATCACCGAGACCGGTGCTGCCACTGCTGCTGCCAAGGCCCTGCCTGAGCTGGCCGGCAAGCTGACCGGTAACGCGATCCGTGTGCCGACGCCGAACGTGTCGATGGCGATTCTCAATCTGAACCTTGAGAAAGCCGCTACCCGTGAAGAGATGAACGAGTACCTGCGCTACATGGCGCTGCACTCCGACCTGCACAAGCAAATCGACTACGTCAACTCGCAGGAAGTGGTCTCCACTGACTTCGTTGGCTCGCGCCACGCCGGAGTGGTGGACGCTGAGGCGACCATTACCCAGGACAACCGCGTTGTACTGTATGTCTGGTACGACAACGAGTTCGGTTACAGCTGCCAAGTGGTTCGCGTGATGGAAGACATGGCTGGGGTCAACCCGCCTGCGTTTCCACGCTAAGCATTAGCGGTAAGTGAAAAAGCCCCGACTGGTTCGGGGCTTTTTCATGGCTGGGGGTTTTGTGTTGTCTGTGGGGCCGCTTCGTAGGCAAGCCAGGTCCCGCATTTGGACCGTGTACTCCCTGAAAAAACGCGGTCAAAATGTGGGCGCGGCGGTGCGGCGATTCGACGTGCCTCGCGAAGGCGGCAGTTCAGTCGGCGCAAATCCTCAATTCAGCAATTTGTTGCGCAACTCCTCGGACAACCCCTTGGGCGCCAACCAGATCCCCAGGTAGGCCCTCGCCAGCGCGTCATCGCGACTGCTGAACAGCACTTGCCCATTGATCTCCAGGTTCAAGCCACGCCCTGGTCGATAATCCAGGGCATATCGATCACCGGCTTGAATGTCACGAAAGCGGGCATGCAGTTTTTCCAGCTCAGGCTTCAAGCTCGCGCTTGCTTGTTGGCGTTCCAGGGTCGTATTGGCCGCCTTGATCACGTCATTGCGGTCGATGTCGCGAAAGTAATACAGCGTCAGGCGCAGCGCCTTTTTCTGCTCCCAGGCCTGTTTGGCGCTCAATTCCGAAGGGGTATACAGCGCGGCCGCGTACACGTCGGCCCAGAGGTAGGTGAGCACAGCCTGGTTTTTCAGGGGCAGTTCCTGTGACTGTGCCGGGAAGTTGGCCTGCTTTAGCCGTTCCGCCTCATTGGCGTGTGCTGTGATCGACAGCATCAGTAATAAACAGAAAACTATATGCCGCATAATGGCCCGTCCCGAAAAGATGCGTGACTACAGGGTAATTCATTTTCCGGCAGCGGCAGGGTTCAGGGATAATCTGCGCTGTGTAGTAAAGGCAATACTGGCCTACGACGCGACCAAGGGTTAATGTGCGCGGCGTTACGCCTTATATAGACTGTGCCCCGGTTCACACACTTGAGCCAAATTGTCCTTCATGACCGCTGGCCGCGGCATGATTTAGCCCGGCGTCCAACCGTACGCCTGGCCTGTTCTGAGGAGTACGCATGGCTGTCTACAACTACGACGTGGTGGTACTGGGTTCCGGCCCAGCTGGAGAAGGTGCGGCGATGAACGCCGCGAAGGCCGGGCGCAAGGTGGCGATGGTCGATAGCCGTCGCCAAGTCGGCGGTAACTGCACCCACCTGGGCACCATCCCGTCCAAGGCCTTGCGTCACTCGGTGCGCCAGATCATGCAGTTCAACACCAACCCGATGTTCCGGGCCATTGGTGAGCCGCGCTGGTTCTCGTTCCCGGACGTGCTGAAAAGCGCCGAGAAAGTCATCTCCAAGCAGGTTGCTTCGCGTACGGGCTACTACGCCCGTAACCGTGTCGACCTGTTCTTCGGCACTGGCAGCTTCGCCGACGAGCAAACCGTCGAAGTGGTCTGCCCCAACGGCGTGGTCGAGAAGCTAGTGGCCAAGCACATCATCATCGCCACCGGTTCACGCCCGTATCGTCCGGCGGATATCGATTTCCACCACCCGCGTATCTACGATAGCGACACCATCCTGAGCCTGGGCCACACCCCGCGCAAACTGATCATCTACGGTGCCGGCGTGATCGGCTGTGAATACGCCTCGATCTTCAGCGGCCTGGGTGTGCTGGTGGAGCTGGTCGACAACCGTGACCAGTTGCTGAGCTTCCTCGACTCGGAAATTTCCCAGGCGTTGAGCTACCACTTCAGCAACAACAACATTACCGTGCGCCATAACGAAGAGTATGAGCGGGTCGAAGGCCTGGATAACGGTGTGATCCTGCACCTCAAGTCCGGCAAGAAGATCAAGGCCGACGCCTTGCTGTGGTGCAACGGCCGTACCGGCAACACTGACAAGCTCGGCATGGAAAACATCGGGGTCAAGGTCAACAGTCGTGGTCAGATCGAGGTCGACGAAAACTACCGTACCTGCGTGACCAACATCTACGGCGCCGGTGACGTGATCGGCTGGCCGAGCCTGGCCAGTGCCGCCCATGACCAAGGCCGTTCGGCGGCGGGCAGCATCGTCGACAATGGCAGCTGGCGCTACGTGAACGACGTGCCGACCGGGATCTACACGATTCCCGAGATCAGCTCGATCGGCAAGAACGAGCACGAACTGACCAAGGCCAAGGTGCCCTACGAAGTGGGCAAGGCGTTCTTCAAGAGCATGGCGCGTGCGCAGATCGCCGGTGAGCCGCAAGGCATGCTGAAGATCCTGTTCCACCGTGAAACCCTGGAGGTGCTCGGCGTGCACTGCTTCGGCTACCAGGCTTCGGAGATCGTGCACATCGGCCAGGCGATCATGAACCAGCCGTGTGAACTCAATACCCTCAAGTATTTCGTCAACACCACGTTCAACTACCCGACCATGGCTGAAGCCTATCGGGTAGCTGCCTACGACGGCCTCAACCGGCTTTTTTGAGCGGCTCCGGCCGGTGGCCTGAGCCGGCCGGGGAGACCGATTTCAGTAATTCCCGAGGGTGGCAGTGGCCAAACCGGGAAAGTCTGTAATCAGGCTATCTACGCCGAAGTCGGCGAGCCTGCGCATCAGCGCAGGTTCGTTGACTGTCCACACGGATACGTGCAAACCCTGGCGCTGGGCTTTTTCCAGACGTTCAGGGGTGCACAGCGTCCAGTTCAACGCCAGATACTCACAGCCGTAGTTTTGCGCGACCTTCAGCGGGTCGAGCCAGGCGTACTCGGCCACCAGGCCGCGTGACAGGTCGGGGGTGAGGTCAACCGCTGCTTTTAATACTTCCCTTGAGCTTGAGGTGACGGTGACTTTGTCCATCAGGCCAAAGCGCACGGCCATCTCGCGGATCGCCAGCACCGTGGTGGCGGCGCGGGTGCGTGAGGCGCTTTTGACTTCCAGTTGCCAGTGATCGAAGTCGCACTTTTCGAACAGCTCCTCCAGGCGCGGGATCGGGCACGGCTGGATCCAGCCCGGGCCGCCTTTGCGCGCATCCATCTTCACCAGGTCCGCCGCCGAATACTCGACGACCTTGCCACGCCGGTCGGCGGTGCGTTTGAGGGTCGGGTCGTGCATGACCATCAGCTCCCCGTCCATGGACAGGTGCAAGTCCAGTTCGCAACGGCGTACGCCGTGCTTGAGGCACTCCTGAAAGCTGGTCAGGGTGTTTTCCGGTGCTTCGCCTTTGGCACCGCGATGGCCGTAGATCAGGGTCACAGTTGCTCCTTCGCGCCAGGATGACTGGCGTAGTGAATACACATTCAGATGTCGTCGCTTTGTTCCCGCGCCAGGCGACGTTCCTGGGCCTGTTTCTGCAGGATGTAGCGCGCGAGCAGTTGGCGTTGGGCATCGGTCATGGATTCGAATTCCGTGCCGACGTCAAAGCCATCGCCTTTGGGATCGCAATGGGTGACGCGCGCGCGCAGCAGCAGGCCGAGCGCCTGGGGCATCAGCACCAGTTTGACCGCGAGGTGTGCGCCAGTCGCCAGGGGAGTAGGGTGTTGGAAGTCGATACCGCCTTCGGAAATGATCACCGGTTGCGGTGCGCCGACCTCATCCAGCAGGCCGCGCGCCATGATCTGGCTGAGCAGGTCCACGCGTTTGTTCTGCACGCGGAGGAAGGCGGCGAGGGTGCGATCCTTCTCGCTGAGCTGACGCAACAGGTGCTGGGCTTCGAATTCACTCAGGTGCAACTCGCTGAGCAGGTTGAACAGCGGCGAATCATCCAGCAACACTTCCTTGCTCGCCGCTTCGGGGGCAGACAGGCTTTTGATTTGGAGTGCGATCATGTCGTCGATACGGTAGTATTCGCGGCGCTCTTCTTCATCTAATGTCGACATGGCGAACCCCAGGTAACGGTAATGGTCTGAGTGTAAAGCTGCTTACCAGACCCCGCCACCGGGACGTCTTCTTTTCCTCCGAACAAGCCCCGACATGTTCAGACCTCTCTTCGTATTTATCGGCACGCGTTATACCCGTGCAAAGCGTCGCAATCATTTTGTGTCGTTCATTTCCCTGACCTCGATGATCGGGCTCGCCTTGGGCGTGGTCGTGATGATCGTGGTGCTCTCGGTGATGAACGGCTTCGATCATGAGATGCGCACCCGCGTGCTGGGCATGGTGCCCCACGCGACTATTGAGGGCGATGCGCCCATCAGTGACTGGCAAAGCCTCGCCGACAAGGTCAAGCAGAACCCCAAGGTACTGGCCGTTGCGCCGTTTACCCAGATGCAGGGGTTGCTGACCAACGACGGCAAGGTGCAGAAGATCCTGCTCAATGCCATCGACCCGGCCCAGGAACGTAAAGTCTCGATCATCGACAAGTTCATGTTGCAGGGCAAACTCGATGACTTGGCGCCGGGCAGCTTCGGCATCGTGATCGGCGACAAGGCTGCGGCCAAGCTCGGCGTGGGCCTCGGCGACAAGCTGACCTTCGTCGCGCCGGAAGTCACTGTGACCCCGGCCGGTATGTTTCCGCGCATGAAGCGCTTTACCGTGGTGGGCACCTTCCACGTGGGTGCCGGCGAGATCGACGGCTACCTCGGCCTGACCAACCTCACCGACCTGGCCCGCCTGCATCGCTGGCAGCCGGACCAGGTGCAGGGCTTGCGCCTGAAGTTCAACGACCTGTTCGACGCGCCGCGCGGTGCCTGGGAAATCGCCCAGCATTTGGGTGAGAGCCAATACTACGCCCGCGACTGGACCCGTACCCACGGCAACCTGTACCAGGCCATCCGCATGGAAAAAGCCATGATCGGCCTGCTGTTGCTGCTGATCGTCGCCGTGGCGGCTTTCAATATCATCTCCACGCTGGTGATGGTGGTGAATGACAAGAAGGGCGATATCGCCATCCTGCGCACGCTTGGCGCCACGCCGGGGCAGATCATGGCGATCTTTATGGTGCAAGGCACGGTGATTGGCGTGGTCGGCACCTTGATCGGCACCGCCGTCGGGATCCTGGCTGCGTTGAATGTCAGCGCCGCCATTGCCGCACTGGAAAACGTGCTCGGCCATAAGTTTCTCAACGCTGACGTCTACTTCATCGACTACTTGCCGTCCCAGGTGCAAACCCAGGACGTGTTGATGGTGGGCGGCGCTGCGTTGGTCCTGAGTTTCCTTGCCACCCTGTATCCAGCCTGGCGCGCGGCACGTACCCAGCCAGCACAGGCCTTACGTTATGAGTGAATCGGGCATGAGTGAAAAAGCAATCCTGAGCTGCCGCAACCTGGGCAAATCCTACGAGGAAGGCCCGGAGTCAGTGGTGGTGCTGTCCAACCTGCAACTTGAGCTGCACCCCGGCGAGCGCGTGGCGATCGTTGGCAGTTCCGGTTCCGGCAAAAGTACCTTGCTGAACCTGCTGGGCGGGCTTGATACGCCGTCCCAGGGCAGCGTATGGCTGGCCGGTGAAGAACTGTCGGCCCTGGGCGAAAAGGCCCGTGGCCAATTGCGCAACCGTTCTTTGGGCTTTGTGTACCAGTTCCACCACCTGTTGCCGGAATTCACGGCGCTGGAAAACGTGTGCATGCCGCTGTTGATCGGCAAGACCGCGATCCCGCAAGCCCGCCAGCGCGCCAAGGCCTTGCTGGAACGCGTCGGCCTCGGCCATCGCCTGGAACACAAGCCGGCCGAACTGTCCGGCGGCGAGCGTCAGCGTGTGGCGATTGCCCGCGCCCTGGTGAACAACCCGGGCCTGGTGATGCTCGACGAGCCCACCGGCAACCTCGACTCCCACACTGCCCAGGGCATCAAGGACTTGATGCTGGAACTGAGCACCCAGATGCGCACCGCGTTCCTGGTGGTGACCCATGACATGAGCATGGCCCGGCAGATGGACCGCGTGTTGCACCTGCAGGAAGGTCATCTGGTCGCCATCTGACCCGTTTCAAGCCCGGTGCTTTAAGCGCCGGGCTTTTTCATTTTTTCAGGCGGTGCACGCGAATGTTCAGACCGTTATCGATTTTCATCGGCACGCGCTATACCCGCGCCAAGCGCCGCAACCGTTTTGTATCGTTTATCTCGATGACCTCGATGATCGGCCTCGCCTTGGGCGTATTGGCGATGATCGTGGTGCTGTCGGTGATGAACGGCTTCCAGCGCGAAATGAGCTCGCGCATCCTCGGCATGGTGCCCCACGCCACCATCGTCGGCGTGAACCCGATTGACGATTGGCAGCCCGTGGCCGCCGCCGCGATGAAGAATCCGGAAGTGACTGCCGCAGTACCTTTCACGCAGATGGACGGCATGTTTTCCTACAAGGGCGCGATGCAGCCGATCGAGATCAGCGGCGTCGACCCAGCGCAGGAAGGCAAGGTGTCGATCGTGGCCCAGCACATCGTGCGCGGCAAACTGGATGACCTGAAACCCGGCGAGTTCGGCGTGGTGGTCGGCGAAATCACTGCCCGGCGTTTTCGCCTGAATGTGGGCGACAAGCTGACCCTGATCGTGCCGGAAATCAGCACCGCACCGGGGGGGATCACCCCGCGCATGCAGCGCTTGAACGTGGTCGGGATCTTCAAGGTTGGCGCCGAGCTGGATGGTTCGATGGCCTTGATCCACATGGCCGACGCGGCCGAGATACAGCATTGGCAGCCGAACCAGGTGCAAAGCGTGCGCCTGGCGGTGAAAGACCTGTATGCGGCGCCCAAGGTCTCGGCGGATATCGCCGCCAGCCTGGGCGCGGCCTATAAGCCTGATGATTGGACGCACACTCAAGGCAGCCTGTTCAGCGCAATGAAAATGGAAAAGACCATGATCGGCCTGCTGTTGCTGATGATCGTCGCTGTGGCGGCGTTCAACATCATTGCTACCTTGATCATGGTAGTGAACGACAAAGGCGCAGACATTGCGATCCTGCGCACCATCGGCGCCACGCCACGGCAGATCATGGCGATCTTCATGGTGCAGGGCACGGTGATCGGTATCGTCGGTACCCTGATTGGCGGTGTACTGGGCGTGATAGCGGCGCTGAACGTGAGTGAGCTGGTGGCTTGGGTGGAGCGAGTCACCGGGCAGCACATCTTCAGTTCGGATGTGTACTTTGTCAGCAACCTGCCTTCGGAGCTGCAAGGCGGGGATGTGGTGCTGATCTGCGCGGCGGGGTTTGTGTTGAGCTTTTTGGCGACGCTGTATCCGGCGTATCGGGCGGCGAAGATAGAGCCGGCGCATGCCCTCAGGTATTCGTAGGATGTAAGACCGCTTTCGCGAGCAAGCCCGCTCCCACATTTTGACCGCATTTCACAGGATGTACTCGGTCGAATGTGGGAGCGGGCTTGCTCGCGAAAGGGCCGGCACAGCTGCATCAATCTACTGTTGGCAACTCAATCACAAACCGCGTCAACCCCACTTCAGACTCACAAAAAATCCTCCCCCCATGCGCCCGCACAATCGACTGGGCAATCGCCAACCCCAGCCCCGCGTGCTCGCTGCTGCCCTCGTGCCGCGCTGGATCAGCCCGATAGAAGCGGTCAAACAACTTCGGTAACAGCTCGGGTGGAATGCCTTCCCCTGTGTTCTCAAGCGTCAACCTCACGCCATCCGTCATCTGCACCCTTACTTCGCCGCCCGCTGGCGTAAACCGCAGCGCGTTATCCAGCAAGTTCGACAGGGCCCGGCGCAACATGCTGCGATCACCCCGCGTATGGGCAGTACCTTCGCGAATCAGGCTGACTTGGGCGTCTTCCGCCAGCAACGCGAAAAACTCCAGCAAAGCATCCACTTCATCTGCCAGCGCCAAAGGCTCGCGCTTGGGCATGAGCAAGCCATGATCCGCTTTGGCCAGGTACAACATGTCGTTTACCAGCTGCGCCATCCATTGCAGCTCTTCCAGGTTGCTGTGCAGCGCCTCGCGGTAATCCTCCAGCGGGCGTGGCTGGGTCAGGATCACTTGAGTATGGGTCAGCAGGTTCGACAGCGGCGTGCGCAGTTCATGGGCGATATCGGCGGAGAACGCTGAGAGGCGCTGGAACGCGTCGTCCAGGCGACCCAGCATGGCGTTGAAGGCCTGGGCCAGCTCGGCCAGTTCCACCGGCATGTGTTTCTGGGGCAGGCGTTGGGTCAGGGAGTGCGCGGACACACTGGCAGCCACTTCACCCATGCGTCGCAACGGCCGTAACCCACTGCGCGCGGCCCAGGCGCCGAGCAGGGCGGTGGTCAGGGCCGACAGGCCGACGGTGAGCCAGATCAGGTGCTGCATGCGCTGCAGGAAATGTTGGTGGTGGGTGATGTCGAGCATCAGCGTCAGTTGGGGTGAGTCGGGTTGGTTTGCCCTCAGCGGCGCGTTGTACACCCGATAGTCGGTGCCGGCATTTTGCAGGCTGTGCAGGCCGGGTGCGTCTGGCAAGTTCACGCTTGGCGCATCGTCCAGCCAGCGCTGGCCGGCGGCGGTGATGCGCAGCCTGAGCTCGGGTTGGCGATTGAGTTCGGCGCGCAGTTGCGCTTCACGTCTGGCGAATGCGTCTGGCGAATCGACACCCTGCAAGGTGCTGCGCAGCGCCACCAGTTGGCTGTCGAGCTGTTGCTGGTCCAACTCAATGAAGTGCGCCTCGCTGGCGTGGTTGAACAGCACGCCGGCGATCAACGACACCACTGCGGTGCAGGCGGCAAACAGCAGCGCCAGGCGGCTGGCCAGGGACAGGCGCTTGATCAATTGACGCGCTCCTCCAGCACGTAACCCATGCCGCGTACGGTGTGGATCAGTTTGGTAGGGAAGTTATCGTCGACTTTCAGGCGCAAGCGGCGGATCGCGACTTCGATGATGTTGGTGTCGCTGTCGAAGTTCATGTCCCAGACCTGGGAGGCGATCAGCGATTTGGGCAGCACTTCGCCCTGGCGGCGCAGCAGCAATTCCAGCAGGGAGAATTCCTTGGCGGTCAGGTCGATACGCTGGCCGTCCCGTTCGACGCGGCGGCGGATCAGGTCAAGGCGCAGGTCGGCCAGGTGCAGTGCGGTTTCCTGAGGCGAGCTGCTGCCACGGCGCAACAGGCTGCGTACGCGGGCCAGCAGTTCGGAAAAGGCGAAGGGTTTGACCAGGTAATCGTCTGCGCCCAGTTCAAGACCGTGCACACGGTCTTCCACCGCGTCGCGGGCGGTGAGGAACAGTACCGGGATGTCCAGGCCTGCACTGCGCACGGCTTGGAGGATTTGCCAGCCATCACGGCCGGGCAGCATCACGTCGAGGATCAGCAAGTCGTAGTCCCCGGTCAGTGCCAGGTGCTGGCCGCTGGTACCGTCGGCCACCAATTCGGTTGTAAAGCCCGCCTCGGCCAGTCCCTGGCGCAGATAATGGCCGGTTTTGGGTTGGTCTTCGACGATCAGCAGTTTCATGGGCGGCTCTTGGCAACGGTTCACGACGGCTTTATACCTTGGGTGCCAGGGCAGGGGGCCAAGCTGACAAAGTTGTAATCTAGCAGTCAGCTGGCTGGCAGCGACGTCATCTTAGAGTGCTGCCCAAGCTCGTTACACATTTTTGGAGAATAGACATGGCGTTACGTACACCCCTGTTGTTGGCGGGTTGCCTGCTGGCGTTGAGTTTCGATGCGGTGGCTGATGCGGCGCACGCCTATGCCTTCGGCCAGCCAGCCCCTGCGAGCAAAGCCACGCGCACCGTGGAAGTGACGCTGCAGGACATTTCCTTTTCGCCAAAGTCCCTGGACGTAAAAGCTGGTGAGACGGTGCGCTTTGTACTGGTCAACAAGGGCCGGTTGCTCCACGAATTCAACCTGGGTGATGCGGCCATGCATGCCGAGCACCAGAAGGAAATGTTACAGATGCAGGCCAGTGGCATGCTCACCGCCACCGGTATGGGCGAAATGGACCACAGCGCCATGGGCCATGGCGCGATGAAGCACGATGACCCCAATA
Organism: Pseudomonas sp. RA_15y_Pfl1_P11; assembly: GCF_963970975.1. Taxonomy (NCBI): domain Bacteria; kingdom Pseudomonadati; phylum Pseudomonadota; class Gammaproteobacteria; order Pseudomonadales; family Pseudomonadaceae; genus Pseudomonas; species Pseudomonas sp. RA_15y_Pfl1_P11. Next base: position 150,390 of record NZ_CAXAOY010000001.1, read on the forward strand.
GCGTATTGGTCGAGCCTGGTAAAACTGCCGAGTTGACCTGGACTTTTACTAAGGCCACGGGCCTGGAGTTTGCCTGCAACCTTCCGGGGCATTACCAGGCGGGCATGGTCGGCAAGCTTAACGTCAACTAATTCGCAGATGGCGTCTTGAAGCGAGTCCGGTGAGGCGCTTGCCTGAGCTTCTACGGGGTGGGGCGGCGCTGTGTTTTTTAAGGGTAGGCGCAAAGGCTGGTAGACTGGCGCGGTTTATTTAGCCAGGTTTCCGCCATGCATCCCGCAGCCGAACATTCGCCGCTGGGCAAGTCCAGTGAATACATCTCCACCTACACCCCTTCCTTGCTGTTCCCGATCCCGCGTGCCGCCAAATGGGCCGAGCTGGGCCTGAGTGCCGAGACCTTGCCTTATAAGGGCGTGGATTTCTGGAACTGCTTCGAACTGTCCTGGCTGCTACCGTCGGGCAAGCCGGTGGTGGCCATCGGTGAATTCAGTATCCCGGCCGACTCGCCGAACATCATCGAGTCCAAGTCGTTCAAGCTGTACCTCAACTCGTTTAACCAGACCGCGTTTGCCGATACGGCCAGCCTTGAGGCGACTCTGCGTACCGACCTCAGCGCCGCTGCCGGCAAACCGGTGAGCGTGCGCATCCGCAGCCTGGCCGAGATTGAGGCCGAAGGCGTGATGGCGTTGCCCGGCGTGTGCATTGATGAGCTGGATATCAACGTCAGCAGCTACGAGCATCCGCGCCCGGAATTACTGCGTTGCGATGAATCGCGCATCGTAGAGGAGAGCGTGCACAGCCACCTGCTCAAATCCAACTGCCCGGTGACCAGCCAGCCGGACTGGGGCAGTGTGGTGGTGGAGTACCGTGGCTCGGCGCTGGATCACGCCAGTCTGCTGGAATACCTCGTGAGCTTTCGCCAGCACTCGGACTTTCACGAGCAATGTGTAGAGCGCATTTTTCTCGACCTGCAGCGTTTACTCAAGCCTGAGAAGTTGACGGTGTATGCGCGGTACGTGCGGCGTGGCGGGTTGGATATCAACCCGTATCGCAGCACCGAAGAAGTGGCGTTCCAGAACGTGCGCCTGGCCCGTCAGTAGCCTTCATATAAAGCCAATGTGGGAGCTGGCTTGCCTGCGATGGCGGTGTATCAGTCGACTGAAGAATGACTGAAAGATCGCTATCGCAGGCAAGCCAGCTCCCACATTGGGTTCTGCGTTTGGCTTGGGGCAGGAATCAGATCCCGATGTTGCCCAAAGTGACCATGATATTGCGCAAAGTCCCGGAAATGACCGGGTGTTCGGCGTCGAACTCGATAGCAGCTTGATTCACATCGTCAGAAATACTGGGTGTCTGGGTGGCCGGTTCCAGTTCGAGTTGTAATTCAAACTTGGCAATCAAGGCCTCCAGCGCTTCACGTTTCTCTTCCGACAGCGGCGGTTCCTGTTCCAACTGCCCGCGCAGGATCTCGACCTGTTCTTCCAGTTTTTTGCGATCAGGCATGACATGTTTCCTTTTATCGATAGGCACTGGCATAGACCGCGGCACGCCGAGAAAGGTCTACGGGCTGACCTGTAGATTAATCCACCGGCGGCGACTGTGCATGATCCGTGTCAGGGCTTTTCGCCTTTGAGCTGGCGCAGGCTGATGTCGGCCAGGCAGGTGCCGAGTTCGCCCAGGTGATCAATGACCGAGTGCACGCCCAACCCGTACAGGGCGACGGTGGCCTTGCCGCGCTTGTGTTCGCGTTCCTGTTCGGTCAGCGCTTGCCATTGTTCGGGTGCCATGCCGCACAGCGAGCCGCAGGAGGCCAGGCCGATGGTCCACAACCCGGCATTGAGCCCGGATTGCAATAGGCGCGGTTCGCCGCTGACCAACACGCAGCCTCCCAGGCGTTCGATGTTCAGCGCCATCAAGGCTTGCCAGCAGGCATGCGGCGCCGGCCAGCGGATCGAGGAAGGTGGCGTCGCCTTGACCCAGTCTGGCAGCGTGACGGCCAGGGGCGTAGTGACAGAGGGAGGGAGTTCATCCAGCCAGGCGCAGGGGACGCCTTGTTCCTTGAGGCTGCGCAGGATTTTCAGCGCGCCAGGTGTGGCTTGGGAATCGGGGGCGGTCGAATCGGTGCGCGCCCGGGAACCGAAGTCCACCAGGCAGCCACTCAAACCAAACAAAACGGCAGTCAAGGCGGGAGCACTGGCGATAGCTATTTCGGCGTGAGGCATGTCGACATCCCTGAAATAGCTCTGACGCTATCGAGGCTAGATGACAAGTCGATGACAAGATTGTTAATTGTAGGAATTTTGTCCATTTTGCGTGCGACAGCTTCCCGGAAGCTGCCTAATTGGACACTTCCGTCATATACTGAACGCCTTATTCAGGGCATAGCGCCCATGACAGACCATTCAAGGAGCAAAAGCTATGCGCTGGAGCCACTACTTCGCTCAGCTGTCGGTGTGTGCCACTGTCTTGCTGGCCCCGTTCGCCGCACACGCAGCGTCGGAAGATGATCCATGGGAAAGCGTCAACCGCCCCATCTTCACCTTCAACGACACCGTTGATACCTATGCCCTCAAGCCATTGGCCCAAGGCTATGAGTGGATTACCCCGCAATTTGTCGAAGACGGTATCCACAACTTCTTCCGCAACATCGGCGACGTCGGCAACCTGGCCAACAACGTGCTGCAGCTCAAGCCTCACAATGCCGGTGTCGACACTGCCCGTTTGCTGGTCAACACCACCTTCGGCGTGCTCGGCTTTATTGACGTGGGCACCAAAATGGGGCTGCAGCGCAGCGATGAAGACTTCGGCCAGACCCTCGGCTACTGGGGTGTTGGCAGCGGTCCATACGTGATGATCCCGCTGCTGGGCCCAAGCACACTGCGCGATGCGCCGTCCAAGTACGTGGACAGCTACACGCAGCCGTACCGCTACATGGATGATGTTTCCCTGCGCAACAGTGTCATGGGGTTGGGCATTGTTGACGCCCGCGCCAGTTTGCTCGACAGCGAAAAACTGATCACAGGTGACAAGTACACCTTCATCCGCAACGCCTACCTGCAGAACCGTGAGTTCAAGGTCAAGGATGGCAAGGTTGTGGACGACTTCTAAGCTGTGACGTTTTGAAATGAAAAAAGGCGACCCCAGCGGTCGCCTTTTTTGTGCGCGTCTTTCAGCGCATCTTCAGGATTTTGAGGCCAAGGTGCTGGTCTTCCCCTTTGGCTTTGGCCCACACCACCTCGGTGTCCGCCTCCAGTCCTTTCAGTGCGGCGTGCTCCGAATCGATGCGCACCGTCAGCAGGTCGCCGACGTTGAACTCGCGAGTCGCCTTTACCTGCATACCAGAGCTGGAAAGGTCCACGCAAACCCCGGCAATCTCCTGCCCCGCATGGATCAGAGACACATCGGCATCCACACGCATGCGGATGAAATCGCGTTTTTCAGCGTAGTCGCGCTCATGCTCGCTCATAGGTTTCATCCTTACTTTGTGTTGTGGTCGTGCCTGTTCTTATAACTCCCGGTGATTTGCGGTGTAAAGACGTCCGGCGACCATCGGCATGAGCTTGAAACCCCTGTCGGATGGGAGTACCGTCTGCGCCTTAGAAGGGCACCTCTGCTTTACCTTTGTGCATGGGCAAAATCCCAATGCTTTGTAGGACAGAGAGGCTAGAAAGCGAATCCAGTACGTGAGCCCGGCCATTGCCGAGCCGCCTACGCCAACCTAATTCTGGCGCCGTTTGCCCACATGCAAAAAACCAGTGCCACGCTGCTGATAATCGATGACGACGAAGTAGTGCGCGCGAGCCTCGCGGCCTATTTGGAAGACAGTGGCTTCAGCGTCCTGCAGGCCAGTAATGGCCAACAGGGTCTCCAGGTATTCGAGCGCGACCAGCCCGACCTCGTGATCTGCGATCTGCGCATGCCCCAGATGGGCGGCCTCGAGCTGATTCGGCAGGTGACTGAGCTCGCCCCGCAGACGCCGGTGATTGTCGTGTCCGGCGCCGGCGTGATGAATGATGCGGTCGAAGCCCTGCGCCTGGGTGCTGCCGACTACCTGATCAAGCCCCTGGAAGACCTGGCGGTGCTGGAGCACTCGGTGCGCCGTGCCCTGGATCGTGCACGCCTTCTGGTGGAAAACCAGCGCTACCGTGAAAAGCTCGAAACCGCCAACCGCGAACTCGAAGCCAGCCTTAACCTGCTTCAGGAAGACCAGAACGCCGGTCGCCAAGTGCAGATGAACATGCTGCCAGTCAGCCCCTGGACCATCGACGAATTCCAGTTTGCACACCAGATCATCCCTTCTCTGTACCTGTCGGGTGATTTTGTCGATTACTTCCGCGTTGATGAGCGGCGTGTCGCGTTCTACCTGGCCGACGTCTCCGGCCATGGTGCTTCCTCGGCTTTTGTCACCGTGTTGTTGAAGTTCATGACCACACGGCTGCTGTTCGAATCCAAACGCAATGGCACCTTGCCGGAGTTCACCCCCTCCGCGGTGCTGGGCCACATCAACCGGGGCTTGATCAGCTGCAAGCTGGGCAAGCACGTGACGATGGTCGGCGGCGTTATTGACGAAGAAACCGGTCTTTTGACCTACAGCATCGGCGGTCACCTGCCGATGCCAGTGTTATACACTCCAGACAGTGTGCGTTACCTGGAAGGGCGTGGTCTGCCCGTAGGCTTATTCAATGAAGCCACCTACGAAGACCACATCCTGGAACTGCCGCCGACGTTCAGCCTTACGCTGATGTCCGACGGCATCCTGGACCTCCTTCCAGAGCCTACACTCAAAGAGAAAGAAGCCGCTTTGCCCCAAAAGGTCAAGTCGGCGGGCGGCAGCCTGGATGGCCTGCGGCAGGTTTTTGGATTGGCCACGCTAGGGGAGATGCCGGATGATATCGCCCTATTGGTGTTGAGCAGGAATCTTTGATGAGTACCGGAAGAATCCAATTCGCCGAGCAAGACGGGACCTTCGTCCTGAAATTTGTCGGTGAAGTGCGCCTGACCTTGTGTTCGGCGCTGGATGCGACGATTGAGCGGATCTTCACAGCACTGAATTTCTCGGCGATCGTGATCGATCTGACCGAAACCCGCAGCATCGATAGCACCACCCTTGGGCTGTTGGCCAAGTTGTCCATTCTGTCTCGGCAGAAGGTCGGCCTGTTGCCTACGGTCGTCACCACCCACGAAGACATTACCCGGCTGCTGCAGTCCATGGGCTTCGACCAGGTGTTCAACATCGTTGACCGCCCCATCCCCTGCCCGGAATGCCTGACTGACCTGCCGTCGCAGGACCAGTCCGAGGAAGTGGTGCGTTTGAAGGTGCTGGAGGCACACAAGATCCTGATGGGCCTCAACGAGTCCAATCGCGAAGCCTTTCACGACCTCGTGAATGCCCTTGAACGCCACTGATCCCCAACTGCTGAAACACAGTTGAACCGAGGCCGGCTTGAGCCCGTGGGCACTAAAAAGGGCGGTACCCGCGAGGGTACCGCCCTTCTTGCAGCTGCCCGCCTTACAACTTGGCAGTCAACAGCGCCTCCAGCTTTTCCTGATCTCGCGCAAACTGACGAATCCCTTCCGCCAACTTCTCAGTCGCCATCGCATCCTCGTTGGACTCCCAACGGAACTGCGCTTCAGTCAGATGCACACGGGCTTCACCGGCATGGCCCGGCGACAGCTTACGCGCCAGCGTGCCCTCATCCGCCGCCAGCTTCTCCAGCAGGTCCGGGCTGATGGTCAGGCGATCACACCCAGCCAACTCTTCAATCTGGCTCAGGTTACGGAAGCTCGCACCCATCACCACAGTCTTGTAGCCATTGGCCTTGTAGTAGTTGTAGATACGTGTCACCGACTGCACGCCTGGGTCTTCGGCGCCGGTGTAGTCGTTGCCGTTGGCCTTCTTGTACCAGTCGTAGATACGGCCGACGAACGGCGAAATCAGGAACACACCAGCCTCTGCGCACGCCACGGCCTGGGCGAACGAGAACAGCAGGGTCAGGTTGGTCTGGATGCCTTCTTTTTCCAGCTGTTCGGCGGCGCGGATGCCTTCCCAAGTTGAAGCGATCTTGATCAGCACGCGGTCGCGGCCAACGCCGGCTTTGTCGTACAGGTCGATCAGACGGTGCGCACGCTTGAGTACGGCGTCAGTGTCGAACGACAGACGGGCATCCACCTCGGTGGAAATGCGGCCCGGTACCACTTTGAGGATCTCTTGACCCACCGCCACCGCAAAACGGTCGCTGGCCAAGCCCACGTCGCCGTTGCAGTCCTTGACGCACTCATCCAGCAGCTTGGCATAGCCTGGGATCGAAGCGGCCTTGAGCAGCAGGGAAGGGTTGGTGGTGGCGTCTTGCGGCTTGAGTTTGGCGAGGGTAGAAAAATCGCCGGTATCGGCTACGACGGTGGTGAACTGCTTGAGTTGTTCCAGCTTGGAAGTCATGGGCGTGCTCTGTCCTATGGGTCTGATGACATTACCCGAGCGCCGGCAGGCACTCAAGGGCGCAAATGCGTTCGATCGTTTGCGAGGGCAACAACCTGAAAACAGCCGTTTGAATCGCAGGTCTGGCTGCTAAATAGGAGGCCAAAACGGCCAGCAGGTTCAACCGAAGTAGCGCATGAACACCACGATAAAATGTCGGAGCCGGCTTGCCTGCGATAGCGGCACCACAGCCGCCGATATCTACCAGAGGTAAGCTAATCCAACTGTGGGGGAGGGCTTGCTCGCGAAAGCGTCAGTCCAGTCACCTCCTGCCCCGACTGCTACACCCTCATCACCGTCCTTCCAACAGCTCTGCGGCCTGATCCAACAACGCCAACGGATCACTCGCCTTATGAATATCCACCGACAGCAACTGCCTGAACCTGCGAGCCCCCGGGAAACCCGTGCCCAACCCCAACACATGCCGCGTAATGTGATGCATCGTCCCGCCGGTCGCCAAATGCTCATCGATATAAGGCCGCAACTGCGCCAACGCCTGCGCCCGGCTAATCACCGGCGCTTCACTGCCAAACAACTGCTGATCCACCTCCGCCAGCAGATAAGGATTGTGATAAGCCTCCCGCCCCAGCATCACGCCATCAAACGTCTGTAAATGCTCATGGCACTGCTCCAACGTCTTGATCCCGCCGTTGAGAATAATCTCCAACTCCGGAAAGTCCCGTTTCAACTGCGCCGCTACGTCATAGCGCAACGGCGGAATGTCGCGATTCTCTTTCGGCGACAACCCCTCCAGAATCGCAATCCGCGCATGCACGGTAAAACTGGTGCAGCCCGCCTCTTTCACCTGGCCGACGAAATCACACAGCTCGGCATAACTGTCCCGTCCGTTGATCCCGATGCGGTGCTTCACCGTTACCGGGATCGACACCGCATCGCGCATTGCCTTCACGCAATCGGCTACCAGGGCAGGGTGCGCCATCAGAATTGCGCCGATCATATTGTTCTGCACCCGGTCGCTGGGGCAGCCGACGTTCAGGTTTACTTCGTCATACCCCGCAGCCTCGGCCATGCGCGCGCACGCCGCCAGATCGGCAGGCACGCTGCCACCCAATTGCAGCGCAAGTGGGTGCTCCGCTTCGTTGTGACGCAGGAAGCGCTCGTGATCGCCGTGCAGGATCGCGCCGGTGGTGACCATTTCGGTGTAGAGCAGCGCGTGTTTGGAGAGCAGGCGCAGGAAGTACCGGCAATGGTGGTCCGTCCAATCCATCATGGGGGCAACGGAGAAGCGGCGGGAGAGGGGAGCTGTTTGTAGTGGCATTGGGAATCTGAGTCAACGAGGCGAATGGGGCGCAGTTTATCAGGGATGGGTCTAGGGTGTGGGAGGGGCTTGTGCGCTTCTCACCAACTCGCGTTGCACAGTGCTTCGTGTGGAATGTGTCGGGACCGGAGGGAGGCCAGTACGTTAGATATCGTGGTCTGACCCCGATATCCAATGTTAGATATCGTGGTCTGACCCCGATATCCATTCTGCCGAATAAAAAACCTGCCGAGTACAAAGACGCTTCCGAGTATCAGCCCTAAAAAGGCACCTCGGAATGCGTACTTTTTGGTGTTCTTAGTGGGGGACGTTTTGATTTCATCCAGGGTATTGAATGCCTTTAGCGTGTTACCCGCAGCCAGCGCTGCCGTGGTCGCAGTGGTGCGAGCGATATAAAGAACAGGGTCACTTCCACCTGGCTTGGGAGGAGTGTCTTTCAGGACAACGGAATGGGCTGCCATGACACCCATGGCGGAATAGAAAATATCCTTTTGTAGGATGCTGTACGGCTCAGTGCCCACCCTGCATGCGCCGAGCGACCAGGTAGATTCCCAGTCCGACCAACGCTGTGACCGCGCCGATATACCCGGTGCTCGTCCACCCCAACCCAGCCGTAATCGCCATCCCACCCAACCACGGCCCCAGTGCATTCGCCAGGTTGAACGCCGCATGGTTGGACGCCGCCGCCAGGCTCGGGGCTTCGTGCGCGATGTCCATCAGGCGGATTTGCAGCGGCGCAGCCAGGGCCACCATGGTGCCGATGAGGCCCATGCTCAGCAGGACGCCCCATAGCGAGGACGCCGCGAAGGGGAAGAACAGCAGCACGGCCATCGACCAAACCAATATCAAACCCACCGCCCGAAACTGCATGCGGTCGAACAGCTTGCCGCCGGCGATGTTGCCGATGATGCCGCCCACGCCAAATGCGGCGAGGCCGAAGGGGATCCACTGCGGCGATACTTTGGTCACTTCGAGCATGGTTGGCGCCAGGTAGCTGAATACGCAGAACATCCCGGCAAAACCAATGGCGCCAATGGACAAGGCCATCCACACCTGGGGTTTGGTAAACGCGCGCAATTCTTTGCGCGGGTCGCTGCGTTGTTCGTCGTGGCGGTGGGGGACGAATTGCCAGACCAGCGCGATGGTGCATAGGGCGATCACGCTGACCAGCGCGAACGCGGAGCGCCAGCCCAGGTGTTGGCCGAGAAAGGTGGCGATGGGGTTGCCCAGCAGCATGGCGAGGGTCAGGCCCATCATTACGCGGGCGACTGCGCCGGCGCGTTTGTCGTTGGGCACCATGCTTGAAGCCACCACGGCGGCAATGCCGAAGTAGGCGCCGTGGGGCAGGCCGCTGATAAAGCGGAAGGCGATCAGTGAGCCGAAGGTCGGGGTGAAGGCCGTGGCGAGGTTGCCCAAGGCGTACAGGCCCATCAGCAACAGCAACATGTGTTTGCGCAGCAATTTAGCGCCGAGGATGGCGAGGAGTGGCGCGCCGACCATCACGCCGAGGGCGTAGGCGCTGATGGCGTGACCGACTTGCGGTTCGCTGAGGTTCAGGTTGTGGGCGATGTCCGGCATCAGGCCCATGATGGCGAATTCGCCAGTACCGATAGCGAAAGCGCCCACGGCCATGGCAGCTTCCATTTTGGCGGCGCTGCGCGCGGGTAGCACGTGCCCGTGTGTTTGCTGGATAGTCATGGGTAACTCTGTTTGGATGGAACGCACGAAGGACAGCCGCCGATGCTACGCAAGCAGCGACAAAGGTGTCTAGAACAGCCGTTTGCGTGAGAGTTCCTGCCCTGTGACTCCACGTCGCGCCTGCCACGCTTGACACCGCTGCGTTAAAACCCTCGATTTAGAGCTGTCAATTGGCCAAACGGCGCATAAACGCTGTTTGCCGTGATATTCTGCGCGCCGTCCTGGTCTAGCCTTTCCTGGGTACGTACATCCGTATACGTCCCAGTGATTGGCTGTCGCCCAGGTAGCTGAAGCCAATAATGATAAGAAGTCAGCGCAGAAGGGACTAAAAGTGAGGTCGATACGTCGGCCTTGTGTGCCCACCCTGCGACCTTGAAGACTCAGGGGCGGTAGGGCGGATGGCGTTTTATCATAGGTGCTACTGATGTTTAAAAAAGTAAACACTGCCCTGCTGGGGCTGGCTTTGTCGATGGGGATCACGTCCGTTCACGCGGAAGAGGCAAAGAAAGTCGATGTGCTGCTGATCGGCGGCGGCATCATGAGTGCGACCCTGGGTGTATGGCTCAATGAGCTGGAGCCGGGCTGGTCGATGGAAATGGTCGAGCGCCTTGATGGCGTTGCCGAAGAAAGCTCCAACGGCTGGAACAACGCCGGTACCGGTCACTCGGCCCTGGCTGAGCTGAACTACACCCCGGAAGACAGCAGCGGCGTCGTTCAGATCCCGAAAGCGGTCGAGATCAACGAAGCGTTCCAGATCTCCCGTCAGTTCTGGTCCTGGCAGGTCCAGCAGGGCGTGCTGAAGAACCCGCGTTCGTTCATCAACTCCACACCGCACATGAGCTTTGTGTGGGGCGATGACAACATCAAGTTCCTGAAAAAACGCTACGAAGCCCTGCAAGCGAGCCCGCTGTTCGCCGGTATGCAGTACTCCGAAGACCCGGCGCAGATCGCCAAGTGGGTTCCGTTGATGATGGAAGGGCGTGACCCGAACCAGAAAATCGCGGCCACCTGGAGCCCGCTGGGTACCGACATGAACTTCGGCGAGATCACCCGCCAGTTCGTCGCCCACCTGCAAACCACGCCGAAGTTTGACTTGAAACTGTCGAGCGAAGTGCAGGACATCACCAAGAACGCCGACGGTTCGTGGCGTGTGAGCTACAAAAACCTGAAAGACGGCACCAAGACTGAAACCGACGCCAAGTTCGTGTTCATCGGCGCCGGCGGCGGTGCACTGCACCTGCTGCAAAAGTCGGGCATTCCTGAAGCCAAGGAATACGCGGGCTTTCCGGTGGGCGGCTCGTTCCTGGTGACCGATAACACGGCCATCGCCGAGCAGCACATGGCCAAGGCCTACGGTAAGGCTTCGGTTGGCGCGCCACCGATGTCGGTTCCGCACTTGGACACCCGCGTGCTGGATGGCAAGCGCGTCATCCTGTTTGGCCCATTCGCGACCTTCTCCACCAAGTTCCTCAAAGAAGGCTCGTACCTGGACCTGCTGACCAGCACCACCACCCACAACATCTGGCCCATGACCAAAGTCGGTATTCGTGAATACCCGCTGGTCGAGTACCTCGCTGGTCAACTGATGCTGTCGGATGACGACCGCTTCAAGGCGCTGCAAGAGTACTTCCCGAACGCCAAGCAATCCGACTGGCGCCTGTGGCAGGCCGGCCAGCGCGTGCAGATCATCAAGCGTGACGAAGAGCTGGGCGGCGTCCTGAAACTCGGAACCGAAGTGGTCAGCTCTGCCGACAACACCATCGCGGGCCTGTTGGGCGCATCGCCAGGCGCGTCGACCGCGGCTCCGATCATGCTGACCGTGCTGCAGAAAGTGTTCAAGGACAAGGTTGCGACCCCTGAGTGGCAGGCCAAACTGCACCAGATCGTACCGAGCTACGGCACCAAGCTGAACGACAGCCCAGAAGCGGTTGCCAAGGAATGGGCCTACACCGCCGGTGTCCTGCAACTGCCTACACCGCCTGTGATTCCGCAAGCGGCTGCTCCAAAGGCGACCGAGGCTGCCAAGCCTGCGGCTGAGCCGAGCAAGCCAGCGTCTGACCTGGCGCTGTAAGTAACGGCTAAGAAAAAGCCCGCTGAACCGGTTACGGTCAGCGGGCTTTTTTGTGGTCGGGTGTTTATGGGTGGCGCTGGGTTCGCTCGACCGCAGGCAGTTCAACCGTACGTTCGGCCGCCGCTAACGCTGCCTTTAAACCAGCCTGGTCCAGCGGGATGCAATAAGCAGGCTTGGCTCGCTCAAACCGCCAGCTTTCGTCCAGCCCACCTGCGTCTATGGCATCGAAACCCAGCTCATCGAGCAACGTGATCACGCGTGCCTTGGCCGTCGCGTCATCCGCTGCCACCGGCAGTGCGCGGCGGTCAGGTGCACCGTGAGGGCGGGCATCTTGCGTCAGGTCCGGCGCAAAGATCGCATTGAACACTTTCACTACATGTGAGTGCGGCAAATGGTCAGCAAGCAGCCGGCTGGTGGTGGTTTCAAAACGGTCCAGTTCCGGGATATGCCCGTCGCGGTCGGGATAGTAATTGTTGGCGTCCATCACCGTTTTACCCTCTAACCACTGCGCAGGTACGCTGCGGTAATGTTCCAGGGGAATCGCCACGAGTACCACATCGCCAAATTGTGCGGCATCGTCTGCACTGCCCACTTTTACGCCAAGTATGCCGCTCAGCACACTGCTCATGGTTTGTGGGCCACGGGAATTGCTCAACATCACTTCGTGCCCGGCCGCCAGTGCCAACTGCGCCAGGGCACGCCCGATAAAACCTGCTCCAATCACGCCAATCTTCATGTGCTTGCTCCAGTGAAGGTATGAAGTGGCTAAATGGGTGTTTTACGAAGGCGCGGTGCCGCACAACGTGCAGGTAAGCAGCCGCTTGCAGATCAACGAAAGCAGGGCGTTGATGTCGGCCGCCCTGGATGGTTTCGGCATTGTGCTCGGTCCGGAAGACTTCCTGCGTACGGCGTTAGCGAGGGGCGACTTGGTGCGGGTGCTGCCGGACTTTGACGCGCCCAGCCGGGCCATGCATTTGGTCTACACCGCGAATCGGCAACGTACTGCTAAGTTGCGAGGTTTTGTCGAGGCTGTGCTGGGGCGTTTTGGCCCGACTTCAGGGGGGTAAATGCGCACTGTGCCTTTCGTCTGCGCTGATAAGCGCAACATCCTCAGGTTCAGCAACCTGACAGACACTACCTGTTAAAAAATACCCATGGCCGATCAGGAGAGCGGCTGGAAAAGGGGGCATTTTCAATTTTGCAGGTGTTTGGGCGTCAGCGCCCGAGGGGTATATATGTTGCTACGTTATGCCGCATTGGCGGCCATGGTTGTCGCCGCATCCGGGTGTGTGCAAGAGCGCGTGGTGCATGAGCGCAGGCCGGTTCAACGTGAGTATGTGGAAGTCGTTGCGCCGCAACCGCCGCCGGTGCAGGTGGTCGAGGTCGAACCGCCCGTGCGCTACGGCTATGTATGGTCACGTGGTTACTGGCGCTGGGAAGGTGGGCGCTACGTCGCGGTACATGGTCATTGGGAGCCGGTACGCGAGGGTTACCGCTATGTGCATCCACACTGGGTGCAACGTAATGATGGGTATCACTGGCAGGGCGGTGGTTGGGTTCGCTGAGCCTTGGCTGGATCGGCGTCCTGGTGCCTGGCAGCCGAACCTCGCGCAACAGCGCCGAGCTTAGTTGTTCGGTGCCCGGCTCTTTATAGCGTTCGCTTTGACCTGAGTGCCGCTGCAACGGCAAGCCTCAGGTCAGTCGCTTCATGCCTGCCGCCTTCGCAGCCTTCAGATCAAAGGTGGCGGTATATTCGCAGCCAGCGGCATGGGCACAGCGTTCTATCAGGCAGTCCGCAAAATCGGCCTTGCTCGCCGTGAAACGTCGCACGGCCTGCCAGATGATCTCAGCGTGCTCAATGGTCAACTCACGGGTGCGCAACAGCGTTTCCAGAACAGTTACCACATCACTCTTGGCTGACGGGTAACAACTTTGTAAAACCCACACCAGTTCCACCACGGACACCAAACTGACAAAACCTGGTGAAAAGGTGGTGAGCGATTAGATCAGCTCGGATGCCTTGGGCGATTGGACGGGATCATTCTGGGTGACGTAGCGCACCAGCTCATTGGTATCCAGCGCGATCATCCAGCTTTCGCTCCTTGTGCCGCGATGGCGCGGTTCATTTCATCCAGTGAGACGGCGTTGACGGGTTTTCGGATCAGGCCTTTGAGGTCGTGTACGGTGTTGCTCGCTGCCATGATGGAAAATTTACCGTCCTCCATTTCAACGAATTCAACGCGGTCTCCTGTTTCCAGACCCAGGGCGGTTCTGACCTGAACGGGAATGGTGATTTGCCCTTTCGAAGTAAGTGTGGCGGTGGCCATGTTGAAGATCTCCATCGTGATGCTCCTCACCTTAGGTTAAGGATTGATGGTGGACAAGATCCGTTGGTCCATAGGTTGCTCCCTGGTGTGTGTGAGTCGGGACACGTAAAAACCTTAGCCCGACTCACGCCACCTGCACGCTCCAAAAAGCCCTTAAAGCGCTACAACTTATGACTGAAACCGGCGGTTTACTGCGCCACGCGATAGCACGGCACATACGCCGCACCGCCTGGTAGCTTCATACGGTGTTGGGCTACAAACGCCTTCAACAATTCGTCCAGCGGTTTCATGATGGCCGGGTCGCCATGGATCTCATAAGGGCCGTTCTGCTCGATCAGACGGATGCCCTTGTCTTTCACGTTACCCGCCACGATTCCCGAGAAAGCACGGCGCAAATTGGCGGCGAGTTCGTGGGGTGGCAGCGAGTGGCTCAACTGAAGGCTGGCCATGTTTTCGTGGGTCGGGTCGAACGGGCGCTGGAAGCCCTCATCGATTTTCAGCAGCCAGTTGAAGTGGAAGGCGTCGTTACGTTCGCGACGGAACTGCTTCACCGCCTTGAGGCCAATGGTCATCTGGCGGGCCACTTCGGCCGGGTCGTCGATGATGATCTGGTAGTGCGCCTGGGCGGCCTCGCCCAGGGTGGCGCCGACAAATGCGTGCAGTTGTTGCAGGTACGGGGCCGCGTCTTTTGGCCCGGTGAGGATGACCGGGAACGGCAGGTCGCGGTTGTCCGGGTGCATCAGGATGCCCAGCAGGTACAGGAACTCTTCGGCCGTGCCGGCGCCGCCCGGGAAGATGATGATGCCGTGGCCTACACGGACGAAGGCTTCCAGGCGCTTTTCGATATCCGGCAGGATCACCAGCTCATTGACGATCGGGTTCGGCGCTTCGGCGGCGATGATGCCCGGCTCGGTCAGCCCCAGATAGCGCCCGCCGGTGATGCGTTGCTTGGCATGGGCAATGGTCGCGCCTTTCATCGGGCCTTTCATCACGCCAGGGCCGCAGCCGGTGCACACGTCGAGGCTGCGCAGGCCCAGCTCGTGGCCGACCTTCTTGGTGTATTTGTATTCTTCGGTATTGATCGAGTGCCCGCCCCAGCACACTACAATTTTCGGCTCGACACCCGGGCGCAGCGTACGGGCGTTGCGCAGCAGGTGGAATACGTAATCGGTGATGCCCTGGGAATTGCTCAGGTCGATGCGCTGGCTGTCCAGTTCATTCTCGGTATAGACGATGTCACGCAGGGCGCTGAACAGCATTTCGCGGGTGCTGGCGATCATTTCGCCATCGACGAATGCGTCGGCAGGGGCATTCAGCAATTCCAGGCGAACACCGCGGTCCTGCTGGTGGATACGAACCTCAAAATCCTTGTAGGCGTCGAGAATGGTCTTGGCGTTGTCGATGTGCGCGCCAGTGTTGAGGATAGCCAGGGCGCACTGTCGGAACAGGGTGTAGATGCTACCGGAACCGGCTTCGCTCAGTTGCTGCACTTCACGTTGGGACAGGGTTTCGAGGCTGCCCTTGGGGCTGACGGAAGCATTGATGACTTGACGTTGGGGCATTCTTAATCCTTGAAAGCACAGCCACCGCACCCGCACAGGGCCGCGATGGCTTGAGAATGGTGGGCGCCGAATTCGAACGCACGAGACGGATGTTTACCTCAGGCGCGAGGCCAAGCGCAAACACCGTCCAGCACCATAATGCCGCAGAACTTACTGAATCAGCTTCCAGTTTTTGTAGAAAACCCGACGCAGGGTAAAGACCATCCCGGCAAATCCAGCGATTACCGCATTGAGAACCAAGGGCAGCGGGGTCGGCCGCAGAATATCGATAAGCAGGCAGTAACGCTTTGCATCGTTTTTGTTGAAAGACGCATGCATTACCGTGTCATCGAGGGCGCGTCATACAAGCCATTACGCAGTAAATCGTAAAGGCCGCAGATCACTACCAGGCCGAGAAATACCAGGGTGGTCTCGGGGAAAATATCAATAATCAGCAGCACGCCGAATACCCAGGCGACCGATACTGCCTTTTTACGCAAAGCAGGCTTGTTCATCTAACTCAGATCCAGCACGACGCCATTCGACAGGTCCGGATCCGTGGCCGCGAGTGGTGGGTGTTTGACACATATCGAAACAGCTGCGTCATGATAAGGCGTTCGGCGTCTGTTGGCGTTTTAAATAGTGCGAAATTGTTAAGGCTCTACACAGTTTTTAACCCTGGCTGCACTGTGTGGATTGGATTTTGTAAACGGAAGATTTGCGACTATCGTGACGCTTCGGTTTTTCGGACGTCATAGACCGGTACGATTGAAGTTGAATGGCCACCACTGGCCTTCGGCACCTTGGAAGAGGCAGAAATTTTATGATCATCAAACCGCGGGTTCGTGGCTTTATCTGTGTGACCGCTCACCCTGTAGGCTGTGAAGCGAACGTCAAGGAACAGATTGACTACGTCACTGAGCACGGCGCCATCGAAGGCGGCCCGAAGAAGGTGCTGGTTCTCGGCGCATCCACCGGCTATGGCCTGGCCGCGCGTATCAGTGCTGCGTTTGGCTGCGGCGCCGACACCCTGGGCGTGTTTTTTGAAAAAGAAGGCGAAGAAGGCAAGCTGAGCTCCGCTGGCTGGTACAACAGTGCCGCGTTTGAGAAGTTCGCTGTCGAAAAAGGCCTGTACGCCAAGAGCATCAACGGCGACGCGTTCTCCAACGAGATCAAGCGCCTGACCATCGAAACCATCAAGAAAGACCTCGGTAAGATCGACCTGGTCGTCTACAGCCTGGCCGCGCCACGCCGTACCGACCCGCAAGGCGTGGTGCACACTTCCACCCTCAAGCCGATTGGCAAGGCCGTGACCCTGCGCGGTATCAACACCGACAAGGGCGTCGTGGTCGACACCACCCTGGAGCCTGCGACCCAGGAAGAAATCGACGGCACCGTCAAAGTGATGGGTGGCGAAGACTGGCAGCTGTGGATCGACGCCCTGCGTGACGCCGACGTCCTTGCCGAAGGCGCCAAGACCACCGCGTTCACCTACCTCGGCGAGAAGCTGACCCAGGATATCTACTGGAACGGCTCCATCGGCGAAGCCAAGAAAGACCTGGATAAAAAAGTCCTGACCCTGCGCGACAACCTTGCGGCACTCAAGGGCGACGCCCGTGTGTCGGTGCTCAAGGCTGTGGTGACCCAGGCCAGCTCGGCAATCCCGATCATGCCGCTGTACCTGTCGTTACTGTTCAAAGTGATGAAAGAGCAGGGCACCCACGAAGGTTGCATCGAACAAGTATACGGTCTGTTCAAGGACAGCCTGTACGGCAGCCAGCCGAAACTCGACGCAGACGGCCGCCTGCGTGCCGACCTTGCCGAGCTCGAACCTAAAGTCCAGGACGCCGTCGCTGCACTGTGGAACCAGGTCACCGACGACAACGTTAACGAGATCAGCGATTTTGCCGGCTACAAGGCTGAATTCCTGCGCTTGTTCGGCTTTGAAATCGACGGTGTGGACTACGACGCTGACGTCAATCCGACCGTGAAGATCAACGGTCTCATCTCGGCATAAGACGGCTTAGACAGTAGCCTCGATAACCCTGTTATGAGGCTGCTGTTTGTAAGCGCACAGAGCGTCAGCCTTGGCGAAAGGCTGACGCCAGCCGCTCTTGGGCATGGGTGAAACCAGAGCGCTTGATACCGACCACTTCTCTCTCCCAAAGTGGATTGAGTGGCACGTGATAGCCACTGTCCTTGGCCGTTTTTATCAGTTCCGCCATTTTTTTGCTGTGCGCGACCCGTGAAATTATCAGAGCTGTCCTACGCTTGTTTACGTGCGGCGTGGTTTCGCTGGCATGCGAGACTGGCGCATCACACTCAGGGGAGGGACGTATGACAATTCGCGCAGTGGTTTTTGATTTCGGCGGTGTCCTGTTCGATTGGAGCCCGCAGCACCTGTACCGCAAGTTGATTACCGACGATTACGAACGGCAATGGTTTCTCGAGCACATTTGCACCCAGGCCTGGAACACCGAGCAAGATGCCGGTCGCACACTGGCTGAAGGCACCCGCAGCCTGATCGAGCAGTACCCGCATCATGAGCGTTTGATCCAAGCCTATTACGACCGTTGGCACGAGATGCTGCGCGGCCCGCTACCGGAAGGCGTGGCGATCCTCAAGGCGTTGCACCATGTTGATATGCCGCTGTTCGGACTCACCAATTGGTCCGCCGAGACGTTCCCCTATGCACGGGCCAATTACCCGTTCCTGCAGTACTTTCGCGACATTGTGGTGTCCGGCGAACTGAAGATGATCAAGCCTGACGCAGCGATCTACCATGCCAGCCTTAGCCAGGTACGGGCCCACCTACCGAATATCCAGCCGGCTGAAGTGGTGTTTATCGATGATGTCGCCGGCAATATCGACGCGGCCGTCGCCCTCGGTTGGCAAGGTATCCACCACGTATCGGCTGAGCGCACTGCCGCGCGATTGCGTGAGTTGGGCGTGGGCTTCTAGCGTGCCCACTTTTCCATAGCGAAATCGACGAAGGCGCGTAACTTGGGCAAGCGATAACGGTCCTGACCGTAGAGCAGGTGCATCGGGCGGCTGGGCAGTCGATAAGTGGTTAACAAGGCCACCAGCTTGCCACTCTCCAGATCCGGCTGCACCAGTGCATCGGCCAGCATGATGATGCCCATGCCGTTGACAGCCGCCTGGCGCAAGCCTTGCGAGCTGTTGATGGTCAACGAGCCGGACACCGGAACCTCCACCTCCACGCCATCGCCGGTCATGCGCCACAGTTTGTCGGTGTCGCGCCAGTTGTCACTTGCCGGGTAGGCGAACGCCAGGCAGTCGTGCTGGCGCAGGTCATCGGGCGTCTGCGGCGTGCCACGTCGCGCCAGGTAGGCCGGTGACGCGCAGAGCGTTAGGGTGTAGGCCTGCATCGGCCTGGCGATCAGGCTGGAGGCTTCCAGTTCGCCAAGTCGGATCGCGACATCGAAGCCGCTGTCGACCAGGTCCATCCGCTCATTGCTCAGCACCACGTACAGGTTGATCAGCGGGTAGCGTCGGGAAAATTCGCTCAAGGCCGGTGTAAGTTGTTCGGTGCCGAACACGGGTGGGGCGGTGATGCGCAGGGTGCCTTTGGGGATGTCGCTGTTGGCTTGCTCGGCGAGCTGCTCGGAGTCGGCCACCAGCCCCAACACTTCCAGACAGCGCTGATAATACTGCCCGCCAAATTCCGTAAGGCTTTGTTTGCGCGTGGTGCGCTTTAGCAGGCTGACGCCCAGTCGCTGTTCCAGGGCTCGCAGGTGGTTGCCGACCATGGTGGTCGACATGCTGCAGGCCTGGGCCGCTGCGGTCATGCTGCCGGTCTCGACCACCTTAACGTACACCGACATCGCCTGGAACAGGTCCATTATCAAGCCTTGGTTTAAAGTCATTGCAGGAATGCACAGTTTATCCAGTCCAGGTGGCTAACGATACTGCAGCCATCACAACGAAGTACTGGAGCCCGCACCATGACCGCCGCCTGCCTGATGACCACTTACCAACCCTTGGCCCTGAGTTTTACCCGTGGCCTGGGCACACGCTTGTGGGACCAGCAGGGCCGCGAATACCTCGATGCGGTGGCCGGAGTGGCGGTGACCAATGTCGGTCACTCGCACCCCAGGCTGGTGAAGGCGATCAGCGAACAAGCGGGTTTGCTGTTGCATACATCCAACCTCTACAGCATTGGCTGGCAACAGAAGCTGGCCCAGCGCCTCACCCAGTTGTCTGGCCTGGACCGTGCCTTTTTCAACAATTCCGGGGCCGAGGCTAACGAAACAGCGCTGAAGTTGGCGCGGCTGCATGGCTGGAAAAAAGGCATCGAAGCGCCGTTGGTGGTGGTGATGGAAAATGCCTTTCATGGCCGTACGCTGGGCACGATGGCCGCCAGCGATGGGCCATCGCTGCGCTTGGGCTTCCAGCGTTTGCCGGGGGACTTTCTCAAGGTGAGCTTTGGTGATATCGCCGCGATCGAGGCGGTCACAAAAGCGTTTGGCACGCGCATCGCGGCGGTCCTGCTGGAGCCGATCCAGGGCGAAAGTGGCGTACTGCCGCCGCCGCCTGGCTACCTCAAAGCCCTGCGCGATCACTGCACACGCCACGGCTGGCTGATGATGCTGGATGAGATCCAGACCGGCATCGGCCGCACGGGCACCTGGTTTGCCTTCCAGCATGAAGGCATTTTCCCGGACGTGATGACCCTGGCCAAAGGTCTCGGCAATGGCGTACCCATCGGCGCCTGCCTGGCACGGTCCGCCGTGGCGCAATTGTTTACACCGGGCAGTCACGGCAGCACCTTCGGCGGCAACCCATTGGCGTGTCGGGTGGGTTGCACGGTGCTGGACATTATCGAGGAGCAAGGCTTGCTGCAGAACGCGGCGCAGCAGGGTGAGCGTTTGCTCGCGCGGTTGCGGGTGGAGTTGAGTGAGCACTCGCACGTGCTGGCGATTCGCGGGCTGGGTTTGATGATCGGTATAGAGCTGGCCAGTCCTTACCGCGACTTGGCTCTGCGTGCGGCCCAGGAACACGGCCTGCTGATCAACGTGACGCGGGGCAAGGTCATTCGCCTGCTGCCGCCGTTGACCCTGGATGCCAAGGAAGTCGAGATGATCGTGCGCGCCATCACCCGGTTACTGGGTCAGGCCCATTGAGCCATTCCTGATTCATGGTTTCAGTATCTCCCAGGTACTCCAACAACCACGCCATGGCCGGGGACAGTTTGCTCTGCGCCCAAGCCACACACGACGGGCTGGCCGGAAACGGCCGGCTCAATTGCAGCGCCACCAACTCGCCCCGTTCGATCCACGGCAGCACTTGATGCGCCGGCGCCATGCCAACGCACAGGCCATCGCGCAGGCAATCGATCGCCGAGGCCCAGTTCGGCACCACCAGACGCCGCTGGTTATCCAGGGTCCACGTGTCGCGCTTGGGCAGGTTGCGTGAGGTGTCGGTCATGCACAGCGAGGCGAAGGGGCGCAGTTGGTCGTCACTCAGCAACCCTTCGACGCTCGCCAACGGGTGCCGCGCGCTGACCACGCACAGCCAGTTCAACAAGCCCATGTCGCGGAAAGTGAAGTGACTGGCCACTGGCACTGCACTGGTGGCACCGATCACGATGTCAGTGCGCTCATCCGCCAGGGCATCCCACACACCGTTGTACACCTCGTATTCCAGCAGCAATTCCACCTCGGGAAACTGCCGATAGAAATCCAATACCAACTGTCGGCAACGCTGGGGTTTGACGATGGAATCCACCGCCACCTTCAGTTGGCCGCTCCAGCCGTTGGCCACCTGCTGGCACAGCCGCCGCGTGCCGAGCATTTTTTTCATCACGCTCCGGGCCTCGTCTATAAATAAACGGCCGGCAGGTGTCAGTTCTACATCCCGATGGCGTCGCACGAACAGTGGCACCGCCAGCCACTCCTCGAGCTGACGCACGGTGTAGCTGATGGCCGACGGCACCCGGTGTAACTCCTGGGCCGCGGCGCTGAAGCTGCCATGGCGCGCCACGGCATCCACAACATCCAGGGAGTATTCGGACCACATAGCGGCTGCCTTCAAATTTATTGATAAGAATGTCCAATTATTATCGCTTCACACAGAAACTGTCAGCTTCATAATGGGTGCCAGTCAGCAAATAGTTTGATGGCAAGATTAACAAGGCTTCAATGAAAAATTCTTTTGGTTTCATTTGGTATCTGGCGGGGCTGAGCATGCTCGGTTATCTCGCCATGGACATGTATTTGCCAGCGTTCGGCGCGATGGGCGAGCAGTTGCAGATTGGCGCCGGTGCAGTGGGCGCCAGCTTGAGTATTTTCCTCGCCGGCTTTGCGGTGGGGCAGTTGCTGTGGGGGCCGCTGTCGGACCGGTTGGGGCGCAAGCCGATCCTGCTCGCAGGCCTGAGCCTGTTTGTGCTGGGCTGCGCAGGCATGTTCTGGGTCGAGACGGCGCCGCAACTGCTGGCGCTGCGCTTTATGCAGGCGATTGGCGTGTGTGCCGCCGCGGTGAGTTGGCAGGCTCTGGTGATCGACCGTTACCCGGCCGACAAGGCTCACCGCGTGTTCGCCAGCATCATGCCGCTGATGTCGCTGTCACCGGCGTTGGCGCCGCTGTTGGGCGCAATGGTTTTGAATCACTTTGGCTGGCAGGCGATCTTCGGCGTATTGCTGGGGGTGTCGCTGTTGTTGCTGTTGCCGACATTGTTTCTGCGCACCCCTCCGAAACGTCAGGCAGAGAAGAGCGAGCCTTCGCGCCTCGGCTACGGGCAGTTGCTGACTTCTCGCGTGTTTACCGGCAACGTCATGATCTTCGCCGCGTGCTCGGCCAGCTTCTTCGCCTGGCTGACGGCTTCGCCTTTCATCCTTGGCGACATGGGCTACAGCCCGAATGACATCGGGCTGAGCTATCTGCTGCCCACATTAGCGTTTCTGGTGGGTGGCTACAGTTGCCGCAGCGCGCTGCAGCATTTTCAGGGCAAGACGCTATTGCCATGGTTGCTGCTGGCGTATTGCATCAGCATGGTGGCGCTGTACCTGGTTGCCACCTTGACTGTGCCGACGCTGACCACCTTGCTGATGCCGTTCTGCTTGATGGCCCTGGTCAACGGTGCCAGTTACCCCATCGTGGTGGCGAATGCGCTGATGCCGTTTGCGGAAAATTCCGGCAAAGCCGCGGCACTGCAAAACACCCTGCAACTGGGTCTGTGCTTTCTCGGCAGCTTGATCGTGTCATCGATGATCGACCAGCCGCTCCTGAT
Organism: Pseudomonas sp. RA_15y_Pfl1_P11; assembly: GCF_963970975.1. Lineage (NCBI taxonomy): Bacteria > Pseudomonadati > Pseudomonadota > Gammaproteobacteria > Pseudomonadales > Pseudomonadaceae > Pseudomonas > Pseudomonas sp. RA_15y_Pfl1_P11. The sequence continues at coordinate 173,027 of NZ_CAXAOY010000001.1, forward strand.
TACCGCCATCGTGATGCTGGCAACCGCGCCGCTGGCGGTGTTGGGGTACTGGTTGGCGCGGCCCAAAAAGGGTAATTCGGCACTGGCACAAGCCTGAAGTGACAATCGGATCCCACACTTGATCGGATTCCTTCAGCGATTAAAAGGTGATTTCCAGATTCACCGTCGGCGTCGATGTGCGGCTACCCCGGCCGCCGTCCACGCCGAACTTGTTATGCCAGTACTCGTAACCCACCCCGAGATACAGGTTTGGCTTCACATTCTTACCCGGTCGCACCGCCACCATCAGCGCCGTGCGCATCAGGGCTTCCGGCGCGGTGTCGCGGCCGTGGTAGTCCTCACCTTTTTCCCCGACATAATTGATAAAGCCCTGGAATTTCGCCGCGTGATTGGCGATCTCGAACGGTCGCATCCAGGTCAGGTTGAGCATGTAGGTATCGTCGAAGGTGTGGTTCGACTCCTGCGCACCGGGGATGCCGGTGTGGTTCCTCTCCTTGTAGTACATCAGGCTCAGGTCCAGCACACCGACGGTGTTGAACTTCAAGGTCGGGCCGATCACCAGCGCGCGTTTTTTTGCTGAAGCGAAATTGTTGTTGCGGTTGGCATCGAAGCCCAACGTCAGCGCGTAATCCTTGACCAGGCCGGTACCCAGCGGCACATCGAATACCCGCGATGCGTACAGCTGGTGGCGGTACACCGCGTACACCTCACTCCCCCCATGATCAGTGCCCTCGCGCGGGTCGCGGCTGTCGGACAGGAACACATCGAGGTTGAGGAAATTGCTGCCGTATCGGTAGCCGCTGGCGTGGGTGAAGCTGTAGATGCGCTTGCTGAATTCGTTGGGGTTATTCGGATTGGTGAACTGCTGGCCGTAGCGAAACCCTACGCTGTTGTTCATCCATTCCACCGCGACGGCCTCCCCGCCGCCGAGCAGGGTGAGTGCAACGGTGGCGCCCTGTAATGCCTTTTTCATTGTCCTGGGTCCTTTGGCGTTCTGGCTCATCACGGCCGAATTGTTTTTGTAACGCCGGCGGAGGGTAACTTGTTCGGGTGATTGTATACAACTCTATGGACATCCAGTCCGGACATTGCATACAGTGACCGCACAACAAAAACAGAGAACCCCTCACCATGACTAACCCGAAGGCGTCACCGCAGCGGCCAGAAGATGAGAATCTCGGCGTCGCCGCTAACATGGCTTACGGCCTGCAACATGTACTCACCATGTACGGCGGCATCGTCGCGGTACCGTTGATCGTCGGCCAGGCGGCCGGGTTGTCGCCGGCGGATATCGGCTTGTTGATTGCCGCATCGTTGTTTGCCGGTGGCCTGGCCACGCTGTTGCAGACCTTGGGCCTGCCGTTATTTGGGTGTCAGTTGCCGCTGGTGCAGGGCGTGTCGTTTGCTGGCGTGGCGACCATGGTGGCGATTGTCGGCAGTGATGGCGCCGGCGGGATACCGGCGATTCTCGGGGCGGTGATGGCCGCGTCGCTTATCGGGTTGCTGATAACCCCGGTGTTCTCTCGGATTACCAAGTTTTTCCCGCCGTTGGTCACGGGCATTGTGATCACCACCATCGGCCTGACCCTGATGCCGGTCGCGGCGCGCTGGGCCATGGGCGGCAACAGTCGCGCTGCGGATTTCGGCAGCATGCCCAATATCGGCCTGGCGGCATTGACCCTGGTGCTGGTGTTGCTGCTGAGCAAAATCGGCAGCGCTACCATTTCACGTTTGTCGATCCTACTGGCAATGGTGATCGGTACGGTGATCGCGGTGTTCCTCGGCATGGCTGACTTCTCCGGGGTGACCCAGGGGCCGATGTTCGGCTTCCCTGCGCCATTCCATTTCGGCATGCCTACCTTCCATGTGGCCGCGATCATCTCCATGTGCATCGTGGTGATGGTGACCTTGGTCGAGACCTCGGCGGACATCCTGGCGGTGGGTGAGATCATTGACACCAAGGTCGATTCCAAACGCTTGGGCAACGGCCTGCGCGCCGATATGTTGTCGAGTATGTTCGCGCCGATCTTTGGTTCGTTCACCCAGAGCGCCTTCGCCCAGAACGTCGGTCTGGTCGCGGTTACCGGGGTGAAGAGCCGTTTTGTAGTGGCCACGGGCGGGCTGTTTCTGGTGATTCTCGGCTTGTTGCCGTTCATGGGACGGGTGATTGCGGCGGTGCCGACATCCGTACTGGGCGGGGCGGGGATTGTGTTGTTCGGTACCGTGGCGGCGAGTGGTATCCGCACTTTGTCCAAGGTGGACTACCGCAACAACATGAACCTGATCATTGTTGCCACCTCCATCGGTTTTGGCATGATCCCCATCGCGGCGCCCAGTTTTTACGATCAATTCCCCAGCTGGTTCGCGACCATCTTTCACTCGGGGATCAGTTCGTCGGCGATCATGGCGATCCTGCTGAACCTGGCGTTCAACCACTTCACCGCTGGTAACTCGGACCAGCAGTCGGTGTTTGTGGCAGGCACAGACCGCAGTTTGAGCGCCCGAGATGTGTCATCACTGCGTGAAGGGGACTATTTCAGGGGCGGCAAATTGTTTGATGCCGAGGGTAAGGAGATTCCGTTGGTGGCGGATGTGGCGAGGAAAGCGCCGAAGACAGAAACCACCGAGGTCTGACGCCGAACAGGGGGGCAGTGTGGGAGCTGGCTTGCCTGCGATAGATAGCAAGGGTGAATTCACCGCCGTCATCGCAGAATAGGTATCTACACAAATATTGGTCGATACCCAAATTTGGCTGCGATGCCGCTTTGGCTTTTGATCTGGCTTGTGATTTTGATCTCAGGCGCCCCGTCAACCACGCTGGCCGAACGCAGGCTTGAATCCGTGGGTAACACGGCAGGACGCCCGGTTAGCCGCACTGGGCCAAGGATGGCCCATTGCGGCGGCCCACGGATTCAAGCCTGCGTTCTGGCACACCGAGCCTGGGCGAGGTGCCGAGTGGTGGGGCGAGGACCTTTTGGTTACTTTTGGGTCCTTCCAAAAGTGACCCGCTGTAAGAGCGGAACCCTAGGAGGCCGTTACCGCAGCAATGGATATGTTCCCCGACCAAAAAACTCTAGCGCCTGACACATAGCCTTCGCGAGCAAGCCCGCTCCCACACTGTGATCGATTTACACCTGATAAGGCTCGATCGACTATCAGGTCGCCACGGGAACAAGCTCCCTCGCCACAGGTTTAACACAGTCCTCAAAAATGTGTAGATACCTATGGTCATCGCAGGCAAGCCAGCTCCCACATTGATTTAGCCAGCTTTGAGTTCTTTGTACTGCGCTGAACACACCTCGTCCAAAAACTTCACCACGGTCCCCATGCACGCCTGGCGTTCTTCCACATGGGGCATGTGGCTGGAGTCTTCAAACAGCGCCCAGCGCACATCGGCAATCTCATCCAGGAACGGTTTGACCACCAGCGGCGTGGCCTCGTCATGGCGACCGGAAATGACCAGAGTGGGTACATTGATCGCCGACAGGCGGCCAATGGATTTCCAGTCCTTCAAGCTGCCGATCACGTGGAACTCGGTTGGGCCGCTCATCGCGTGGTACACCGTCGGGTCTGCGTCGACCTGGGCGAACGTGCGCGCCACTTCTTCCGGCCACGGGTTGACCCGGCACACGTGATGGTCATAGAACACTCGCGAGGCGGCGAGGTATTCCGGGTCATGGTAGGTACCGGCGGCTTCATGCTTGAGCAGGGTTTCATGCACGCCTTCGGGCAACAATTTGCGCAGGCGGTTGGCTTCGCTGACCCAGGTGCGCATGCACGTCGGCGAGTTGGCCGGGATGAAGGCACGCAAGCCTTTAGGCTGCAAAATCGCGTGTTCACTGCCAAGCATGCCGCCCCAGGACTGGCCGAGGATCGCGTAGTTATCGCTGATTTGCAGATGATTCAGCAGGTTGTTCAGTTCTTCCAGGAACAGGCCCACGGTCCAGAAAGACGGATTTTTTTCGGGCAGGTGGGTGGAGCGACCGTTGCCCAGTTGGTCGTAATGGATCACGGCGTGGCCGCTGGCGGCGACGTCCTTGAACGCATCAACATAATCATGGGTGCACCCGGGGCCGCCGTGGATAACCACCAGGGGCGTGCGGCCGCTGCAGAGGTCACCTGTGACGCGGAACCAGGTTTGGTAGGCGCCAAACGCCGCATACCCTTCGCGGATTTTTTCGATGAATTCCATTTCGTACCTGCTCTGAAAAAATGATCAGGCACACGATAAAGCGTGGAAGAAGTTTAAGTAACTAGCAAAACAGCTAGGTTTTGCCGAGGGGTCAGTCTTCCAATAGGCGGTAATGGGTGGCGCGCACCACCGCCTGTACGCGATTCTTGGCCCCCAACTTGTGCATTGCCGAGGCCAGATGCAGGGTGACCACCGCCAGTGAACGGCTCAATTGCGTGGCGATTTCAGCGGCGGTCAGGCCGTCGGCGGCCCATTTGAGGCACTCGCGTTCACGTTTGGTCAGGTGGATATGCGGGTAAGTGCGCAGCTCTTTGCTGAACAGCGGGTAGGCCGCTTCCTGCAGGGCGTGGGAAATCAGGCTGAAATCCGACAAGGTCTGCTGCGCATCCTGCAGGACGTTGCCGGCTTTACCGGTACGCAGGCCGGTCAGCGAGGCGAAGCCGCCACGGGGCAGGTGAATGGGCACGCTGACGCCGCAGGTCAGTTGTTGGTCGTGCAGATAGGATGAAACGGGGGCGTGGCAGGGATCGATGATCTTTTGCAGAGGGGTATCGGCCTTGATGTCGTAGGACCAAACAAACGGCGACACCGTGCTCAGGGCCAGGTGTTGCACCGGGTCGATCTGGTAGAACCCTTCGCTGCACCACAAGCTATGCCAGCCCGGCGGGGTATTGCGCAGTTCGAGCACCGAGGGGGTGATCAATGCACCATCCTGGTCGATTGGCACCGGGGTGTAGTCATACACCAGTGCATCGAAACCCAACTGCTGGGCGAGGATGAATGTGTTGTCCATCTGCTCATCCAGGCTCCTGCCCGGCATCAGACGGTGATTTAAGGCAGTCAGCTTGGCCAGCATCCGTTCTGCTCCCGAATTCATTTGAATCTCGACTTGCTGCAAGTAGAATGCCACGCCCCGGCGAAGGACTGCCAGGCCCAAACCTATAAGAAATGCTAGGTTATGGACGCGCGGCATCCTCGGTAGTGTTGGCCTGATAAACGGCCGCTACCTGCCAGGCCGACACAACACAAGGAATGTATGCATGTGGCGTGAAATTGCCCCCGACCAGCAGTACAACGTGCAAGTCGACGGCCATGACCTCGTGGTCTACAGCTTCGGCGAAGGCGATGAGGTGCTGTTGTGCCTCAACGGCGGGCCCGGCCTGCCGTGTGACTACTTGCGCGACGCCCATGGCTGGCTCAAAGACCATAACCTGCGAGTGGTTGCATTCGACCAGCTTGGCACGGGCGCATCAGCCAGACCGACCGACGTTTCGCTGTGGGAAATCGGCCGTTATGTCGAAGAAGTCGAAACCGTGCGCCAGGCACTGGGCCTGGGCCGCGTGCATTTGCTCGGGCATTCATGGGGCGGCTGGCTCGGTATCGAATACGCCATCCATTACCCCGATGTGCTGAAAAGCCTGATCCTCGAAAACACCGTGGGTGACATTCCACACCTGTCCCAGGAACTGGAACGCCTGCGCGGCGCCCTTGGCAGCGAAACCGTGGCCATGATGCAACGCCATGAAGCCATGGGCACCCTCGACCACCCGCAGTACCAGGCCGCGATCACCTTGCTCAACTATCGCCACGTGTGCCGTCTCGACGAATGGCCCGCGCCGGTCAAGCGTTCCCTCGACGACTGGAACATGGGCCCCTACGAAACCATGCAGGGCCCCAACGAATTCCTCTACATCGGCAACCTCAAGGATTGGAACCGCATCCCTGAGATGGCCGCGTTCAAGATGCCCCTGCTGATCACCACCGGCCAGCACGACGAACTCACCCCGGCCTGCGCCCTGCGCATGAAGATGGCGGCCAAACACGCCGAATTGCACGTATTTCCCAACAGCAGCCATATGCCCTTTTATGAGGAACCCCAGGCGTATTTCCCGGTGTTGCTGGACTTCCTCACGCGTCACCGAGGCTGACGGATGAACCTGGCACGTTATCGTTTTGTGCTGTCCCGGCCGCTGCAATTGCTGCCGGTGCTGTTTGGCATCAGCCTGATCACCTTTGTGCTGGTGCGCTCGATCCCCGGCGACCCGGCGCGCGCGCTGCTGGGTTCGCGCAGCACGCCCGACGCCTTGCTGAAAATCCGCGCCCAGTTCGGCCTCGACCAACCTGTGTGGCTGCAATATTTCTACTTCCTGAAAAACCTGCTCAAGGGCGACCTCGGTCAATCGCTGCTGTACAAGGTCGACGCGCTCAAGCTGATCGTCACGCGCATCGAGCCGACGCTGGTGCTGGTGCTCGGCAGCGTGGTGCTGGCGCTGCTGATCGCGGTGCCGCTGGCCACCGTGGCCGCGCGTAACAAAGGTGGCTGGGCGGATAAGCTGATCCGCGTGTTCACGACGGTCGGCCTGGGCATGCCGGCGTTCTGGCTGGGCTTGATGTTGATCTTGTTGCTGAGTGTGCAGTGGGGGCTGTTTCCGGTATCGGGTTACGGGCGGACCTGGCTGGACAAGGCGCACCACATGGTTCTGCCGTGCCTGACGATCGCCCTGGCCCTGTCGGCGGTGCTGGTGCGCAACCTGCGGGCGAGCATGTTGATGGAGTTGCAAGCCGACCACGTCACCGCCGCCCGGGCGCGCGGGTTGTCGGAAGCTGCGGTGTTTCGCCGCCATGTGCTGCCCAATTCGCTGGTACCGGCCGTCAACCTGCTGGCGGTGAATATCGGCTGGTTGATCAGCGGCACGGTGGTGATCGAAAGCCTGTTTGCCATCCCCGGGATCGGCCAGTTGCTGGTGCGCGGGATCTTCACGCGCGACTACATGGTCGTGCAGGGCGTGGCCATGGTGCTGGCGTGCGCGACCGTGGTGGTCAACTTCCTGGCTGACGTGGCCACTGTCGCCCTCGACCCACGGGTGAAGATGCAATGAGCACTCGCCCCTTGATTGCGCCATGGCGTTTGCGTCTGCGGTTTGGTTTTCGCAACGGCCGGCTGACCGCTGCCTGGGGTTTGTTGATTCTGCTGCTGTGGTTGGCGCTGGCGCTGTTTGCGCCGTGGATCGCGCCTTATGACCCGATTGCGCAAAACACGGACTTCAGTTTGCTCGGCCCAAACCTTGCCCATCCATTCGGCACGGACAACTATGGTCGAGACATTCTTTCGAGGGTGATCTGGGGCGCGCGCATCGATTTGCAACTGGCGATCGTTGGGGTGATCTTCCCGTTCCTGATCGGCACCTTTGTCGGCGCGGTTTCAGGCTATATCGGTGGGCGTTTCGACAGCTTCTGCATGCGCCTGATCGATGTGATTCTGGCATTCCCCTTCCTGGTGCTGATGCTGGCAATCATGGCCATCCTCGGTCCGGGCTTGAAGAGCTTCTATATCGCCATGGCGCTGGTGGGTTGGGTGTCTTACGCGCGGCTGATCCGCTCGCAGATCCTGGTGCTCAAGGAGAGCGACTTCGCCCTGGCCGCCAAGAGCCTGGGCTTTGGTCACGGGCGGATTCTGTTCCGGCATCTGCTGCCGAATGCGATGTTCGGCTCGATTGTGTTTTCCATGTCTGACGCGGTGCTGGTACTGCTTAATGGCGCCGCTGTGAGCTACCTGGGCCTGGGCGTTCAACCGCCGACCGCCGAATGGGGAACGATGGTGGCCGAGGGGCAAGCCTTTATCACAACCGCTTGGTGGATCTGCACCTTTCCGGGGCTGGCCATCGTGACGCTGGCCATGGGCTTCAGCTTGCTGGCTGATGGCGTGGCGCAAGTGCTGGGGGATCGCTCATGAGCCTGCTGCAAGTACGCGACCTCAGCGTGATTGCCAACAATACCGGGCGTGATGTAACCCTGGTCGACCGTGTGTCCTTCGACCTGGCTGAAGGTGAAATCCTCGGCCTGGTCGGGGAGAGTGGCTCAGGCAAGACCATGGCGTGTCGCGGCCTGATGCGCCTGTTGCCGTCGCCTGCGCTGCGCGTGCAAGGTGGCGCGGTTCGGTTGGCCGGCCAGGATCTGCTGCCACTCGATGACGCCGGCATGCGTGCCGTGCGCGGCGGCCAACTGGGCATGATCTTCCAGAACCCCAGCAGCCACCTCGACCCGCTGATGCGTATCGGCGAGCAGATTGCCGAGGGCATTCGCCTGCACCAAGGCGTGTCGAAAAAAGACGCGCGGCTGCAAGCCATCGAGGTGTTGCGCCAGGTTGGCATCCCCGATCCCCAAGCGCGGGTCGACAACTACCCCCACGAGTTTTCCGGCGGCATGCGCCAGCGCGCGATGATCGCGGTGGCGCTGGGCTGCAACCCGAAAGTGCTGATTGCCGACGAGCCGACCACGGCCCTGGATGTAACGGTGCAGGCGCAAATCCTGCGGTTGCTGCTGGAGCTGCGTGATAAACGCGGTCTGTCGATCATCATGATCACTCACGACCTCGGCGTGGTTGCGCAAACCTGCGACGCCATCGCCGTGATGTACGCCGGGCGCCTGTGCGAACACGGCAGCAAATACGAACTGCTGGCGCATCCGCAACACCCGTACACCGCTGGCCTGATCGACTGCCAGCCCGCCCACAGCAGCGGCCACGCCTTGCTGCGCACGATTCCCGGGCAGCCGCCGTTGCTGGACGCCTTGCCCGCCGGCTGCCGGTTCAACCCGCGTTGCCCGCAGGTCGGCGCCTTGTGCACCGAGGTGCTGCCGGAAGGCGCGCGAGTCGCCTGTCATTACCCTTTGGGAGCGCACCCATGAGCCTGTTGCAGATCAAGGACCTTGAGGTGAAGTTTGCCGCGTCCGGCACGGGGTTGTTCGGCCTGAACAAGCAGTGGGTGAGGGCGGTGAACGGCGTGTCGCTGGACCTGGCGGCGGGTGAAACCCTGGGGTTGGTCGGCGAGTCCGGCAGCGGCAAGAGCACCTTGGGCCGGGCGGTGTTGCACCTCAACCCGATCAGCGCCGGACAGGTGTTGTTTGACGGCATCGACATGGCCCACGGCAGCGCCATCGATATCACTCGCCTGCGCCATGAAACCGCGATGATCTTCCAGGACCCGTACGCCGCACTGAATCCACGCCACACCATCGGTGAAACCATCGCCGAAGTGTTGCGCGTGCAGCGCAAGGTGGCGCCGGATCAGATCCCCGCTCGCGTCAACGAGCTGCTCGACCTGGTCGGGCTGCGCCCCGAACTCGCCAGCCGCAGACCCGGCTCCCTCAGTGGCGGCCAATGCCAGCGCGTCGGCATTGCCCGGGCATTGGCGGTAGAGCCACGGCTGATCATCGCCGATGAATGCGTGGCGGCGCTGGACGTGTCGATCCAGGGCCAGATCATCAACCTGCTGCTGGAACTGCAACAGCGTATGAACCTGGCGATCCTGTTTATCGCCCATGACCTGGCCATCGTGCGGCGCCTGTGCAACCGCGTTGCGGTGATGTACCTGGGCAAGATTGTCGAGGAAGGACCGGTGGAAGCGGTCTTCACTTCGCCACGGCATCCTTACACGGCGGCCTTGATCCAGGCGATTCCAGAGATTGATCCGCATCGGCCGTTGCCTACGGAGCCCTTGCCGGGTGAGCCACCCAGCCCGCTGAATTTGCCTACCGGTTGCGCCTTTCACCCGCGTTGCCGGCACGCTCGAGCCATGTGTTCCGAGGTGTTGCCGCCAACGCATTTCCTGCACGAGCATCGATACAGTTGCGTGCTTGAAGAACCTTTGCTTTGACCCTTACCTGCCATTCATTAACAAGGAGTTGTGATATGCAAACGCGCCACTTGAAGTTGCTCGCCGCCGCTACGTTGACCGCTTGGTCCCTGACTGCTGGGTTGGCACACGCCGCCGGCGTCCTGACCATCGGCTGCCGCGAGGACAGCACCACGTTCGACCCGATCAAAAGCGCGCAAAACCGCGACACGTGGGTATTCGCCAACGTCTACGACACCCTGGTGCGCGTCGATAACCTGGGCACCAAGATGGAGCCGGGGTTGGCAGAAAGCTGGGATATTTCCAAGGATGGCCTGACCTACACCTTCAAGCTGCGCGACGCGAAGTTCTCGGATGGCTCGCCGATTACCGCTGAGGATGCGGCGTTCAGCCTGTTGCGTATCCGCGACAACAAAGCCTCGCTGTGGGCTGATCCGTTCAACTTGATCAACACCGCCAAGGCGGCCGATCCGAAAACCCTGGTGGTCACCCTCAAGACGCCGGCTGTCGCTTTTCTCTCGCAACTGGCGTCGCCGACGGTGTCGATCCTGTCGGAAAAGGCCATGACCAAAATGGGTGAAGACGCCTACTCGGAAAACCCGGTGACGTCCGGCGCGTTTACCGTAGACGAGTGGCGCAAGGGTGATCGCGTCATCCTGAAAAAGAACCCGAACTTCTGGCAGGCCAAGAACGTCAGTCTCGATGGCGTGGAGTGGGTCTCCGTCACCGACGACAATACACGCATGCGCATGGTGCAGAACGACGAGCTGGACGCAGCGATCTTCGTACCGTTCTCGCGGGTTGAAGAGCTGAAGAAAGACAAGAACGTGGTGATCCACTCCGACCCGTCCACCCGCGAAGATCACCTGTTGATCAACCACGCTCACGGCCTGCTGGCCAAGCATGAAGTACGCGAGGCGCTGGACATGGCCATTGATAAACAATCGCTGGTGAAAGCCGCCACTTACGGTCAAGGCACCGTGGCCTATTCATACATCCCGAAGGGCTCGCTGTTCCACTACGCCAACAACTTGCAACGCCCGTATGACCCGACGGCCGCCAAGAAGCTGCTGGAGGCTGCGGGTGCCAAGGACTTGAAGCTTAACTACGTGGTCAACGCCGGCAACGAAGCCGACGAGCAGATTGCGGTGATCATCAAGGACCAGCTGGCCAAGGTCGGCGTGACCGCCAACCTGCAAAAGGTCGACCCGACCCAAAGCTGGCAGATGCTGGTGGACGGGGAATACGATATTTCGGTGATGTACTGGACCAACGACATCCTCGACCCGGACCAGAAGACCACCTTCGTACTGGGCCATGACACCAACCAGAACTACATGACCCGTTACAAGAACGACAAGGTCAAGGAGTTGGTGGCGGCCGCGCGGATCGAGGCCGACCCGGCCAAGCGTGAGCAGATGTATGTCGAACTGCAGAAACTGGCGAAACAGGACGTGAACTGGATCGACTTGTACTACAGCCCGTACATCAACATCTCACGCAAAAATGTGAGCAACTTCCTGCAAAACCCGCTGGGCCGTTTCACTCTCGAAGAGGTGGTGAAAAACTAAAGAGCGCTGCAATACCAATGTGGGAGCGGCGGTCGCACCGCTGCTCCCACATTTGGTTCTGTGTTGTGTCAGATATTATTGCGCGTCAAACGCTTGCCCATTGATCCCCGCACTGTCCGGCCCCATCAGGTACAAATACACCGGCATGATCTCTTCCGGCGCAGGCCGTTCCATCGGGTTTTCCCCCGGATACGCCTGGGCCCGCATGCTGGTGCGCGTACCGCCCGGGTTGATGCTGTTAGCGCGTACCGCCGCCACGTCTTCGAGCTCGTCGGCCAAGGTCTGCATCAGGCCCTCAGTGGCAAACTTCGACACACCGTAAGCCCCCCAATACGCCCGGCCTTTACGCCCGACGCTGCTGGAGGTGAACACCACCGACGCATCCTGGGACAGCTTCAGCAGCGGCAGTAGGGTGCTGGTCAGCATGAACATCGCGTTGACGTTCACGTGCATCACGCGCATGAAATTCTCACCGGACAACTGCTCGATCGGCGTGCGTGGGCCGATGATCGACGCGTTGTGCAGCAGGCCGTCGAGGTGGCCGAATTCGTTCTCGATCATCGCGGCCAGCTCATCGTATTGATGGGGCAGGGCAGTCTCCAGGTTGAACGGAATCACCACCGGTTGCGGGTGGCCCGCGGCTTCGATTTCGTCGTAGACCTGGGCCAGGTTGGCCTCGGTCTTGCCCAGCAGCAGCACGGTCGCGCCATGGGCGGCGTAGGTTTTTGCCGCCGCCGCGCCAATCCCGCGACCGGCACCGGTCACCAGGATTATCCGGCCTTTGAGCAGTTCTGGACGTGCGGAGTAATCAAACATAAATAGCCTCGACAGAATTCAAGGTGATACAGCTTTCAATGTGGAATCCAATTCCTGTGGGAGCTGGCTTCAGTGTTTGCAGGGGCGGCAAACAATCAGCAACTGCACAGCGCGTTATCCAGCACCTTGCGCAGCTCCAGCGGGTGATCCACCACGACATCGGCGCCCCAATGACGCGGGTTGTCGTCCGGGTGGATGTAGCCGTAAGTGACCGCCGCCGTGCGGGTGCCGGCATCACGGCCGGATTCGATATCGCGCAGGTCATCGCCCACGAACAACACGCTGGCCGGGTCCAGGCCGAGCATCTTGCACGCCAGGATCATCGGCTCCGGGTCCGGCTTGCTGTGTTTCACATGGTCCGGGCAGATCAGCAGGGCCGAACGCTCGGCCAGGCCCAGTTGCTGCATGATCGGCTCGGCAAAGCGCAGCGGCTTGTTGGTGACCACGCCCCAGATCAGATGGGCCTTCTCGATGTCTTCGAGCAACTCGGCCATGCCATCGAACAGTTTGCTATGGATCGCGCAGCCCTTGACGTAGCGCTCGAGGAACTCCAAGCGCAATTCTTCAAAACCTGGGGATTCCGGGTCCATGGAAAAGGTCACGGCGACCATCGCTCGCGCACCGCCGGAGATTTCATCGCGGATGTGCTGGTCGTTGATCGGCGCCAGGCCGCGGTCGGCGCGCATGGCCTGGCAGATGGCGATAAAGTCCGGCGCGGTATCCAGCAAGGTACCGTCCATATCGAAGAGAACCGCTCGCAACTTCACAGGCTTACTCCTCGCGCAGGGTCTGGATCATGTAGTTGACGTCCACGTCGCTGGCCAGCTTGTAGTGCTTGGTCAGCGGGTTGTAGGTCAGGCCGATGATGTCCTTGACGGTCAGCCCGGCCTGGCGGCTCCAGGCACCCAGCTCGGACGGGCGGATGAATTTCTTGAAGTCATGGGTGCCGCGCGGCAGCAGCTTCATGATGTATTCCGCGCCGATGATCGCGAACAGGTAGGCCTTGGGGTTGCGGTTGATGGTGGAGAAAAACACCTGGCCGCCCGGCTTGACCATACGGAAGCACGCGCGGATCACCGAGGACGGGTCCGGCACGTGCTCGAGCATCTCGAGACAGGTGACCACGTCGAACTGCTCGGGCATTTCTTCGGCCAGGTCTTCGGCGGTGATCTGGCGGTATTCGACGTTGACGCCGGATTCCAGCTGGTGCAACTGGGCCACGGCCAATGGGGCTTCGCCCATGTCGATGCCCATCACGGTCGCGCCGCGCTGCGCCATGGCTTCGCTGAGGATGCCGCCGCCGCAACCTACATCCAGAACCTTCTTGCCGGCCAGGTTGACGCGCTCGTCAATCCAGTTGACGCGCAGCGGGTTGATGTCGTGCAGGGGTTTGAACTCGCTCTCGCGGTCCCACCAGCGGTGAGCCAGGGCTTCGAATTTGGCGATTTCGGCGTGGTCGACGTTGCTCATGGTGAATCCTCTAAATCTGATAAATCGGTTGGCCGTTTCTGAACGTCAGGGTTCAAAACCGGCGTTATTCGCTGTGCCCGCTGATGCGTTGGCCCCAGGCAATGGCCGTGGCGGTCAACTGTTGTTCATCCATGCAGGTCAATTGCCGGTCGTCGAGCAACTGCTTGCCGGCGACCCAAAGGTGTTTCACACAATCGCGTCCGGTGGCATATATAAGTTGTGAGACCGGATCGTAGATCGGTTGTTGCGCCAGCCCCGACAGATCGAAGGCGACCATATCCGCCGCCTTGCCCACTTCCAGCGAGCCAATCTCGCTTTCCAGGCCCATGGCCCGCGCGCCATTGAGCGTCGCCATGCGCAGGGCGCGGTGGGCATCCAGCGCGGTGGCTGAACCGGCGACGGCCTTGGCCAGCATCGCGGCGGTGCGGGTTTCGCCCAGCAGGTCGAGGTCATTGTTGCTGGCGGCGCCATCGGTGCCGATGGCCACATTGACGCCAGCCTGCCATAACCGCTCCACCGGGCAAAAGCCGCTGGCCAGTTTCAGGTTCGATTCCGGGCAATGGATGACGCTGGTGTTACTTTCTACCAGCAAAGCCAAGTCGTCCTCGCTGATTTGGGTCATATGAACGGCCTGGAAGCGCGGGCCCAGCAGGCCGAGTCGACCCAGGCGTGCCAGGGGGCGCTCGCCGGTCTGCTCAACCGCTTGCTGCACTTCAAAGGCGGTTTCGTGAACATGCATATGAATCGCTGCATCCAGCTCCTCGGCGATTACCCGGATTTTTTCCAGGTTGTCGTCGCACACCGTGTAGGGCGCGTGCGGGCCGAAGGTGATTTTGATGCGCGGGTGGTGCTTGAGGTCGCCGAACAGCTCGACACCCTGGCGGATCGCCTCATCGGCGGTGCTGGCGCCGGGGATCGGGAAGTCGAGGATCGGAATCGCGATCTGCGCGCGCATGCCGCTGTTGTGCACGCAGTCACTGGCGACCTTGGGGTAGAAGTACATGTCGGAAAAGCAGGTAATGCCACCTTTGAGCTGTTCGGCGATGGCCAGGTCGGTGCCATCACGTACGAAGGCTTCATCGACCCACTTGGCTTCGGCGGGCCAGATGTGTTTTTCCAGCCAGGTCATCAGTGGCAAATCGTCGGCCAGGCCGCGAAACAGGCTCATCGCCGCATGCCCGTGGGCGTTGATCAGGCCGGGGCTGAGCAGCATGCCCGGCAGTTCGCGCACCTCAACGGCCGAAAGCTTCAAGGCCGCGGCCCGTGGCCCGATAAAGGCAATGCGCCCATCGCGGATGCCCAGACCATGCTCCTTGAACACCACGCCGGCAGGTTCGACAGGTACCAGCCAGGTTGGCAGCAACAACAAGTCGAGCGGGGCGGCAGTGGCGGTCATCGCAGGCTTCTTCCCAGGCAGCTATAAAAGAAGGGCGAAGTATACCCGAGCGTCCTGGCTGGCGGATCGCTATAATCGGCGGCTTTGTTCATGAGTGCGGAGTAAGGGATGCGCGATCGACTGTTGGCAGCGGAGAAAGTGAAGGCCATCGATTGGCGTGATGGCGCGCTGTACCTGCTCGACCAGCGTGCCTTGCCGTCCCGGGAAAGCTGGGTGGCCTGCGTTACGGTCGATGAGGTGGCTGCAGCCATTCGTTCGATGGTGGTACGCGGTGCGCCGGCTATTGGTATCAGTGCTGCGTATGGCTTGGTGCTGGCGGCCCGCGAGCGGATCGCCGAAGGCGGTGATTGGCAGGCCGCATGGGAAGAAGACTACGCATTGTTAGCCGATACCCGATCGACCGCGTCGAATCTGTTCTGGGCACTGAAGCGCATGCGCGACCGCCTGGACCGCGTCAAGAAGCACGCCGATCCGCTGGCGGTGCTGGAAGCCGAGGCGATTGCGATCCACGAAAGCGACCGCGAAGCCAACCTGACAATGGCCCAACTGGGCGTTGAGCTGATCCGCAAGCACCAGGGCAATGCCCAGGCAATCCTCACCCATGGCAACGCTGGCGCCCTGGCGACCGGTGGTGTCGGTACGGCCCTTGGCGTGATTCGTGCGGCCTATCTGGAAGGCATGGTCGAACAGGTTTACGCCAATGAAACCCGGCCCTGGCTGCAAGGCTCGCGCCTGACCGCCTGGGAACTGGCGGGCGAGGGCATCCCGGTGACGGTGAATGCCGACTCGGCCGGTGCACATATCCTGAAGACCAAAGGCGTGACCTGGGTAATCGTCGGTGCCGACTGCATCGCCGCCAATGGTGATGTGATCGGCAAGATCGGCACCTACCAGCTGGCGGTGTGCGCGATGCATCATGGCGTGCGTTTTATGGTGGTGGCGCCGAGTTCGACGCTGGACAGGATGATGGCCACTGGCGATGACGTTGCGCTGGAAGAGCGTGATGCGGGTGAGCTGCTGGAAGTTGCGGGCCAGCGTTTCGCGGCCGATGTGACAGCTTATAACCCGGTGTTTGATGTGACGCCGGCTGATTTGATCGATGTGATCGTGACCGAGAAAGGCGTCGTTGAGCGGCCGGATACGGCCAAATTGGCCAGGTTGATGTGCCGTAAGCGGTTGCATTGAGGGCTTTGGCGCCTGTCCGATTGCTATCGCAGGCAAGCCAGCTCCCACCTTGGATAATGGTCACAGATCTACGTGTGGGAGCTGGCTTGCCTGCGATTGGCCATTTAAGTCAATAAAATCCTTGGATCCACGCTCGAAAAATAGCACCACCCCACTTCTGAGCCCCTCTCGTCCCCCTCAAGCCTGTCATCCGTCAACTTACTATGCTCCATGCGCATCAGGGGGATAGGTGCGTGGCGGCGATTGTGATAACATCCGGCGGTTTCCAGGGCTGCCCCAAGGGGTGGCCTATAACGTGCAGATCCGTGTCATAACTCGTTGATTTGTCGTAAGTCGTTGTCAGGCACTCTGCCGGCAGCGGCGAGCTTCGTTCGTCCCATATGGATGTGACGAGGTTTCACCCGAAAAAGGAATCAGGCTTCTCATGGGCGAACTGGCCAAAGAAATCCTCCCGGTCAATATCGAAGACGAGCTGAAACAGTCCTACCTCGACTACGCGATGAGCGTAATTGTCGGTCGGGCACTGCCTGATGCGCGCGATGGCTTGAAGCCCGTGCACCGGCGTGTGCTGTTCGCGATGAGCGAGCTGGGTAACGACTGGAACAAGCCGTACAAGAAATCTGCCCGTGTTGTCGGTGACGTGATCGGTAAGTATCACCCTCACGGCGACACTGCGGTGTACGACACCATCGTTCGGATGGCCCAGCCGTTTTCCCTGCGCTACCTGCTGGTAGACGGCCAGGGTAACTTCGGTTCGGTCGACGGCGACAACGCCGCGGCCATGCGATACACCGAAGTGCGCATGACCAAGCTGGCGCACGAGCTGCTGGCCGACCTGCATAAAGAAACCGTGGACTGGGTGCCGAACTACGACGGCACCGAAATGATCCCGGCGGTCATGCCAACCCGTATTCCCAACCTGCTGGTCAACGGTTCCAGCGGTATTGCCGTGGGCATGGCCACCAACATCCCGCCGCACAACCTCGGTGAAGTCATCGACGGTTGCCTGGCGCTTATCGACAACCCTGAGTTGACCGTCGATGAGCTGATGCAATACATCCCCGGTCCGGACTTCCCGACCGCCGCGATCATTAACGGTCGTGCCGGCATCATCGAAGCCTACCGCACCGGTCGCGGCCGCATTTACATGCGCGCCCGCTCGATGATCGAAGACATCGACAAAGTCGGTGGCCGCCAGCAGATCGTCATCACCGAACTCCCGTACCAGCTGAACAAGGCGCGTCTGATCGAGAAGATCGCCGAGCTGGTTAAAGAGAAGAAGCTTGAAGGCATCACCGAGCTGCGCGACGAGTCCGACAAAGACGGTATGCGCGTAGTGATCGAGCTGCGTCGTGGCGAAGTGCCTGAGGTGATCCTCAACAACCTTTACGCCCAGACCCAGCTGCAAAGCGTATTTGGTATCAACGTAGTTGCACTGATCGACGGTCGCCCGCGCATCCTGAACCTCAAGGATCTGCTGGAAGCGTTTGTCCGTCACCGCCGCGAAGTCGTTACCCGCCGTACCGTATTCGAACTGCGCAAGGCCCGCGAGCGCGGCCACATCCTGGAAGGCCAGGCTGTTGCGCTGTCGAACATCGACCCGGTCATCGCCCTGATCAAAGCCTCGCCGACCCCGTCGGAAGCTAAAGAAGCACTGATCAAGATGCCGTGGGAATCCAGCGCCGTAGTGGCGATGGTTGAGCGCGCCGGCGCCGATTCGTGCCGCCCTGAGACCCTGGACCCGCAATACGGTCTGCGCGACGGCAAGTATTTCCTGTCGCCGGAACAGGCCCAGGCCATCCTCGAACTGCGCCTGCACCGCCTGACCGGTCTGGAGCACGAGAAGCTGCTGGCCGAGTACCAGGAGATTCTCAACCAGATCGGCGAGCTGATCCGCATCCTCAACAGCGCCGTGCGCCTGATGGAAGTGATCCGCGAAGAGCTGGAAGTGATCCGCGCCGAATACGGTGATGTGCGCCGCACCGAGATCCTCGATGCGCGCCTCGACCTGACCCTGGGTGACATGATCCCGGAAGAAGAGCGCGTCGTGACCATCTCCCACAGTGGCTACGCCAAAACCCAGCCATTGGCTGCGTACCAGGCCCAGCGTCGTGGTGGTAAAGGTAAGTCGGCTACCGGCGTCAAGGATGAGGACTACATCGCTCACCTGCTGGTCGCCAACAGTCACACCACGCTGTTGCTGTTCTCCAGCAAGGGCAAAGTGTACTGGCTGAAAACCTACGAAATTCCGGAAGCCTCCCGCGCCGCCCGTGGTCGCCCACTGGTCAACCTGCTGCCGCTGGACAGTGATGAATACATCAGCACCATGCTGCCGGTCGAGGAATACACCGAAGGTCACTTCATCTTCATGGCGACCGCCAAGGGCACCGTGAAGAAGACCCCGCTGGAATCCTTCAGCCGTCAACGCAGCGTGGGCCTGATCGCCCTGGAGCTGGATGAAGGCGACGTACTGATCTCCGCGGCCATCACCGATGGTGAGCGTGAAGTCATGCTGTTCTCCGACGGCGGTAAAGTAACGCGCTTCAAGGAATCCGACGTTCGCGCCATGGGCCGTACCGCTCGCGGTGTGCGCGGCATGCGCCTGCCGGAAGGGCAGAAGCTGATTTCGATGCTGATCCCGGAAGAAGGCAGCCAGATCCTCACCGCTTCCGAGCGTGGTTATGGCAAGCGTACCGCTATCAGCGAGTTCCCGGAGTACAAGCGTGGCGGCCAAGGCGTGATTGCCATGGTCAGCAACGACCGCAACGGCCGTCTGGTCGGCGCAGTCCAGGTGCTCGATGGCGAGGAAATCATGCTGATTTCCGACCAGGGCACCCTGGTACGTACCCGTGTGGCTGAAGTGTCGAGCCTGGGCCGTAACACCCAGGGCGTGACCTTGATCAAGTTGGCCAAGGACGAAAAACTGGTCGGCCTGGAGCGTGTCCAGGAACCGTCGGAAGTGGAAGGCGAAGAGCTGGAAGGCGACGAGCTTGAAGGTGAAGGCTTCGATGGCGAGGTGATCGCAGCCGGCGATGACAACGTCGACGAGCCAACCCTCGATGCAGCCGCAGACGAAGAAGAGCCGCAGGAATAAGCGGACACACAGGGGGCGGATGAAGATTCGCCCCCTTGTTGTTTGTCCGGATGGAAATGTTGATACCCAAGCAGATTCCTTGTGGGAGCGGGCTTGCTCGCGAAGGCGGACTGACATTCACTACAAATGTCGGCTGTTAGATCGCTTTCGCGAGCAAGCCCGCTCCCACATTGGATCGGGTGTCGCCTGATATGTTTGCGTGACTACCACCAGATCAGAGTGAGATTGGATGTGAGCAAGAGAGCCTATAACTTCTGTGCCGGTCCCGCGGCGCTTCCTGAAGCAGTCCTGCAGCGTGCGCAGGGTGAACTCCTCGACTGGCATGGAAAAGGCCTCTCCGTGATGGAAATGAGCCATCGCAGCGATGAGTTCGTGTCCATCGCCACCAAGGCCGAGCAGGACCTGCGCGACTTGCTGGGCATCCCATCCGACTACAAAGTGCTGTTCCTGCAAGGCGGCGCCAGCCAGCAATTCGCCCAGATCCCGCTGAACCTGCTGCCGGAAGGCGGCACGGCCGACTATATCGACACCGGTATCTGGGGCCAGAAGGCGATTGAAGAGGCCTCGCGTTACGGTCACGTCAATGTGGCGGGCACCGCCAAGCCCTACGACTACTTCGCGATTCCCGGTCAGAACGAGTGGAAGCTGTCGAAGGACGCTGCCTACGTGCACTACGTGCAGAACGAGACCATCGGCGGCCTGGAGTTCGACTGGGTGCCGGAAGTGGGTGACGTGCCGCTGGTGTGCGACATGTCTTCGGACATCCTCTCGCGCCCGATCGATGTGTCCAAGTACGGCATGATCTACGCCGGCGCGCAAAAGAACATCGGCCCGAGCGGCATCGTGGTCAACATCATCCGCGAAGACCTGCTCGGCCGTGCCCGTTCGCTGTGCCCGACCATGCTCAACTACAAGGTCGCGGCGGATAATGGCTCGATGTACAACACCCCGCCAGCGTTCGCCTGGTACCTGTCGGGCCTGGTTTTCGAATGGCTGAAAGAGCAGGGCGGTGTGGCTGCCATGGGCAAGCGCAACGAAGAGAAGAAGCGCACCCTGTACGACTTCATCGACGCCAGCGGCCTCTACAGCAA
Organism: Pseudomonas sp. RA_15y_Pfl1_P11; assembly: GCF_963970975.1. NCBI lineage: Bacteria > Pseudomonadati > Pseudomonadota > Gammaproteobacteria > Pseudomonadales > Pseudomonadaceae > Pseudomonas > Pseudomonas sp. RA_15y_Pfl1_P11. The sequence continues at coordinate 193,475 of NZ_CAXAOY010000001.1, forward strand.
CCCGATCAACCTCACTGATCGCTCGTGGATGAACGTGCCGTTCCGCCTGGCGGACGACCGTCTGGACAAACCGTTCCTGGCCGGTGCCGACGAGCGCGGCCTGCTGAACCTCAAGGGCCACCGTTCGGTCGGTGGCATGCGCGCCTCCATCTACAACGCTGTCGACATCAACGCGATCAACGCGCTGGTTGCCTACATGGCAGCGTTCGAAAAGGAACACGGCTAATGTCTGAGCAAGAACTCAAGGCCCTGCGTGTACGCATTGACAGCCTGGACGAGAAAGTCCTGGAGCTGATCAGTGAGCGCGCGCGGTGCGCGCAGGAAGTGGCACGGGTGAAAATGGCGTCCCTGGCAGAAGGCGAAGTGCCGGTGTTCTACCGGCCTGAGCGTGAAGCCCAGGTGCTCAAGCGTGTGATGGAGCGCAACAAGGGCCCGTTGGGCAATGAAGAGATGGCGCGGTTGTTCCGTGAAATCATGTCGTCATGCCTGGCGCTGGAGCAACCGCTGAAAGTGGCGTACCTCGGCCCGGAAGGCACCTTCACGCAAGCGGCGGCCATGAAACACTTCGGCCACGCGGTGATCAGCAAGCCGATGGCTGCGATCGACGAAGTGTTCCGTGAAGTGGCGGCCGGTGCGGTGAATTTTGGCGTGGTCCCGGTGGAAAACTCCACCGAAGGCGCGGTCAACCACACCCTGGACAGCTTCCTCGAGCACGACATGGTGATCTGCGGCGAAGTCGAGCTGCGTATCCACCACCATCTGCTGGTGGGCGAGAGCACCAAGACCGACAGTATCAGCCGCATCTATTCTCACGCCCAGTCCCTGGCGCAGTGCCGCAAGTGGCTGGACGCGCATTACCCGAATGTTGAGCGCGTGGCAGTCTCCAGCAATGCCGAAGCCGCCAAGCGGGTCAAGGGTGAGTGGAACTCGGCGGCCATCGCCGGTGATATGGCGGCGGGCCTGTATGGCCTGATGCGCCTGGCCGAAAAAATCGAGGACCGCCCGGACAACTCCACGCGTTTCCTGATGATTGGCAGCCAGGAAGTGCCGCCGACCGGCGACGACAAGACCTCGATCATCGTCTCCATGAGCAACAAGCCCGGCGCGCTGCATGAGCTGCTGGTGCCGTTCCACGACAACGGGATTGACCTGACGCGCATCGAGACTCGTCCTTCGCGCAGCGGTAAATGGACTTACGTGTTCTTTATCGACTTCATCGGCCATCACCGCGACCCACTGGTCAAGGGCGTGCTCGAGAAAATCAGTCAGGAAGCCGTGGCACTCAAGGTGCTGGGCTCTTACCCGAAAGCGGTTTTGTGAGGCGTTAACATGAGTGGCAACTTTCTCGCCCTGGCTCAGCCGGGCGTGCAACAACTGTCGCCTTACGTTCCGGGCAAGCCTGTGGACGAGTTGGCGCGTGAGTTGAATCTGGATCCTTCCAAAATCGTCAAATTGGCGAGTAACGAAAATCCGCTGGGCCCGGGCCCTAACGTGCTCGCGGCGATTCGCGAAGAGCTGGCCGAGCTGACGCGTTATCCCGACGGCAATGGCTTTGCTCTGAAGTCGCTGCTGGCGCAGAAGTGCCGCGTCGAGCTGAACCAGGTGACGTTGGGCAACGGTTCCAATGACATTCTCGAGCTGGTCGGCCGTGCCTACCTGGCGCCTGGCCTGAATGCGGTGTTCAGCGAGCACGCGTTCGCGGTGTATCCAATTGTCACGCAGGCTGTTGGCGCGGATGCGCGCATCATTCCTGCGAAGGACTGGGGCCACGACCTGCCGGCCATGTTGGCGGCCATCGACGCCCAGACCCGCGTGGTGTTTATTGCCAACCCGAACAACCCGACCGGTACCTGGTTTGATGCTCAAGCGCTGAACGACTTCCTGCAAGACGTGCCTGAGCACGTACTGGTGGTGCTGGACGAAGCCTACATCGAATACGCCGAAGGCAGCGACTTGCCGGACGGCCTGGACTTCCTGGCGGCCTACCCGAACCTGCTGGTATCGCGCACGTTCTCCAAGGCCTATGGCCTGGCGTCGTTGCGGGTCGGCTACGGTCTGTCCACTGCGGTGGTTGCCGATGTGCTGAACCGCGTACGCCAGCCGTTCAACGTCAACAGCCTCGCGCTGGCCGCGGCCTGTGCGGCGGTTAAGGATACCGAGTACCTGGAAGAGAGCCGTCGCGTCAACGAAAGCGGCATGCTGCAATTGCAGGCAGGCTTTCGTGAGATGGGCCTGGGCTGGATTCCGTCCAAGGGCAACTTCATCTGTGTCGACCTTGGCCAAGTGGCTGCCCCGGTGTTCCAGGGTTTGTTGCGCGAAGGCGTGATCGTGCGTCCGGTGGCCAACTACGGCATGCCGAATCACCTGCGTATCACCATCGGTTTGCCGGCTGAAAACAGCCGCTTCCTGGACGCGCTGGCCAAGGTTCTGGCCCGTGGTTGATGTCACCGCATTGCAACCTGCTGTGCCTATGATCGGTCGCCTGGTGGTGGTCGGTCTGGGCTTGATCGGCGGCTCCTTCGCCAAAGGCCTGCGTGAAAGCGGGCTGTGTGGCGAAGTAGTCGGTGTGGACCTTGACCCCAAATCGCGTCAGTTGGCGGTTGAGTTGGGGGTGGTGGATCGCTGTGAAGCGGACCTGGCGCTTGCGTGCCGCGGCGCTGACGTGATCCAGCTCGCGGTGCCAATCCTGGCCATGGAGAAATTGCTCGGTGTGTTGGCCGGCATGGACCTTGGTCAGGCGATCCTGACGGACGTCGGCAGTGCCAAGGGCAATGTGGTGCGTGCGGCGCAACAGGCGTTTGGCGGCATGCCGGCGCGGTTCGTGCCGGGCCATCCGATTGCCGGTTCCGAGCAGAGTGGGGTAGAGGCGTCGAATGCGCAGCTGTTCCGTCGCCACAAAGTCATCCTCACACCGCTGAAGCAAACCGACCCCGCTGCATTGGCGGTGGTGGATCGTCTGTGGCGTGAGTTGGGCGCGGATGTCGAGCACATGCAGGTTGAGCGTCACGACGAGGTGCTGGCGGCGACCAGTCACTTGCCGCATTTGTTGGCATTTGGCCTGGTGGACTCCCTGGCCAAGCGCAACGAGAACCTCGAGATATTCCGTTATGCCGCCGGCGGCTTCCGTGACTTCACGCGGATTGCCGGCAGCGACCCGGTGATGTGGCACGACATCTTCCTTGCCAATCGCGAAGCGGTGTTGCGCACCCTGGACACCTTCCGCAGTGACCTCGACGCCTTGCGTGATGCGGTCGACGCGGGGGACGGCCATCAATTATTGGGCGTGTTCACCCGTGCACGGGTGGCGCGTGAGCATTTCAGCAAGATCCTGGCTCGCCGGGCCTATATGGAAACCGCTGTGAGCGCTGATGAACTGACCTTTCTCGCCAACCCGGGCGGCCGCTTGAGCGGAAGCATTCGGGTGCCGGGCGACAAGTCGATCTCCCATCGGTCGATCATGCTCGGTTCGTTGGCTGAAGGTGTGACCGAGGTCGAGGGTTTTCTCGAGGGCGAAGACGCCCTGGCGACCTTGCAGGCGTTTCGCGACATGGGCGTGGTGATTGAAGGCCCGCACCATGGGCGTGTGATCATTCATGGCGTGGGTTTACATGGCTTGAAGCCGGCGCCGGGGTCGATTTACCTCGGTAACTCTGGCACCTCCATGCGCCTGCTGTCCGGCTTGCTGGCAGCGCAGCGCTTTGACAGCGTGCTGACGGGCGACGCGTCCCTGTCCAAGCGCCCGATGAGTCGCGTGGCCAAGCCGCTGCGGGAAATGGGCGCGGTGATCGAGACTGGGCCGGAAGGGCGTCCGCCGCTGACCATCCGTGGTGGCCAGTCGTTGAAGGGCGTGGCGTATGACATGCCGATGGCCAGCGCCCAGGTCAAATCCTGCCTGTTGTTGGCGGGTTTGTATGCCGAGGGCAAGACCGCGGTGACCGAGCCGGCACCGACCCGTGACCACACCGAACGTATGTTGCGCGGCTTTGGTTATCCGGTGGCGGTGCAGGGCGCGACGGCTTCGGTTGAGTCGGGGCATTCGTTGACGGCTACCCATATAGAAGTGCCGGGGGATATCTCTTCTTCTGCGTTCTTCCTAGTGGCTGCGTCGATTGCCGAGGGCTCCGAGTTGTTGCTGGAGCATGTCGGTGTCAATCCGACGCGTACCGGCGTGATCGACATCCTGCGGCTGATGGGCGCAGATATCACGTTGGAAAACCAGCGCGAAGTCGGCGGTGAGCCTGTCGCGGACCTGCGGGTGCGCGCGGCGGCGCTGAAGGGGATCGAGATTCCCGACGCGCTGGTGCCGTTGGCAATCGATGAGTTTCCGGTGCTGTTCGTCGCGGCGGCCTGTGCCGAGGGGCGCACGGTGTTGCGCGGGGCTGAGGAGCTGCGCGTGAAGGAGTCTGACCGTATCCAGGTGATGGCCGATGGTCTATTGGCGCTGGGGGTGAAGTGTGAACCGACCCCCGATGGGATTATCATTGACGGTGGCCTGATGGGGGGGGGCGAAGTGCATGCCCATGGCGATCACCGGATTGCCATGGCGTTCAGTGTGGCTTCCCTAAGGGCGGCGGCGCCGATTCGTATCCGCGACTGCGCCAATGTTGCTACGTCTTTTCCGAATTTTCTTACACTGTGTGCCCAAGTCGGCATCCGTGTTGCCCAAGAGGCTCAATTGTGAATATCAAAGCACCGGTGATTACCATCGACGGGCCAAGCGGTTCGGGCAAAGGCACGATAGCCGGCATCCTGGCCAAGCGCCTGGGTTGGTGCCTGCTGGATTCCGGCGCGCTTTACCGCCTGTTGGCGTTTGCCGCTCGCAACCATGGCGTCGACCTGACCAACGAAGAATCCCTGAAGCTGCTGGCCGCACATTTGGATGTGCAGTTCGTCGGCGCGACGGAAGGTCATCCCCAGCGCATCATCCTCGAAGGCGATGATGTGACCGATGATCTGCGCAACGAACAAGTCGGCTCCTGGGCGTCCCAGGTCGCCGCGCTGCCTGCGGTGCGTGACGCTCTGCTGCAGCGTCAGCGGGCGTTTCAGGAACCGCCGGGCCTGGTGGCCGATGGCCGCGACATGGGCACCGTGGTATTTCCAGAGGCGCCGTTAAAGATTTTCCTGACCGCCAGTGCCGAGGAGCGGGCTCGCCGCCGTTACTTGCAGTTGAAGGGCAAAGTCGATGGTGTTAGTCTGTCGAGTCTGCTAGATGAGATCCGTGCACGCGATGAGCGTGATACCCAGCGCGCAGTAGCCCCGCTAAAGCCGGCGGCTGATGCCATACAGCTGGATTCCACGGAGTTGTCCATCGAGCAGGTGCTGGAACGCATCATGAGCGAGATCGCTATTCGCGATATCGCCGGGTGACCAAGAAGGCCGCAGGGGACCAGTCATAGTCCTGTGGTGCTTCTTTTAATTGAAACTGACCCACACCGTCTGGGGTGTGGAGATGGGCGTATTCTTCGCCCTTATCAACAGGAATTAAAATGAGCGAAAGCTTTGCGGAACTCTTTGAAGAAAGCCTAAAAACCCTGAACCTTCAGGCAGGCTCCATCATCACCGGTGTTATCGTTGATATCGATTACCAAGCTCGCTGGGTAACCGTTCACGCTGGTCTGAAGTCTGAAGCTCTGATCCCGCTGGAACAGTTCTACAACGATGCTGGCGATCTGACAATCAATGTCGGTGACGAAGTTCACGTTGCTCTGGATTCGGTTGAAGACGGTTTCGGTGAAACCAAGCTGTCCCGTGAAAAAGCCAAGCGCGCTGAATGCTGGATTGTTCTCGAAGCAGCCTTCGCAGCTGAAGAAGTGGTCAAGGGCGTTATCAACGGTAAGGTTAAAGGCGGCTTCACTGTCGACGTTAACGGCATCCGTGCGTTCCTGCCAGGTTCTTTGGTCGACGTTCGTCCTGTGCGCGACACCACGCACCTGGAAGGCAAAGAACTCGAATTCAAGGTCATCAAACTCGACCAGAAACGCAACAACGTTGTCGTTTCCCGTCGCAGCGTCCTGGAAGCAGAGAACTCCGCCGAGCGTGAAGCTCTGCTGGAATCCCTGCAGGAAGGCCAACAAGTCAAAGGTATCGTCAAGAACCTCACCGATTACGGCGCATTCGTCGATCTGGGTGGCGTCGATGGCCTGCTGCACATTACCGACATGGCTTGGAAGCGTATCAAGCATCCTTCCGAAATCGTCAACGTTGGCGACGAGATCGATGTCAAGGTTCTGAAATACGATCGCGAACGCAACCGTGTTTCCCTGGGCCTGAAGCAACTGGGTGAAGATCCATGGGTCGCTATCAAAGCCCGTTACCCAGAAAGCACTCGCGTTACCGCGCGTGTTACCAACCTGACCGACTACGGCTGCTTCGCTGAGCTGGAAGAAGGCGTGGAAGGCCTGGTACACGTTTCCGAAATGGACTGGACCAACAAAAACATCCACCCTTCGAAAGTCGTACAAGTCGGCGACGAAGTGGAAGTTATGGTTCTGGACATCGACGAAGAGCGTCGTCGTATCTCCCTCGGCATCAAGCAGTGCAAATCTAACCCATGGGAAGATTTCTCTGGCCAGTTCAACAAGGGCGATAAAATCTCCGGCACCATCAAGTCGATCACCGATTTCGGTATCTTCATTGGTCTGGACGGCGGCATCGACGGCCTGGTTCACCTGTCCGACATCTCCTGGAACGAAGTGGGCGAAGAAGCTGTTCGTCGTTTCAAGAAGGGCGACGAGCTGGACACCGTTATCCTGTCGGTTGACCCAGAGCGCGAGCGCATCTCCCTGGGCATCAAGCAACTGGAAAGCGACCCGTTCTCTGAATACGTTCAGGACAACGACAAAGGCGCAATCGTTAAAGGCATCGTGAAAGAAGTTGACGCTAAAGGCGCCATCATCACTCTGGCCGACGATATCGAAGCGACTCTGAAAGCCTCCGAAATCAGCCGTGATCGCGTTGAAGACGCGCGCAACGTTCTGAAAGAAGGCCAGGAAGTAGAAGCCAAGATCATCAGCGTTGACCGCAAGAGCCGCGTAATCCAGCTCTCCATCAAGTCGAAAGACGATGCTGAAGAGAAAGAAGCCATCCAAAGCTTGAAAGACAAGCCTTCGGATAGCATCGCTGCTGGTCCTACCACTCTGGGCGACCTGTTGCGTGCACAAATGGAAAAACAGAACTAAGTTCTGTCAGACCCTAGAAAAAGGGCGACTTCGGTCGCCCTTTTTTGCGCCTGAAATTCGTTGAATCAACACCGAGAACCAAGATGCACAGCTCAGTGTCAGAACTGACTATAGTCTTAAAAAAACAGTTCTCGCGTTGTTGCTTCAATAAGGATTTGAATGAACAGGCTTATCGTACTAACCGCAGTGTTGGTACTTGCGGGCTGCTCCACCACCAGCGCCAAGACCCACGCCAAGCGAGGTGTCAGCGGCATCGAGATCGATTGCTCGGGCCTGGGCAACAACTGGAGCAAGTGCGACAAACGCGCGGCCAGAGAGTGCAAGATGCAGGGTTACAAGGTCATCACCAAGTCCAGTGACGCCACGGACGAAGAGGGCGACTATCCATTCGGCTGGAACCCCGCCGGCGCGGTAACGCGGACGATGTTGGTGATCTGCAATTGAGTGCGAGGTCCATCCGCAACAGGTGTTTATTCAGTCCACAGATAAGTTTATGCATGGGCTGTTCAAATTCATCAAGTCATGCTAAAACCTTCGAAGCGCTTTTCCTAGCTGCTTGAAAAAGAAGGGAAAAATATGACGAAGTCGGAGTTGATCGAACGAATTGTCACCCATCAAGGGCTGCTCTCATCCAAGGATGTCGAGCTGGCTATCAAGACCATGCTCGAGCAAATGTCCCAGTGCCTGGCGACGGGTGATCGGATTGAGATTCGTGGGTTTGGGAGTTTTTCGCTGCACTACCGCGCGCCGCGGGTAGGGCGGAATCCTAAGACCGGGCAGTCTGTGAGTCTCGACGGCAAGTTCGTTCCTCACTTCAAACCGGGCAAAGAGTTGCGTGACCGGGTGAACGAAGAAGAGGAAGAAGGCGTCTGAGTGTTTTTGGGGTAGGAGAATGTTATGCGTGGGGTTAAGCGCGTTGTCGTGGTGCTGACGGCGCTGGTAGTGGCATTGGTGGTTTTAACATTTGTGCTGGAAAACCAGCAGGGTGTGTCTCTTTCGTTCCTGGGCTTGGCTACAGGGCAGATGCCTGTGTCGGTGTTTATGGTTGTGGCTTTGATAGTTGGGATGTTGGTAGGGCCGCTGTTGGGTGTGTTGGTGCGTAAGCGACGTCAAAGTCCGATTCCTGCCGCGCGCGTCTAGCGTCTACTGCTGCTTGATGTGCCGAGGTTCGGTGTTCGATGTTGGGGCGCCGTCTTCAGATAATTTTGTCGCACAGCCCCTTCACTGCTGTGCTGCGTCGCAATGACGCGGCTCAAATTTTCGGCAATCCTGGCAGAGTCATCGAGCGATATCTGGCTTATTCAGAATTTCCTTTACTTTTTTTCTCCTTGAAAGGCCTCGCTAAGATTTTTCATTCGAGGGCAAGCTAAGCGCACTTTGTTGGAGTTGCGAAAACGGCAAGGAGACCAAGATTGTCTCTTTGGTCAGTCGGACCCGTCAGCAACCTTGCTCATGCTCTACGTTGGGCAATCCAGATTCCGGCAGTGCGAAGTGCGACGAGGCCAATAACTAGCAAGTTTCTAGTTCTTTCTGGGCGTTGATGCTCTGCAGATCGAAGAAGGCACTTGTAAAGTGCAAATCGGATGTTCCCACCGACGGCCGTATCGCTCAGATTTTTTTGGTAGACTTTAGGGTGATGGCCATGTGTATTTATCTCGCCAAGCGCTTTTTAATCGGGCAGAAGCGAGTTTCATTCTGAGAGCGCCTGTATCAGTAGATGGATCCGTTGGACATTACCCGCCTACTTCCAATCTGGCAATGTTCAGTCAATAAATTTAGGGCTTGCAAGTCCTGGCTTGCAGAGCGACGGAGACTTAGGCTACGGAATTTTCTTTCGCGGATTGATCCTGTGTAAAGTGATGTGGTACTCAATTCCCGAAATTGATCAACGGTATGCGGTTTCTCAAGAATCAATTCTTAAAGAGGTAGGCCTGAAAAAGCTGTGTAAAGCCTCGGATTTCCCGGACTCGTGGTTTCCTCCTTTTTGTGAAAAGTGACATCTCAGTTTGCAGCTTCGCTGGGTTGGTGCTCGTTTTGTCGTCGATGATTTGACCCGCTCTGGACTGTGGAGCGAACGCCGATACTCAATGCACAGAAGCCAGTCATTGAACTTATGCAGCAATACCGAGAAACTACAGCGAATTTATGCGCATGGCCAGTGGGTTATGGGGCGCAATTTGGATATTTTAGGAAGTAGCAAAGATATGACGGACATCAAACGCAAAGGAATTATCCTCGCTGGCGGCTCAGGCACACGCTTGTACCCACTCACGCTAGGCGTATCGAAGCAGATGCTGCCTGTCTTCGATAAGCCGATGATTTTCTATCCGCTGTCTGTGCTGATGCTTGCCGGAATGCGGGAAATTCTGATCATTTCCACGCCTGATGATCTACCCGGTTTCAAAAAACTGCTTGGCGACGGCCGTCAATACGGTATTCAGTTGAGTTACGCCGAACAACCCAGCCCTGACGGTCTTGCTCAGGCGTTCCTGATTGGCGAGGAATTTATTGGCAACGATCCATGTTGCTTGGTCCTCGGGGATAATATTTTCTATGGTCAGCGTTTTTCGGATAATTTGAAGTCGGCGATGGCTCAGCAAGCAGGCGCGACGATCTTTGGGTATCACGTTTCCGATCCAGAGCGTTTCGGAGTGGTTGAGTTCGATGCAGAAGGTGTGGCCCTGAGCATCGAAGAAAAGCCAAAAGTGCCCAAGTCAAACTATGCAGTGACCGGATTGTATTTTTACGATAATCGTGTGGTGGATATTGCCAAGGGCATTAAGCCATCATCGCGTGGCGAGCTTGAGATCACCGACGTGAATCAGGCCTATCTGAACGATAAATCACTGACTGTGGAAATGCTTGGACGTGGCTTTGCATGGTTAGATACTGGCACCCATGAGTCACTGTTAGAGGCGAGCCAGTTTGTTCACACCATTGAGAATCGCCAAGGTCTTAAAGTTGCCTGTCTGGAAGAAGTTGCATTCTGCAACGGATGGATTAGCCGAGAGCAGATGGCCACTCAGGCGGAAAAATTGAAAAAGACCAGTTACGGTCAGTACCTAAAAATGCTTTTGGAAGAGGCGTCAGGCGAATGAAGTTAATACAAGCATCAATACCTGACGTTGTAATCATCGAGCCGAAAGTATTCAGCGATGACCGCGGCTGGTTTTTAGAGAGCTTCAATGAAGCAGTGTTTCACGACGCCCTGAAGGCGAGAGGGCTTCCAGTGCCTCGCGCGTTCGTTCAAGACAATCACTCTTGCTCTAAAAAGGGTGTGATTCGAGGTCTCCACTACCAACTGCCGCCCCATGCTCAAGGTAAGCTCGTACGGGTAACTCGTGGCTCTGCGTATGACGTTGTGGTGGATATACGCGCAGAATCACCCACGTTCGGACAATGGACAGGCGTGGAACTCAGCGCGGTCAATCAGCGAATACTTTGGATTCCCGAGGGTTTTGCGCATGGCTTCGTTGCCCTTGAAGACGAAACGCATTTTCTCTACAAAACCACAGATGTCTATGATCAGGCATCCGAAAGAAGCATTCGCTGGGATGACCCCGCAATTGGAATCACCTGGCCTGAACTGCCGGGCTCCCTAGTCAGCGCGAAAGATGCAGCTGCCCCTTTACTGGCAAATGCAAGTCGCCATTCGGAGTTTTTGCTTGGAGCAAAGGAGTTGGTTGACCTTCGCGTGATCGGTGATGAGCGTGGAAGCCTGATTGCGCTGGAGCAGGGGCAGAACATACCGTTTGCCATCAAGCGTGCTTATTACATATTTGGCACCCAGCCGGATGTCAGTCGTGGGTTCCACGCACACCGTCGCTTGGAACAAATGGCGATTTGTGTTTCCGGCAGCTGTAAAATGATCATTGACGATGGTGAGACCAGAGAGACCGTGCTGCTCGATTCAAGCACCAAGGCGCTAATTATCAGGAATATGCTTTGGCGTGAAATGCATGAATTTAGTCCGGATTGTGTTTTGCTGGTTTTCGCCAGCGAACACTTCAATGAATCCGACTACATCCGAAGTTATGACCAATTTATAAGGGAAGTCAAAAATGGAAAAGCATAAGAAATTAGTAATTGTTGGCGCGGGCGAGTTGGCGATGATCGCTTACGAATATTTTACCTATGATTCTGCTTACGAAGTTTTCGGCTTTGCTGTTGAACGTGAGTATTTAGATATTCAAAGCCTCTATGATTTGCCGATTGTTGCCCTTGAAGATATACGAGCGCATTTCCCCTGCGCCGAGTATGAAGTCTTTGTTGCTATTCCTGCCTCGCAGCTAAATCGCCTGCGAACTAGGCTGTATCACTCGGTAAAGGAAATGGGTTACACCTGCGCAACTTATATCAGTTCCCGCGCATTTGTTTGGCGGAACGCAGTAATTGGTGAGAATTGTTTTATATTTGAAGATAATACCGTACAGCCTTTTGTTGAGATAGGTAATAACGTGATTCTTTGGAGTGGTAATCACATCGGTCACCGTTCTGTTATCGAAGATAACTGTTTCCTTTCCTCCCATGTTGTAGTGTCTGGCTATTGCCGTATCGGAAATTCGTCGTTTCTAGGTGTCAATGCTACGCTAAATGACCATATTACTGTCGCTCGCGATTGTATTGTTGCCTCGGGGTCTCTGGTGTCGAAAAGCTTAAAGGAGCCTGAGCGTATCTATTACGGAGCTCCCGCCAAAGAGATGCCCAGGAAAAGTTCGCTCTCGGTTAAGTTGTGAAGGCGCCGACTATGAAATGGAATAAATTAGGTCACGTATTTTCGCAGTCAGGTATTGACGATTGGAAAAGTAACTCGGCACTGACACCAATGCCCATCCTTCTCAACGAAGATGTCATACGCATCTACGCCGGTTTTCGAGACAAAGAGGGCATCAGCAGAATAGGCTACGTTGACGTATGCGCCAACGACCCCACCCTAGTCTTAGGCGTATCCGAACAGCCTGTTCTCGACCGCGGACGCGACGGCTGCTTTGACGACAATGGTGTGATCATGGGAGATATCGTCAGGGTTGGCGATATCTTGCGCATGTATTACGTCGGCTTCCAATTGGTCAAGCGCGCCAAGTTTCTAGCGTTCACCGGTTTGGCAGAAAGCAGCGACGGTGGGAATACTTTCCAGCGTGTTTCAGAAGCCCCGGTAATGGACCGCGCACACGGGGGTACGACTATCCGCGCGATCCACTCGGTTTTATTCGAGGACGGCGTATGGAAGGCTTGGTACGCGGTTGGTGATTCCTGGGAGTTGATCAAAGGTAAGTATTTCCCAAATTACAATATCTGGTATACCGAATCGGCTGATGGTGTTGTATTCGATCGACCTGGAATAAAGTGCATTGATGTGGAAGGCGACGAATACCGCATTGGTCGTCCATCGGTGTATAAAAATAATAATGTCTACTACATGTTTTACACCAAAGGTAGTACCTCCGGAGAGGACTATTTCCCAGGTGTCGCCATCTCCACGGATGGCAAGAGCTGGACGCGCTGCGATGCGGAGTTCGGTTTAACGCTGTCCCCAGAAGGATTCGACTCGATCCACCTCTGCTACCCACGACTGGTTAATGCCAGCGGCAAGATATTCTGCTTCTATAACGGCAATAATATGGGCGCGGAAGGTTTTGGTGTCGCGGAGTTAGTTGAATGGTAGTTTGCGAGTTTTACTCGACAGAGAAGAAAGAGATCTGGAATCGGTTTATTGCAGAGGCCAAGACACCTCTGTTCATGTTTAAAAGAGACTTCATGGAGTATCACGCCGATCGATTCGTCGATGCTTCGATTATGTTTTATGAAGACGATACGCTAATCGCGGTCATGCCGGCATCGCAGAAAGCAGATACGCTGTCCAGCCATGGTGGCCTTACCTATGGTGGCTTGGTGCTGTCACAGAAAGTCAAAGCCAGAGCCGTGCTTGACTGCTTTGAAGCCCTGAAAGGATTCTGCGCGCAATATGGGTTTGAAAAGCTTATTTATAAGGCCGTCCCCTATATCTTTGCTCGTCATGGGGCTCAGGAAGATCTGTATGGGTTATTTCGCGTAGACGCACGGCTGAGTCGCCGAGATCTATCGAGTGTTATCTATCTCAAAGACAGGATGAAGTTGTCCAAGGGCAGGAAGTGGCTAATCGCTCGCGCGAAGAAAAATAACTTGGTAGCCGCGCCGTCTACCGATTTGGAGGGGTTCCTCGGGCTGCTCAGTGGTGTACTGGAAAAGCACGATGCAGTACCTGTCCATACCGCGCCGGAGCTGATTCACCTGTCGTCGCTGTTCCCTGACCAGATTTCTTTAATGGCAGTAGTGCATGAAGAAAAAATGCTCGCTGGTGCGCTGCTTTTCAAATTTGAAAATGTCGTTCACACCCAATATCTTGCGACCAGTGAAGAGGGTAAAGATCTTGGCGCGCTGGATTGCCTAATCGAATTCTGTATTCAGAAAAGCCAATCAGATGGGTTCGAATATTTTAGTTTCGGTATATCTACAGAAGATCAGGGACAATATCTTAACACTGGCCTTTTAGCACAAAAAGAGAGCTTCGGTGCTCGGGGAATGACCATCGACTCTTATGAGGTTTTATTAAAATGATTGACTTTCTTAGTTTGAAGAAAATTAACGACGTGTATTCCGAAGAGCTGAAGGCGGCCTGCTCGCGGGTGATCGATTCGGGCTGGTATGTCGGGGGTAATGAGCTGTCAAGTTTTGAGCAAGAATTCGCCGATTATTGCGGCGCAAAATATTGCGTCGGAGTAGCGAACGGCCTTGATGCATTGACGCTGACACTACGGGCTTGGAAAGAAATGGGCAAGCTGTCTGAGGGCGATGAAGTGATCGTTCCAGCCAATACGTATATCGCCAGTATTCTGGCGATAACGGAGAACCGCCTGACCCCAATATTGGTAGAGCCTGACGAAGCCAGTTTCAATCTGCCGCCCGAGGGTGTGAAACGCGCTATAACCCCGCGTACCAAAGTTATACTGGCTGTGCACCTTTACGGCCAGTTGGCAGAGATGCCTAAACTGTGCGCTATTGCTCAAGAGCATGGTTTGCTGGTGCTTGAAGATTCGGCGCAATCCCATGGCGCGAGTATTGATGGGCGTCGGGCAGGGAATTGGGGAGATGCCTCGGGTTTCAGCTTCTATCCCGGTAAAAATCTGGGGGCGCTTGGAGACGGCGGGGCCATGACGACCAATGATGGCGAACTGGCCTCCGTGGTCCGAGCGCTGGGTAACTATGGCAGTTACAAAAAATACGAAAACCAGTATAAGGGAGTGAATAGCCGTCTTGACGAGATCCAGGCTGCTATGCTCAGGACGAAACTGCGGTATCTCGATCATGAGGTCAGTGTGCGACGCGAATTGGCCAACCGTTACATTCAGGGTGTGACCAATAGCGAACTGCAAATGCCCGTGGCCGCTCGGTACGAACAACATGTTTGGCACCTGTTTGTTGTGAAGAGCCCCAAGCGTGATGCACTGAAGGCTCACTTGTATAAAAACGGCATTCATACACTCATCCATTACCCGATACCTGCTCACCGTCAACAAGCCTATAGAGAGCTCTCCATTTGCCAACTCCCCATCACCGAAGCCATTCATCAGCAGGTACTGAGTTTGCCACTCAGCACGGCGACATCCCCTGAAGAGGTTGATCGTGTCATTGAAAGTCTAAATCAGTTTTCTTGAGTAAGTTTTTTGGCCGGATGCATGAGTGGCTATTCAGGCGAATTATCCGGTTGTTGGCTACATGGTGATAGATTGAGTAAAATTTGAATATACTACGCACAGGAGTAATAACTTCCGTCGCCACGCTTGCGAGGTTACTCTCGGGGTTTCTGGTGATGAAGTTGGTCGCAGTTCTGGCTGGCCCCGAGGGTGTCGCTCAGTTGGGTCAATTTATGAGTCTGACGGCGCTGCTTGTGGTATTCGCAGGCGGGGGCGTAGGGTCGGGGGTTGTTAAGTATCTAGCGGAATATCGCGATCAAGATAATTATGTAAAAGTGTTGTTGAATTCAGCGTTCTGCTTTTCGATGATATCTTCGCTGATTATGTGTGTGACCGTACTGTGCCTGAGTGAGCAGATTACTATATGGCTGCTGGGGGATCTTCGCTATCAAAGCCTGATCGTAGTGCTGGCGTTTGCACAGGTCTTTGTCGCGCTGCATAATTTGATCATCGCGATCGTCAATGGAATGATGGACGTAAAACGTCTTGCCGGCATTCATGTGGGCGGCGCAGTCGTGGGGGTTCTGGCACCTTTGATACTGGGCTATTTTTATCAGTTGTATGGAGTGTTGCTTGCATTCTTGCTTGCGCAAGCCAGTCTACTGATAATTAGCCTTGTATTCTATTATAAGAGTGCATACTTTAATTTTAACTACTTCAAGTGTTCGCTGGATAAGGAGATTCTAAAAAAGCTTTCCTACTATTCATTGATGACATTGACGTCAGCGCTGTTAGCGCCTTTATTGCAGATTTTGGTGAGAAACATCTTGGCAGATAGATTTACTTGGGAACAGGTTGGCTATTGGCAGGCAGTCAGCAAGGTGTCTGAAGCCTATTTGCTGTTCGTGACGATGGCTATCAGCGTCTACTATCTTCCAAAGCTTTCTTCTATCACCGAGAAAAAACTATTCGTTGATGAAATAAAAACCGCTTATAAATATCTAATCCCTGTCGTCAGTGTGCTGGCGCTGGGTATTTATTGCTTTCGAGACCTGATTACATGGATCCTGTTCTCTGACGAGTTCACTGGGTCCCTCTATCTCTATGCGCCCCAGTTAATAGGTGATGTGATCAAGGTCGCCTCTTTCATTTTGTCGTTCATTATGCTGGCCAAAGCAATGACTAGAACATTCCTGATTTCTGAAATTTTTTTTGGGATGACCTATGTTGCTGGCGTTTATTTCCTTACTCCAATATTTGGCTTGATTGGCGCGATGTATGCATTTGTCTTGAACTATCTATTTTATTTTATCTTTACGGTGTATGTGGCAGGCCGTTTTATTAGAGGTATGAAATGAAAAAAGTTAGCGTGATGATGCCTACTTATAATGCAGAGCGCTATGTGGCGGCAGCGTTGGACTCTATCTTGAACCAAGATTACGACAATATCCAAGTTGTTGTCTGTGACGATGCGTCGCAAGATAAAACGGCAGAGATTATTTCTACTTATTGCTTGCGTTATCCGGAAAAAATAACAGCTGTTATTAATACGGAAAATCTGGGTGTCACTCTCAACTGCAACAAGGCACTTGGTCTTTGCGAGGGTGAGTATATATCACTGTTTGCTGGCGACGATCTTATGTTGCCGGGTAAAATCAGCAAGCAAGTAGCCGTCATGGATTGCTTGCCTGACGTAGTGCTGACTTATCACCCTGTAGAGATCTTCGACTCAGAAACCAACAGGACTATTTTTACAACCAATCAGCACGCTCGTGAGGATGTCTACTCCACCGAGGATTTACTGCTCAAGGGCGGGATTCCCGGGGGCTGCTCAATCATGATCCGTCGCGATGCGCTGCCTAAAGGTCTTTACGACGCTCGGCTCAAGACAGTCAGCGACTGGCTGTTTTTCCTTGAAGTTTCCATGGGTGGGCGTTTGTATAAAATCGATGAAGTTTTGGCGCGATATCGCAAGCACGCGGGCGGTGCAAGCATGCAGACCTATGATCTTCTGGAGGAATCGCTTCTGGCGCTTGATTATTTCGCTGAGAAGTTTGGTCAGGGTCCGCACTTGAAAGCCTTGATTGCGCGGGCGAAGGCACGTTACATCGCGGGGGAGAGCTTCCGTCAGCTAAAACTTGATCCCACACTGGCGCTCTCGCTTGCTTCCCGTGCTATGGGGCACGCGCCCAAGGCGCCTACCTATATAGGGCTGTATGCGGTCGCTTGGGCAAATCGATACGTGCCTGGTGGGAATGCAATAATCAGACTCTCAGGCGGTCGTCTCAAATACCTCATCAAACGCGTCATGGGCTAATATGGGAGTCATTATCTGATGGGTAATCCTGTATTTGTCTTTTGCTCGGTATGGGGAGGCGTATTACTGCTGTACTGTCTGGGGGCTACCACCAATCTGGTCCCGATCAATGCGGTCGGACTGACGCTTATTATAATGAATATGATGAGCATGCTCTTAATCTATATGATTCTGGGCAGGCCTTCTCGCAAGCCAGACGCCGAAACATTTAGCAGGTATCAGGCCGGCGTGCGGGGTTACCTTAAGACGCTGTTTTGGATATGGCTGGTGGGGACTTGTTTCGAAGTCTATGTGCAGCGTGGTTTTCCGCTGTACTGGAACTACGTCGGGGATGGGCGATTGTATACCGATTTCGGTATTCCGTCTTTTCACGGAATAATGAATGCAATGTATTTGCAGGTCGTGACGGCGCTGGCGTATTTATATTTTGTACGACCCAGGTTCCGCATTGTGATTTTTATTCTATTGCTGCTCTGCTGGCCAGTCATGATGCTTGGACGTGGCATTCTCTTGAGTGCGATTATACAAGTGGTGGGTGTGTTTTTCCTGATGCGCACCCTCAGTTTTAGAGTGATTGTAACTCTGATTGTGTCTGCAATAGCGGCGATTTTCCTGTTCGGTTATGTGGGTGATCTACGACAGGTATTGAACCCGTTTTCTTATCTGGTCAGTAAAGACTACGAGTGGTTTTTCTCCGCGTTGCCCAGTGGCTTCCTGTGGTTCTATGTTTATCTTACATCAGGCATGAGCAATCTATTCTATAATGTTGATACGTTGCAGCCTGCTTATAGTTTTGGCTACTCCTTCTACAATCTGATTCCCAGCGCACTCAAAGTCTGGTTTGGTTTTGACCAGCGGAGCGATTTGTTTGTATTTGTAGACGGAAATTTAAACGCAGCGACTTTCTACTCTGGATTCGTCTCCGATTTTGGTCCTGTAGGCGCTTTTTTCATCGTCTCCTTTATTCAGTTTTGTTGTTGTTTTATCTATGGTGTTGCGCGTAAAGGCCGGCCTTGGGGGATCTTTGCTTATGCCGTAGCCTTGCAGGTTCTCATTTTTTCAATATTTTATGATATGTTTTTTCTCTTGCCGATTTTATTTCAATTCGTACTGGCGATGATTTTTTGCTTCATCTACAGGGCATTCAATCGTAGAAGATTTTAGTTAGAATGAGCACATAGCTCTCTCGTTAAATAATAGGAGTTCCAAATGGCTGGATTGATATTGGTAACAGGTGGGGCAGGCTTTATTGGGTCACATTTAGTGCCTAAATTGCTTGCTTCGGGTTTCAAGGTTCGCATCCTTGATTCCTTGTCGGTGCAGGTACATGGTGAGGTTCCTGTCGATCTTGAATGGCTGTCCAGCGATGGCGTCGAGTTTTTTCGTGGCGATGTCACCCGCGCTTCGGATTGGGAGCGAGCGCTTGTTGGGGTGTATGGCATCGTGCATCTGGCGGCCGAAACCGGCACCGGTCAGTCGATGTATCAGGTCGCTAAATACAACGAGGTCAATACACAGGCCACGGCATTGTTGCTTGATGTGCTAGGTCACGTGAGTCATCAGGTCAAACGGGTTGTGCTTGCCTCCAGTCGGTCGATCTATGGCGAAGGCGCTTACGTCCACTCGGTTACCAACCAGCGAATCTTCCCCGTTGCGCGCAGCGCAGAAATGCTGGCAAAGGCACAATGGGAACCCGTATGCCCTGACACTGGAGCAGTGCTGAACCTGGTGGCTACGAAGGAAACGGACTTGGTTTCGCCTGCGTCAATTTATGCAGCAACTAAGTATGCCCAGGAGGATCTGTTGCGTATCGGTTGTCAGGCGATGGGTATTGGCTACGCCATATTCCGCTTGCAAAACGTTTATGGTGAACGTCAGTCGCTCAACAATCCTTACACCGGCATTTTGTCGATTTTTTCAACAAAAATCCGAATGGACAGCCAACTACCGCTTTTCGAAGACGGGGAGGAAAGTCGGGACTTCGTCCATGTGGATGATGTCACCGACGCACTGTTGAAAGGTATTACGGTTAATCCTGCCCCTAACGCCGCAATTAATGTCGGCAGTGGGGTGGCCACCTCAGTCAGGACCGTCGCTGAGGAGTTGACTCGCGCGTTTGGTAAAGAGCCTAACGTTGTCGTGACCGGCCAGTTCCGCGTCGGCGATATCCGTCATAACTACGCCGATATTACCCGACTGAAAAATTTGCTAGGTCTTGAGCCGAAAGTCACGCTCAAGGAGGGCTTGCAAAGGTTCGCCAGCTGGGTGCTCGAACAGCCGCTTCCCGAAGATCAATTGGAGAAGGCCAACAAAGAACTTCGTGACCGGAAACTGATGAACTGAGGTGTACATTATGTCCGATCATCAGCCAGGCCTTCGACAGTTGCTGATAGCTGACGCAATACGCCACCGTCAACTTTTGGGGCTACAAGCCATTGGTCCGAGCATCAAGTTATGGATCGGCATGTTGGCGCCTCGATTTGCCCCTGTATTGCTCCATCGACTGGCGCATCGCTGCCATCGAGGGCCCTTGGCACCGCTCGCGAAGATGTTTTCATTGATTAATTTTATTTTCTTCGGGATTGAAATTGCAGTGGCGTCCAGGATCGGTCCAGGTCTGTTCTTCCCGCATACTCAGGGCACGGTCATCGGAGCGTTCACGATTGGGGAAAATGCGGTGATCTATCAGGGAGTCACAGTAGGCGCAAAGGATCTGGATTTTACCTATGACGCTGCTCACCGACCATGTATCGGGGATAACGTTCTTCTCGGTGCAGGTGCCAAGGTGCTCGGTGGCATCGTGTTGGGTAACAGCGTTACGGTGGCAGCGAATGCGGTTTTACTGTCGTCCGTCCCGGACAATGTCGTTGTGGGAGGCATCCCCGCTAAAATCCTCAAGTCTCGGAATGTTGAATGAAATATCTTCTGGATGGAAAGAAAATTTTAATCGTTGCTCCGCAGTTCTTTGGTTATGAGACGGAAATCTGCGATGAATTGAGACGTCGTGGAGCAGAGGTTGATTTCGTACTGGATCGACCTTTTGCCACCCCTTTGATGAAGGGGGTTACACGTGTACGTCGGGAATGGGTGATTAAGGCTGCGGATCGCTACTACACTGAACAGGTCGAATCCACCGACTACCACTATGTGTTTGTAGTAAATGGCCAAACGCTTTCCGAGACGACCCTTAATCGTTGGCAGAAACTGTTCTGCGGCGCCGTATTCGTGCTGTACATGTGGGACTCCTTTGGCAACCGTCGCTGGGTGCTGGACAACCTGAAATACTTCCATCACGTCTTTACCTTCGACCGAAACGACGCTGCCAAATACGGGCTAAACTTCAGGCCGCTGTTCTTCTCGCGCGGTTTCGAAGTGACCGCTCCCGAACAGATAACGTTTGATATCAGCTTTATCGGCACCGCCCATACCGATCGTTATCAGGTTTTAACCAAAGTCGATAAGGCCCTTGGTCCTGCGATCAAAAAACACTGGTATCTTTTTCTTCAGGCCAAATGGGTCTATTTGACTTACAAGTTGACGAACAAAGGCTTTAAGGAGGCCAGCGTTTTAGACTTTAAGTTCGATCCGCTGGACAAGTGTACTGTCCAGCAAATTTTCTTCGCCTCAAAGATGATATTGGACATAGAACATCCGCAGCAAACCGGGTTGACAATGAGATCGTTGGAGACGCTGGGTGCAAAGAAGAAACTTATTACCACCAATGCGGCTGTGCGTGAGTATGATTTTTTTTCTGATACGAATATTTGTGTGATTGATCGTCGTGCCCCCAGCATTCCTGCAGACTTCCTGACGTCCGAGTATGTCGATGTTCCGACCGAGGTGTATCAGCGTTATCGACTAGAAGGGTGGCTTGACGAGATTCTAGAGGTAGTGACTGCATGAATATTTTAGTGACGGGCGCGACGGGATTTGTCGGCAATGCGTTATGTGCGCAACTGGTCAACAGCGGTTATACCGTGCGAGCCCTGATACGCGGCGAAACCCCTACGCTGAAAAACGTTGAGTTTGTGGTGGGCGCGCTCGATGATGAGGCGGCCCTGGCTTCAGCTCTCACGGGTATTGACTGCGTCGTTCATCTGGCCGGGCGTGCTCACCAGCTTAATGATGTGGCAACCGCTCCTCTGGTTGCGTTTCGCGCGGTAAACCGCGATGGAACCTTGTTGCTAGCCAACTGTGCGAAAGCGGCTAGGGTGAAGAGGTTTGTGTTCATCAGTTCAATTGGTGTCAACGGGGCGGCCACGACTGACCTTCCATTTACTGAGCTCGCGCCGCTGACTCCCCATGCCGATTACGCAATCTCGAAGCTGGAGGCGGAAGAGGGCTTGCTTACCCTCATGGCAGATAACTTTGAGGTGGTCATTGTCAGGCCTCCACTGGTTTATGCCGCCCATGCGCCCGGTAATTTTGCTCGTCTTTTGAAGCTGGTATCTTTAGGGATTCCTGTGCCGTTTGGTTCAGTAAAAAACCAGCGCAGCATGATCGCGCTAGAGAATCTGGTTGAATTCATCCGCCTATGCATTACGCACCCGGCAGCGGCAAACGAGTTGTTCCTGATCAGTGACGGATTAGCAGTTTCCACGGCGGATATTTTTCGCTACCTCGCCCACGGAATGGAAAAGCGCCTGATCCTGCTCCCGTTTCCGCTGGCAGCCATGAAAATGGGCGCTCGTTTATTGAGTAAAGAGGCACTCTACACTCAGCTCTGTGGTTCACTTGTCGTGGACTGTTCAAAAGCCATGGATTTGCTCCAATGGAAGCCGGTGGTGTCCCCAGAACATGCACTTGTGAACGCCGGTAAGCTTTACAAGCAGCAAAAAGTAGAAATGTCATAGGTTAATTTAATGAACTATTGGTTTTTGCTCCTCGTTTTACTTATTTCCTTGCTGCTTACGGGGCTCCTGCGCCGCTACGCGATTTCTCGTAAGTTGATTGATGTACCGAACGCGCGCAGTTCTCACTCCGTCCCAACCCCGCGGGGAGGTGGGGTAGCGATCGTGGTTAGCTTTTTGGGCGCATTGTTAATTGCTTGGGCCAGCAACTGGGCCGACATGTTCATAGCTATGGCATTATTGGGTTCAGGCGCGCTCACTGCTTTGATCGGGTTCATGGATGATCACGGTCACATTGCTGCACGCTGGCGTTTGTTGGGTCATTTCGGTGCAGCTGCTTGGAGTCTCTATTGGCTGGGTGGTACACCCTCCCTCCAGATTATGGGATTCATACTCGAGCATGGCTACGTCGGTGCAGTGTTGGGCGCGTTTTATCTTGTCTGGATGCTCAATCTCTACAACTTCATGGATGGAATCGACGGGCTTGCGGCAGGTGAAGTCGTTTGCGTGTGTTTGGGTGCAAGTCTGATTTACACAATTTTTGGTTTTGCCCCGTTGATTTGGGCTCCCATAGTTCTAGCGATGGCGGCACTCGGATTTCTTTTCTGGAACTTCCCCCCTGCACGGATATTCATGGGGGACGCGGGCAGTGGATTCCTTGGTATCATCCTGGGTGTGCTATCGCTTCATGCTGCTTGGACCGATTCACGCTTGTTCTGGGTGTGGGCCATTCTGCTTGGGGTGTTTATCGTTGATGCGACATTGACTCTGTTCCGGCGTCTTATTCGCGGCGAGAAGGTATATGAAGCGCATCGAAGCCATGCGTATCAGTTTGCGTCCCGACGTTACGGCAAACACTTGCCCGTCACAATCGCAGCGCTTTTGATTAACATCTTTTGGTTGCTGCCTATTGCATTTTGCATGATGCATTTCCAACTTGATGGACTGGCTATGACGTTAGTTGCGTACGTACCACTGGTATGGTTGGGCTTCAGGTTTAATGCTGGGCAAGCAGAGTAACCCGAATAGAACCCAATCTGTGGTGCCAAGGTCTAGCGTTTGGCTTGGTGTGATTGACCATGGCAGGCGCGCTACCTATCCACCGATAAGACGTATAGACTGTGCCATCCGGCTTGCGCAGATCACCACTATCCGCTGGCTCTAGCTCTCAGGCAGTCAACGACACGACGGCACGTCGTTGAGGGGAGCTAAACTTTATTGGTAATAATGGTAATTGTAGAAATTATGGATAAATTACGTGCCTATTTGCTGAGTCTCCCGCGTCGGCAGAAACGTGTTCTGCAAGTCATTACCGATATATTTTTGGTTTGGTTTTCGTTATGGATGGCTTTCGTCGTTCGGCTTGGGATCGAGGATCTTGCTAATCCTCTAGTAATGCACACTTGGCTTTTTGTTACAGCACCAATCGTTACTATCCCTTTTTTCATCCGATTTGGCATGTATCGTGCTGTAATGCGCTATTTCGGTAATGATGCACTGATCGCTATTGTCAAGGCGGTAAGCTTGTCCGCGTTGATACTCGGCGTTGTTTTTTATTGGTACAGCAATCATGAAAATGTTATTCCACGGTCAATCATATTCAACTATTGGTGGTTGAGTTTGATCATGGTAGGTGGTTTGCGGTTAGCGATGCGTCAATATTTCTTAGGTGACTGGTTTGCCGCTGCACAACATGTCCCCTTCACCAATAGAGACGATGGATTGCCGAAAGTCGCGATTTATGGGGCGGGAGCAGCGGGCAACCAATTGGTCGCTGCTTTGCGAATGGGGCGGGTCATGCGACCGGTTGCCTTCATTGATGACGATAGCGGCATCGCAGATCGGGTGATTGCTGGATTGCATGTATATAAACCTAAACATATCCAGCGAATGATCGATGAAACGGGGGCTCAGGAGATATTGCTCGCGATCCCCTCTTCAAACCGTGGGCGTCGTCGAGAGATTCTAGGGCTCTTAGAATGCTTTCCCCTGCACGTACGCAGTGTCCCTGGGTTCATGGATCTGGCGAGTGGGAGGGTCAAGGTAGATGATATCCAGGAGGTAGATATTGCTGACCTTCTAGGCCGTGATTCTGTGCCTGCGCAAGGCGAGCTGCTGGAGCACTGCATTAAGGGGAAAAGTGTCCTTGTGACTGGCGCAGGGGGATCAATCGGTTCTGAACTCTGCCGACAGATCATCTTGCAGCAGCCCAAGACATTATTGTTGTTCGAACATAGCGAATTTAATCTCTACAGCATTCTTTCAGAGCTTGAGCTGAGTGTGAGCCGAGCATCATTAACGACGCGGATTCTGCCGATTCTAGGCTCGGTTCGTGATCCGTCGAAGTTGCTGGATGTCATGAAAACCTGGCATGTTGACACGGTTTACCATGCCGCTGCCTACAAGCACGTGCCTATGGTTGAACACAATATTGCCGAAGGTGTGTTGAATAATGTGATAGGGACGGTGAATACCGCCCAGGCGGCGCTCCGGGCCGGCGTTACCAACTTCGTGCTGATCTCCACGGACAAGGCTGTGCGTCCTACCAACGTCATGGGCAGCACGAAACGTCTGGCTGAATTGACATTGCAGGCGCTTAGCCGCGAACCTGCTCCGGTGCTGTTTGGGGACAAATCTAACGTTTCCTGTGTCAACAAAACTCGCTTCACCATGGTTCGCTTTGGCAATGTGCTGGGTTCGTCGGGATCGGTAATTCCGCTTTTTCACAAGCAGATCAAATCGGGCGGACCGATCACGGTGACCCATCCGAAGATTACACGTTACTTCATGACCATTCCTGAGGCCGCACAGTTGGTAATCCAGGCTGGTTCCATGGGGCTGGGGGGCGATGTATTCGTATTGGACATGGGCGAACCTGTGAGAATCGTGGAGCTGGCAGAAAAGATGATCCATCTGTCCGGTCTGAGTGTGCGTTCCGACAAGAACCTCCATGGAGACATCGCCATTGAATTTACGGGACTGCGTCCAGGTGAGAAACTTTACGAAGAGTTACTCATTGGTGACAACGTAGTCGCTACACAACATCCGATGATCATGAGTGCAAACGAAGATTATTTGTCATGGGACATATTCAAAGCCAAACTCGGCGAGTTGTTGGCCGCTGTTGAGGAAGATGATTACACTCGGGTCCGCCAACTCTTGCGAGGCACTGTTAGCGGCTACTCCCCCGATGGCGAAATCGTCGACTGGATATTTCAGCAACGCCGCCTGGAACCCTGAGTTAACACTCTGTTACGCACCCACTTTTGACACCTTCTAATCATCGCCTAGGTTAGAAGAGCAGCTTTGGAAAAGCTGCTCTTCTCTCAACGATGTCATGGAGCGTCAATGATGCAAAACACTTATATATCTTCTCTGATTTTCGCCTTTCTCAGCACCCTTTCTATCGCTACCAGCGCAGCACCCTCCAGCAAGCCCGAGTCCCAAACTCCCATCTCCGCACAAGTGACCAAGGCTGATCAAGCAGCGAAGGTCAACCTCAATGCCGCTGACGCTGAAACTCTGCGTCGTGACCTCTTCGGTATCGGTGCCGCGAAGGCTAAGGCAATCATCTCCTACCGTGAAAGCAATGGTCCGTTTACGGCGGTGGACGAATTATTGGAAGTGAAAGGCATTGGAAAGGCACTGCTGGAAAAGAATCGCGAAAGGTTGGTGATCAACTAAGGGGATAACGTAGAAGACCGGTCATTGACCGGTCTTTTGTAAGCGCTCCATAAACCCCACCTTCAAAGCGCTGATCTGATCCCGGATGCTGTGCTCCCGATTCCCTCAGGAGCCAGCTCGCCATGATGCGACCCGATGCCAAAGTCGAAAAAGTGTATCTGTACCCCAAGCCCGTCGACTTCCGGAAATCTATCGACGGCCTGGCGGCGCTGGTCGAGTTGGCTATAAAGGTGGCGGTCTTCGACCCCGTACTTTTCGTTTTCCTCAACAAGTCGCGCAACAGGGTGAAGATTTTGTACTGGGAGCGCAACGGGTTCTGCCTTTGGCTCAAGCGCCTCGAGTCCGAACGATTCAAAACATCGCCGGACGCCACCGACGAGGCTATCGTTCTGACCGTGCAGGAACTCAACTGGATGCTCGATGGCTTTGACCTCTGGCGCAAACGTCCTCATCAAGTTTTGACGCCGCGATTCGTAGCCTGATTCGGTATAATCCAGGGCATGAATTCCTTGCCCGAAAATCTTCCAGATGATCCCGTTCTGCTCAAGCAAATGCTTGGGCAGATGCTCGACGAGCGTCAGATGGATAAAGGAAAGATTGTTCGGCTAGAAGAACAGAATGCCCTCCTGCTTCAGCGTCTGTTCGGACGTAAGTCCGAGCAAACAGCTGATGCGGCAACGCCGCAACTGGCCCTCTTCAATGAAGTAGAAAGCGTCGTCGAGCCTGTGGACGAAGCCTCAGATGAAGAGGTCGTTGCCCCGACCAAGCGCCGCAGTAAACGCAAGCCACTGCCCGCCGATCTGCCGCGTATCGAGATCATCCACGAACTTCCCGAACATGAACTGACGTGCGTCTGCGGCTGCCGCAAACACACGATTGGCGAAGAAGTCAGCGAGCAGCTTGAAATCGTGCCGATGCAGATCCGTGTGATCAGACACGTTCGCAAAGTTTACGGTTGCCGCGACTGCGAGATGGCGCCGGTCACTGCTGACAAGCCGGCTCAACTGATTGAAAAAAGCATGGCCAGCCCAAGTGTTCTGGCGATGTTGCTGACCACTAAGTACGTCGATGGACTACCGCTTCACCGTTTCGAAAAAGTCTTGGGCCGCCATGGCGTCGATATCCCGCGCCAGACGTTGGCACGCTGGGTTATCCAGTGCGGTGAACACTTCCAGCCGCTGCTGAATTTAATGCGCGATAGCCTACTGGGCAGCCGCGTTATCCACTGCGATGAAACACGGGTACAGGTGTTGAAAGAGCCTGGCCGAGACCCAGGCAGCCAGTCTTGGATGTGGGTGCAAACCGGCGGCCCGCCAGATAAACCAGTGATCCTTTTTGACTACTCCACCAGCCGTGCGCAGGAGGTACCGACGCGCCTGCTCGAAGGTTATCGCGGCTATCTGATGACCGATGATTACGCCGGTTACAACGCGCTGGGCGCGCAAGCCAGGGTCGAGCGTCTAGGGTGTTGGGCGCATGCTCGTCGCAAGTTCGTGGAAGCACAAAAAGTGCAGCCTAAAGGCAAGACAGGACGTGCCGACATCGCGCTGAACTTGATCAACAAACTGTATGGCGTAGAGCGTGATCTAAAGGATGCGTGTGACGACGATCGTAAAACCGGCCGTCATGATCGGAGTCTGCCAGTACTGGCTCAGTTAAAAAGCTGGATGGAAAAGACGCAGCCACAAGTTACGTCTCAGAACGCCTTGGGCAAGGCCATCGGCTATCTGGCAAGTAACTGGAACAAACTGGAGCGGTATGTCGAGGAAGGCTATCTGCCAATCGACAACAACGCTGCCGAGCGCGCGATCAGACCCTTCGTCATCGGAAGAAAGAACTGGTTGTTTAGCGACACACCCAAAGGCGCGACCGCCAGTGCTCAACTTTACAGCTTGGTCGAGACTGCCAAAGCCAACGGCCAAGAGCCCTATGCGTGGCTGCGCCACGCATTAGAACGGCTACCACTGGCGACCTCGGTTGGAGATTACGAAGCGCTGTTGCCGTGGAACTGCTCGCCGGTATCGCCCAGCTAAGCGCTCTACCCATCTTGTAGTCGGTGGGGTTTATGGAGCGCTTACGTTATTGCCAACCTCATCCTGGCCTTGTTTTTCGCTTTGGAGAGCCAATTCCATCAGAGCAGCTTCTAACGCGAGCTGATTCTCGTACATCCGTTCAAGCAAATCCGGGAGTGAGTATTCCCCTTACATGTGTGCAGTCTCATCGAAAAGGTCTAAGCATAGCAGAGGCCCACCAAATTGATGCTTGCTTAGCTTGGTTAAATCGTGGAAATGCGATATTATTTTGACTTATTAAAAAGTTACAGGTCCGATAGGGAACGTCTATGAGTCTGTATATTTGATTAGCTCTTTTACTCTGTGACTTTGTAAAGATGGTCGCGCATCCGATGCAAGATATTAAGCAAGACCTGCAGGCTAACTAACACAAGAAAATACAACTTCATGAATAATACATTGCAACGAATTGAACGGCATACACTCGTAGGTTGCTTGGGCATATTCTTTATAATCTTCTGGTTTTGCTTTAACTACAACCATGGTGAGAGAATCCAGCATAATAATGGCCTTGGCTGGGATGGCGCGGCTTACGCTGATTGGGCACAGCGCGACACCATGGAAATCCTCAACAGTCATCTAGTTTCCGAATATTATGTCGGTCGCTTGCTTCCCTCTATAATTATTCACCAGGTCACTCAGTTGCTCGGGTATAAGTCCCTTTCGACCCCTCAGGTGATACATGCTTTTTACTTGTTTAATGTGGGGTTGCTAGTCGTTGCAGCAGCATTTTTGTTCTTAATTGGCAGGCACTATCAGTGGCAGAGGCAGATTTATTTTCTAGGGTTTAGTGCGCTTTTTTTCAACTATCCAGTACTTACGAATCTTTCCTATAATCCTACGCTTACTGATATGTCTGGTTATGTATTAGGGCTGGGGATTTTTTATGCCTATATTAGCAGCCGCTTTTGGCTCCTGGTGTTGCTCAGTTTTCTATGCTGTTTTGTCTGGCCCACTATGTTATACGGCGCCCTACCGATGATCATGTTAGGGCGAACTCAGGTCGCTGTGCGTTACCCCGGCTTGCATAGCCGCTTGTTAGCATTACTGGTCGCGCTTTCACTGATCTCCCTCGCCGGCTACTTATATTACAACGGGCTACGACAGTCTCCAGGAACCACCTTATTTAAAGTCCAGATTGTTCCGTTCAGCGTTCTACTGTTCATTGGTTATATTTATCTGGCCTTGAAACATCTTATCGATGTGCCTTCGGCCCTGCGTGCGTCAAAACACATAAAGATCATTCCAGTGGTGATGGGGGTTTTACTTTATATCGCCGTCAAAGCCATCGTGTATCAATACTCAGATAGAACCCCAGGTCCTCTCACAATTACCAGCTATTTAGGACTGTTCACGCAGGCGTCTTTATCCAACCCACTCGTAAACGTCATCGCACACGCTATGCACTACGGGCCTTTCTATTTGGTTGCAATTTTGCTGTGGCCACGCGTGGCTGCACAGGTCAAAGAAGAGGGGTTGGGTTTAACCGTTTATATTGCTCTGTTCGCGTTTTTATCGATTGGGTCCGAATCGCGCCAGTTCCTGAATGCCTGGCCGGCACTCGCCATGCTGACCTGCCAAGTCCTGAACCGGTTGGCGAATGATGGCAAAATCGACTGGTGGTTTACTTACTCTATCGCAGGAATGGGTCTGATTATTTCCAGATTCTGGCTGACCATCAACGTAGGCCCGTGGACCGGAAATTTCCAGGCGTTCCCTGATCAGATGCTCTATATGTATTCTGGCCCGTGGATCTCACATCAGATGTACGGCGTTTTCCTTGCAGTGACCTTGCTCTGTCTCATTGGCCTGCTTACGCTGCTGCGCCCCAGCTTGTCCGCCACCAAACCAACACAGTAGGTGAACTGATGAAAAAGCTATCCATTGTGATTCCGGTATATTATAACGAAGGCTCGTTACCGGATTTATTCACTAAACTTTTATATATCGAAGGGTTACTCAAGCAACAAGAAGTTATGCTTGAATTGATTTTTGTCGATGATGGCTCAAAGGATAACTCACTCAATTTTCTTCGGCAGTTTGTCATCACACGCCCCAGCACAAAAGTGATAAAGTTGAGTCGTAATTTTGGCGCAATCAGCGCCATTAAAACTGGGCTGAATTATATTACCGGGGATTGTTTTCTATTTTTAGCGGCAGATCTTCAAGATCCACCAGAACTTATCCCCGACATGGTCGAGCGCTGGCAGCGCGGTGCCAAGTACATTATTTGTGAGCGTACTGATCGTTTAGATCCCATGGGTTCGAAAGTTTTTTCTGCCGTGTACTACCAACTGCTTAGAAAATTCGTGCTTGCAAGTTACCCAAAAAATGGCTTTGATCTGGCGCTCATGGATAAGCAACTCTTGTCATATTTAAAAGACAGCGGTAAGCATATTAACTTTCCATTGTTCCCTTACTGGCTGGGCTTCACCCCCGAAAAAATACCCTACGTTCGTCAAGCACGCGAGCACGGTAAGTCTCGCTGGACATTCGGGAAAAAATGGAAATTGCTGATTGACTCTATTTTCTCGTTCTCCTTTGCTCCTGTCAGATTGGTATCGGCAATTGGACTAATAGTGTCCTTGGTAAGCTTTGGGTATGGCACTGTAGTGATAGTAAGCGCCTTGCTTGGCAAGGTCGATGTGCCCGGATTTGCAACATTGGCGACGTTGATTTCTTTCTTGCTAGGTTTGATTATCGTAATGCTTGGTGTAATAAGCGAATACATTTGGAGGATATTTGATGAGGTCAATCGTCATCCTTATGCAGTTATTGAGGAAGAGATTCTTTAATGTAGAGTTCGCAAGGTTTCTTGTCGTTGGGGGTATCAATACGTGTGGCGGATATGTTGTGTATTTAGCCCTCATTCAAATAATGGAGTATGCATACGCCTATTCGCTTTCGTTTGCGATTAGTGTGGTCGTTTCTTACTTGCTTAATACGCTCCTCGTTTTCAAAGAGCCGCTGGCTTTAAAGAAGTTTATGGCATTTCCGCTGATTTACGTATTTCAGTATATAAGTGGTCTATGCATAATTCATGTGGCTGTTGAGATATTCTATGTGTCGGTGGTTTTAGCGCCGCTGATTGTTGTGGTTATTACATTGCCTGCAACGTTTTTAATGGCGCGATTTATCATGAAGTAATAGGTACCTCTTATTCTTCATAAAGCAGGCGCTTCTACCGAGAGGTCGAGCGTATGCGCTGTGAGATGGAGTCGCTATTCAGGAGGTGACCGAAAGCAAAAAAATTGTGAAGCCGGGTATCGTGGCCTGATCCCGATATCCCTAGCGTCCCAACGAGTCCCGATTGGGGGATGCGCCGTGAGATGATGATCCTGAGCTATTCGACTGTAAGCGATCCATAAACCCCACCGACTACAAGATGGGTAGAGCGCTTACGATCCGCGAAGCCTTGCACCGTCTCGGCCAGGAAGGCCTGACCCGCTACGTGCGCAACAAGGGCGTCATGGTCCGGCGGCTGGAGTGCGACGAGGTGCGTGATTTGTTTGTAGTCCGCCGCACCCTGGAGTTGCAGGCCATCGCCCAGAGCGGCCCTCTGACAGAGGATCAATCGGAGCGCATGCAAAACGCAATCGACGCCACCACCCTGGCCCGCGAGCGCGAAGACTGGCGTGCGGTCGCCACCCACAGCCTGGTGTTACACCAGCAGATCGTTGGGTTGATGCGCAGCCCGTTGTTCGATGAGTTTTTTGCCCAGGTCATCGCCCAGCTGCGTCTGGTGTTTTGCGCCGCGCCTGATGAGCAGCGTTTCCAGTCGCCATGGTTGGAGCGCGATCGTGAGATTTACACGTTACTGGTCCAGCAGGATAAACCGGCGGCAGGGGAGGCGATGAGCCTCTACCTGGGTGATTCGGAACGTGTGTCGTTGGCCTTGTTTAATCACCCCTGATCGAGGATCCGCACCATGTACAAAGACTATCCGGCCGCTTATCAGGTCAGCAAAGGTTCGGCGCTGCAGGTCGACACGGCGTTTTACGAACGCATCCGTGACCATAAACAGCAACGTACGTTGATCGAGCAGTTCTAGGTGCCGATCCGAACGGGCAGGGCGTGGAAGGTGCCGGCCGGGCATGTGTTTCGTGTGACCACGCCGGTCGGTCCACAGGTGGGTGACTTCAATGTGTGGAACGCCAACGACCCTCGCGAACGCCTGTGGGCAGCGCGCACGCGTCAATTGCAGGGTGCCCATGTGAGCACGCATGACCGGTTGTGGTCGAATCTGCCATTTTTAAGACCGCTGGTGACGATCACCGATGACAGCCTGGCCAGTTACGGCACCGATGAGCATGGCGGGCGCTTGCATGATTTGCTCGGCACGCGTTGCGATCCGTATGTGAATCGGATGCTCACCGGCGAGGACTTCCATCACCATTGCCATTCGAACCTGACTCGCGCGGTTTTACCCCACGGTCTGACGGAGTTCGACGTGCATGACGTGCTGAATATTTTCCAGTGCACGGGCCTGAATCACGACGACATGTATTTCATGAAGGCTTGCCCGGCGCAGAAGGGCGATTACCTGGAGTTCTTTGCAGAGATTGATTTGCTGTGTGCGCTGTCGACGTGCCCGGGCGGGGATTTATCGTTGCCGATGTGGGGGCCGGAGGCGCAGGACCCTCTGACGGTATGCCGTCCGTTGGGGGTTGAAATTTATAAGTTGGAAGATGAATTGCTGAACGGCTGGAGCCAGCCGGAGCGTGCTGCCTACAAGGGGCAGCACGGTTTGCAGATTGCCAAGGCGGCTTGGGAGTAACCCAAGGCTCAGCGATCCTGCGCGTCCTTCGCATCCGCCTGGGCGTTACGCTCGGCCACGCGTTTGCGTTGTTCGTCGGTGAGTTCGACCTTGTTGGCGCTGTCTCGCAGCATCATCAGCCCACCGACGATCGACCCGATCGCGACCACCATAATCAACCACGCATACCACGGCATAAGGCTCTCCTTGAGGCAGATCACCGTGGGAGAATTTTCCCACGGGGATAACTGCTTTGAGTAACAGGCTTTCTCAGGAGTTCAGTGTAGGCCTATTCCGCCTCGTTAACCTCAGAGTCCGGTCAACATCGCATCCGCAGGTGCATCCGCGCGGTCTTGCGCGGTCATCTGGAAGTAAACGAACCCAACGGCCATAAAGCCCAGGAAGATCAGCCCGATCAGCGTGTTAAACCACGCCATGGCCACCAGGCACACCACCGCCAGCACCAGCGCAATGCCCGGCACGATGGGGTAGCCCGGTGCGCGGAAGGTGCGTTCCAGCAACGGTTCGGTCTTACGCAGTTTGAACAGGCTGAGCATGCTCATGATGTACATCACAATGGCGCCGAATACGGCCATGGTGATCATCGCTGCGGTCAGTGTCATGCCGCCCAGGTTGATCAGGCCGTCGCTGTAGATCGCGGCGATGCCGACCACGCCGCCGGCGATGATTGCCCGGTGCGGTGTCTGAAAACGCGACAGTTTGGCGAGGAAAGACGGCAGGTATCCGGCGCGGGCCAGGGCGAAGAACTGGCGCGAATAGCCCAGGATGATGCCGTGAAAACTCGCTACCAGGCCAAACAAGCCGATCCACACCAGCATGTGCAACCAGCCGGAGCTGTCGCCGACCACGGTTTTCATGGCTTGTGGCAATGGGTCGTTGATATTGGAGAGGGTGCGCCAGTCGCCCACACCGCCGGCAAAGAACATCACGCCCATGGCCAGGATCACCAGGGTCAGGATGCCGCTGATGTAGGCTTTTGGAATGGTGCGCTTCGGATCTTTCGCTTCTTCGGCGGCCATGGCGGCGCCTTCGATGGCGAGGAAAAACCAGATGGCAAAGGGAATCGCGGCAAACATGCCGGCAATCGCTGGGGCGCCAAAGGTGTCGGAACCGGCCCAGCCGTTCAGGGCGAAGTTGCTGAAGCTGAAGGCGGGCGCTACGACGCCCATAAACACCAGCAACTCGGCGACGGCGAGTACGCATACCACCAATTCGAAGGTGGCGGCGAGTTTCACACCAAGGATGTTCAGGCCCATGAACACGATGTACGCGCCGACGGCCGCGTGTTTCGGGTCCAGCGCCGGGAATTGCACGTTCAGATATGCGCCGATGGCCAAGGCGATCGCAGGCGGCGCGAAGACGAACTCGATCAAGGTCGCGAGCCCCGCGATCAAACCGCCTTTCTCACCAAAGGCACGACGGCTGTAGGCAAACGGCCCACCCGCGTGAGGAATCGCGGTGGTCAGCTCGGTGAAACTGAAGATGAAGCAGGTATACATGGCGGCGACCATCAACGAGGTCACCAAAAAGCCCAAGGTCCCGGCGACGCCCCAGCCATAGCTCCAGCCGAAGTATTCGCCGGATATCACCAGGCCGACGGCGATGCCCCACAAGTGCAGGGTGCCCAAGGTGGGTTTGAGTTGTGTGTTCATTGTGCTGCTCCCTGAACGGTTTGGAATGATTCAAGGTGTTGCAGCGTGCATGCCAGCTTGAGAATCATTGTCGTAAAGCCGTGCAACTGTCGCCATGGGAACGGTTTGGCGTTTGAATTTGCCCTGCGTTGCACCAGATAAGTGCTGTGTTGACTGAGCTGGCGCCTTCGCGGGCAAGCCCGCTCCCACATTGGGCCGCGTATTTCCTGCTGAAACGCGGTCGAGTGTGGGAGCGGCGGTGCGACGATTCGACTTGCCCGCGATGAGGCCCTCCCATCCACGGCAAATCCCGCTGTAAACCCCGCATAAACCCACTCTTTACGCCGTCTTTACGCCCCGCCCATACCCTCGCTCTCGTTCCTTTACACCACTCCTGCCGACAATTGACCCACACGCGGCACTCGCCGCTAAACGGAGAGACTTCCATGAGCGTTCTGGACGGGGTGTCACTGGTATTGGCCGTGGCGCTGTTCATTTATCTGCTGGTTGCGCTGTTACGCGCGGATCGGAACTAGGAGCTGGCCATGCACAGTTATGACTATTGGCTGATCATTGCCTTTTTTGCCTTGGTGCTGGTGCCGGCCCCGTTCCTGGGGCGGTTCTATTACAAAGTGATGGAAGGGCAGCGCACCTGGCTGAGCCCGGTTCTGGGGCCTGTGGAGAAAGCCTGTTATCGCCTGGCGGGCGTGGACGAGCAGCAGGAACAAAGCTGGCAGAAATACATGCTGGCCTTGCTCGCGTTCAATCTAGCGAGCTTTTTGCTGTTGTTCACGATTCTGTTGTTCCAGGACTATCTCCCACTGAACCCGCAGAAGTTGCCGGGTCAGGAATGGACGCAGGCCTTCAACACGGCGGTCAGTTTCATGACCAACACCAACTGGCAGTCCTACAGCGGTGAGGCGTCTTTAAGCTACCTCAGCCAGATGGCCGGCCTGACCGTGCAGAACTTCGTCAGCGCTGCCACTGGCCTGTCAGTCCTGGTTGCTCTTTGCCGTGGGATCGGTCGCAAATCGGCGCAGACATTGGGTAACTTCTGGGTCGACATGACCCGCGCCACCCTCTACGGCCTGTTGCCGTTGTGCCTGGTGCTGGCGTTGTTCCTGGTGTGGCAGGGCGTTCCGCAAACCTTCGCCCATTACGTCGATGCCGTGACGATGCAAGGCGTGGATCAAGTGATCCCCCTGGGCCCGGCGGCCAGCCAGATTGCGATCAAGCAGTTGGGTACCAACGGCGGTGGCTTCTTTGGTGTCAACTCGGCGCACCCGTTCGAAGACCCGACTGCCTGGGCCAACCTGTTCGAAGTGGCATCGATCATCCTGATCCCGGTGGCGCTGGTGTTCACCTTCGGCCACTACGTGAAAGACCTGCGTCAGAGCCGTGCGATTCTCGGCTGCATGCTGGCGCTGTTCCTGATCGGTGGCGCGACCTCGTTGTGGTCCGAATACCAGCCCAACCCGACCCTGAACAACCCTGCCGTGGAGCAGACCGCGCCGCTGGAAGGTAAGGAGGCGCGCTTCGGCACCACCGGCACGGTGCTGTGGTCGGTGACCACCACCGCAGCGTCCAACGGTTCGGTCAACGGCATGCAGGACAGCCTCAGCCCCCTCAGCGGGATGGTCGCGCTGGTCAACATGATGGTCGGCGAAGTGATCTTCGGCGGCGTCGGTGCCGGCATGTACAGCATGTTGCTCAATGTGTTGATCGCGGTGTTCCTCGCCGGCCTGATGATCGGCCGCACCCCGGAATACCTCGGCAAGAAGCTGCAGGCCAAGGAAGTGCAATTGCTGGTGGTGACGCTGCTGGTCATGCCGGTTGGCGTGCTCGTGCTCGGTGCCATCGCCGCGAGCCTGCCAGGCCCGGCCGGTGCCATCAGCAACCCAGGTCCGCACGGCTTCAGCCAGTTGCTCTACGCCTACACCTCGGCCAGTGCCAACAACGGCTCGGCGTTCGGTGGCTTCAGCGCCAACACACCGTTCCACAACCTGATGCTGGGCCTGGGCATGTTGATCGGTCGCTTCGGCTACATCCTTCCGGTACTGGCCCTGGCCGGCAGCCTGGCGATGAAGAAGGCCGCACCGATTGGTCAGAACAGCTTCCCTACCCATGGCCCGCTGTTCGTGACCCTGTTGACCGTGACCATTTTGCTGGTGGGCGGGCTGACCTTCCTGCCGACGCTGGCACTGGGCCCTATTGCTGAACATCTGAGCATGGCTGCTTCTAAATGAAGAGCGAAGGGGATATGAAAATGAATATGCCTGCAAAAAATGCGGCTTCGGTGCAAACCCAAGAGCCCGCCAAAACCGCGATCTCCGCCCTGTGGCGCCCGGCGCTGGTCCAGGCGTTCGTGAAGCTGGACCCGCGCCAACTGCAACGCTCGCCAGTGATGTTGGTGGTCGAGCTGACCGCCATCCTCACCACCGTGCTGTGCTTTGTGCCGGACACGACGGTGCCGACTTACGTCGCCGTGCAAATCGCCGTGTGGCTGTGGTTCACCGTGCTGTTCGCCAACTTTGCCGAAGCCTTGGCCGAAGGGCGAGGCAAAGCCCGTGCCGACAGCCTCAAGGCCGGCAGCGAAGGCCTGAGCGCACACCGCAAAGAGGCCGATGGCAGCTTCAAAGTCGTGCCGGCCACCAGCTTGCGCAAAGGTGATGTGGTGCGCGTTACCGCTGGAGAAATGATCCCCGGTGACGGCGAAGTCGTTGAAGGCATCGCGGCGGTTAACGAAGCGGCGATCACTGGCGAATCCGCCCCCGTGATCCGCGAGTCCGGTGGCGACCGCTCGGCCGTCACCGGCAACACCCGTCTGGTATCGGACTGGCTGCTGATCCGCATCACCGCCAACCCGGGTGAGTCGACCCTGGACCGCATGATCGCCCTGGTGGAAGGCGCCAAACGCCAGAAAACCCCCAACGAAGTCGCGCTGGATATCCTGCTGATCGGCCTGACCCTGATCTTCCTGCTGGTGGTGGTGACCCTGCAACCGTTCGCCCACTTTGCCAATGGCAGCTTGCCGTTGGTGTTCTTGGTCGCACTGTTGGTGACGCTGATTCCTACGACCATTGGCGGCTTATTGTCGGCGATCGGTATCGCCGGTATGGACCGCCTGGTGCGCCTCAATGTGATCGCCAAGTCCGGCCGCGCCGTGGAAGCGGCGGGGGACGTGCATGTGCTGCTGCTGGACAAGACCGGCACCATCACCTTTGGTAACCGTCGCTGTACGGCGGTGGTCGCGGCGCCTGGCGTCAGCGGCAATGAAGTGGCCGAAGGCGCGTTGTTTGCCTCCCTGGCGGATGACACGGCGGAAGGTAAATCCATCGTCGAATACCTGCGCGCCTTGCACCCGCAAGCCGAGCCGACTGCGGATGAGCTGACGGCCGTGCCGTTCAGTGCTGAAACCCGCTTGTCTGGCGTCGATTATCAGGGCCGTGTGTTCCGCAAAGGTGCCGTGGATTCGCTGCTGGCGTTTATCGGCCAACAACGCAGCGACCTGCAACCAGCACTGTCGCGGGAAATCGACAAGATCGCCCAGAGCGGTGGCACGCCATTGCTGGTGTGTGCCGATGGCAAGTTGCTCGGTGCGATTCACCTGAAGGACGTGGTCAAGCCCGGCATCCGCGAGCGTTTCGCCGAGTTGCGCAAACTGGGCATTCGGACCGTGATGGTGACGGGCGACAACCCGCTGACCGCTGCTGCGATTGCTGCCGAAGCCGGCGTGGACGACGTGCTGGCCGAAGCCACGCCGGAGAAAAAACTCGCCCGTATTCGTCATGAGCAGAACGACGGTCGCCTGGTGGCGATGTGCGGCGACGGCGCCAACGATGCTCCGGCCCTGGCCCAGGCGGACGTTGGCATGGCGATGAACGATGGCACCCAGGCCGCTCGCGAAGCCGCCAACATGGTCGACCTCGATAGCGACCCCACCAAGTTGCTGGACGTGGTGCAGATCGGCAAGGAGTTGCTGGTGACGCGCGGTGCGCTGACCACCTTTTCCATCGCCAACGACGTGGCCAAGTACTTTGCGATTTTGCCGGCGCTGTTCGCTTCGATCTACCCGCAACTCGGCGTGCTCAACGTGATGCACTTGCAGAGCCCGCAAAGCGCGATTCTCTCGGCCATCGTGTTCAACGCGCTGATCATCGTGGTGCTGATCCCGCTGGCGCTGCGCGGTGTGCGCGTGCAGGCGGCGAGCGCGGCGGCCTTGCTGCGGCGCAACTTGCTGATCTACGGGCTGGGCGGGCTTGGGGTGCCGTTCGTGGGCATCAAGGCGATCGACATGCTGCTGACGGCGTTGCACCTGGTGTAACCGAACCTGCTCTTTGTAGTGAGCGGGCTTGCCCCGCGCCGGGCTGCGAAGCAGCCCCATTGCAACACGGCAGAGCGTCCCACAAATTGAGGAATCCAAAATGTCCAACCTAATCCGTCCGGCCCTGAGCCTGCTGGTGCTCATGACCCTGATCACCGGCGTCGCTTACCCACTGGTGGTGACCGGCGTTGCCCAAGTCGCCTTCCCGGATCAAGCCAATGGCAGCCTGGTACGCGACGCCAGCGGCAAAGTGCGCGGCTCCAGCTTGATCGCCCAGGACTTTACCGGTGACAGCTGGTTCCACCCGCGCCCCTCGGCCGGCGCTTTCGCGACGGTTTCCAGCAGCGCCAGCAACCTTGGCCCAAGTAACCCGGCGCTGACGACGCGCATCTTTGATGATGCGAATAAACAGCGCGTGCCCAGCCAAGGGCCGGTGCCTTTGGCGTCGCTGACTACCTCTGGCAGCGGTCTTGATCCACACTTGCCACCGGAAGCGATTGCCTATCAACTGGCGCGGGTGGCGGCGGCGCGGAGTGTGCCGGTGTCGACCTTGCAGCGGTTGCTCGATGAGCATATCGAAAGCCCGTTGGTAGGGCCGCCGGTGGTGAATGTGCTGGCATTGAACATGGCTCTGGAAAAACTGTAACCCCCTGTGGGAGCGGGCTTGCTCGCGAAAGCGGTGTATCAGCCAATGTATCTGTTACTGATAGACCGCCTTCGCGAGCAAGCCCGCTCCCACATTGGATCGTCAGTGGGCCTGAATACTTGAATACCTGAAGGAACCCCCAAGCATGAGCGACTCCGGCCGCGCCGATGCCCTGCTAGCCGATCTGCCCCGCAACGGCCGTGGCCGGCTCAAAGTCTTCCTTGGCGCCGCGCCCGGCGTGGGCAAGACCTACGCCATGCTCCAGGCCGCCCATACCCAGTTGCGCCAGGGCGTGAAGTTGATCGCCGGCGTGGTCGAGACCCACGGCCGCGCCGAGACCGAAGCCTTGCTCAGCGGCCTGCCGCAGCAACCGTCGCTGCGCACCGAATATCGCGGCGTGATGCTTGAAGAAATGGACCTCGACGGCCTGCTCGCCGCCCAGCCCAAGCTGGTGCTGGTGGACGAGCTGGCCCACAGCAACGCCCCCGGCAGCCGCCATGAAAAGCGCTGGCAAGACATCCAGGAACTGCTCGCCGCCGGCATCAACGTGTTCACCACGGTCAACGTCCAGCACCTGGAAAGCCTCAACGACCAAGTACGCGGCATCACCGGCGTGCAGGTGCGTGAAACCCTGCCGGACTGGGTGCTGCAAGAGGCCGACGAACTGCTGCTGATCGATCTGCCCTCTCGCGAGTTGCTGGAGCGCCTGCGCGACGGCAAGGTCTATGTGCCGGAGCAGGCCCGCGCGGCCATTGATGCATTCTTCACCCAGACCAACCTCATGGCCTTGCGCGAGTTGGCGATGCAAACCGCCGCCGCCCATGTCGACGATGATTTGGCCCAAGGCTACCGCCAACTCGGCCAGGCCGCGCCGGCAGTACGTGGGCGTTTGTTGGTCGGCGTGGACGGCGATGCACAGGCCGAACGCCTGGTGCGCCATGCCAGCCGTGTTGCCCAACGCCGGCATTTGCCGTGGAGCCTGGTGCACATCGATAACGGCCGTGCGCGGGATGAGCAGTTCCGATTGCGCCTGCAAAATGCCCAGCAACTGGCCGAACGCCTTGGCGGTGAAGTGGTGTTGCTGCGAGCCGGCGAGGTGGCCAAAACGCTGATCCAGCATGCCGCCGAACGCCGCGCCAGCCTGGTGTTGGTGGGGCAGTCGCGGATGCGTTGGCGGCGTCGGTTGTTCGGTGGCGGCCTGGCTGTGCGTTTGCTGCGTAATGCCCGTAGCTTGGAAATCAACGTCCTCGACAGCGATGACATCCCCGCACCGTCACGCTTGCCGGACGTGCGCGGCCTGGTGTGGTTCGACTATGCGCTTGCGGTCGTGGCGACGGTGGTTGCTGCGGCATTGGCTTGGGCGGTGTCCAGCGTCTTGCCGCTGCCGAATATCTCGCTGGTGTTCCTGGCGGCGGTATTGCTGGTGGCCGTGCGCAGCAGCCTGGGGCCGTCGCTGGTGTGTGCGGCGTTGTCGTTCATAACCTACGACTTCCTGTTTATCCCACCGAAATTTTCCTTCGCCATCCAGCGCGAAGAGGACGTGCTGACCCTGTTGTTCTTCCTGTTGATGGCGGCGTTGACCGGCAACCTCGCCGCACGTCAACGCCGTCAGTTGCAGGCGTTGCGCGACACCCAGGAAGAAACCAGCGAACTGCTCGACCTGTCACGCAAACTGACCGCCGCCACTGATCGCCAGGCGGTGATCAGCGCCGCGGCGCATCACCTGGAAGGCTGGAGTGACCTGGACCTGTGCCTGGTCAACCGCGATGGCCAGGGCGGTTGGGCGATTGAGACCGGCGGCCCGCTGACGCTTACCGAAGCCGAGCGCGCCGCTGCTGATTGGGCCTGGCAGCATGACCAACCGGCGGGCATGGGCACTGGCACCTTGCCGTTCGGGCGTTGGTGGTGGTGGCCGTTGTCAGCCGAAGAGGGCCCGTTGGGTTTGCTGGGCGTCAGTCCAAAACCCGGCCAGGAACTGGGCGGCCAACGCCGTCGCTTGCTGACTGCCTTGAGCCAGCCATTGGCCCAGGCGCTGGCGCGGGCGCAACTGGCCCAGGAGTTGGAGTCCGCGCGGTTGCACGGTGAGACCGAGCAACTGCGCAGCGCCTTGCTGGCCTCGGTGTCTCACGATTTGCGTACGCCGCTGACCTCCATGCGCGGCAGCATCGACAGCCTGTTGGCGCTCGGTGAGGCCATCCCGCTGGAAGATCGCCGCGAGTTGCTTGAAGGCACCCGCGATGAGGCCGAACGTCTCGACCGCTATATCCAGAACTTGCTCGACATGACGCGCCTCGGCCATGGCGCTTTGAAACTGGCGCGGGATTGGGTGTCGCCGGGCGATATCGTCGGCAGCGCCCTCGGTCGTTTGCGTGCGGTGCTGGCGCCGTTGAAGGTGAGTACCGACGTGCCGCCTGAGTTGCCACTGTTGTATGTGCATGCTGCGCTGATCGAACAAGCGCTGGTTAATGTGCTGGAAAACGCCGCGCGTTTTTCACCGTCTCAAGGGCGTTTGCAACTGAGCGCGGGCGTGCTGGATAACCAGCTGTTTTTTGCCGTCGCTGATGAAGGCCCAGGCATTCCCGAAGACGAGCGCGCAAAGATTTTCGACATGTTCTACACCGCCGCACGGGGTGATCGAGGCGGGCAGGGCACAGGCTTGGGCCTGGCAATCTGCCAGGGCATGGTCGGTGCCCACGGCGGGCATATCAGCGTGGCCGACGGCATTGACGGGCGCGGCACCTGCATCACCTTGTTCCTGCCCTTGCCGACACAGCCTGGCCTGGAGCGCGAGGCATGAGCTACCCTGTTTTCTTCACGGATTTTGATTGGACACCATGAGCCAGACCGCGACGATTTTGGTCATTGATGACGAACCGCAGATCCGCAAATTTCTGCGCATCAGCCTGGCCTCCCAGGGCTACAAAGTGATTGAGGCCGGCACCGGCAACGAAGGCCTGGCCCAGGCGGCACTGAGCAAGCCGGACCTGCTGGTACTCGACCTTGGCTTGCCGGACATGGACGGCCAGCAAGTGCTGCGCGAATTCCGTGAGTGGTCGACGGTGCCGGTGTTGGTGCTGTCAGTCCGCGCCAGTGAAGGGCAAAAAGTCGAGGCGCTCGACGGTGGCGCCAATGACTATGTGACCAAACCCTTCGGCATCCAGGAGTTTCTCGCCCGGGTACGTGCGCTGCTGCGCCAGGCGCCCGCGGGTGAAGCCCAGGAAGCGGCCTTGCGGTTTGGCCCATTGACGGTCGACCTGGCCTATCGCCGCGTGCTGCTGGACGGTGCCGAAGTGGCGCTGACGCGCAAGGAGTATGCGGTGCTCGCGCAGCTCGCCCGGCATCCGGGGCGGGTGATTACCCAGCAGCAATTGCTCAAGGATATCTGGGGGCCGACCCATACTGAGGACAGCCACTATCTGCGTATTGTGGTGGGGCATCTGCGGCAGAAACTGGCGGATGATCCGACACAGCCGAGGTTTATCGTGACCGAGGCGGGGGTAGGGTATCGGTTGTTGAGTGCTTAGATGTTTGGCGTCGGCTCCGAGGCCATCGCGGGCAAGCCCGGCTCCCACAGGGGGAGTGCATTCCAAAGGTTGGAGCTGGCTTGCCTGCGATGGCGTCATCAGCAGCACCTTAACCCTCAACTCTGCTCACGCTCATACCGATCCAACGTATCACTGGCAATCTCTCGCCCCAGCGCAATCAACTCCGGCGCTTTGTAGAACTCGAAAAACCGGCACACCCGCTTCGGCACGTTGATCAGCACATCCGGCGGGTAGCCGGCGATTTTGTACTGAGCCAGCGAGGTTTGCATCACCTCGAAGCTCTGGTTGATCAGGTCCAGCAGCGACGCCGGGCCGACGTTATCGATGATGAAAGACCCGGTCGCCGACTTCGGTGCACCGGGTTTTTCCGGTGCGGCGTTGGGTTGTTGGGATTCCGGCTCGGCCGAGTCCAGCCACGGGTTGATCTCTGCCGCTTGCGCCTCCAATGCCTCTTGCTCCAGCTTCAGCAATTGTTCGGCCTGCTTGCGGCGAAACGGCAGGTGCGAACCGAGTGATTTGGCCAGGTTGTTGAACCGACTCTTGAACGCTGGCGGGCGTTGGATCACCGGCAACCGGTACTGCTTCTGGTTGGTGGCGTTGAGGTTGACCGCGATGATCAAGTCACAATGACTCGACACCACCGGCACGATGGGCAGTGGGTTGAGCAGGCCGCCGTCCACCAGCATGCGGTTGCCTTGCATCACCGGGGTAAACAGGCTGGGAATCGCCGCGGAAGCGCGCATGGCCTGGTGCAGGCAGCCTTCCTGGAACCAGATTTCCTGTTGGTTGGTCAGGTCGGTGGCGACGGCGGTGTAGGGGATGCGCAGTTCTTCGATATTGATCTCACCGACGATCTTGCGGATCTGCCCGAAGACCTTCTCGCCGCGAATTGCCCCCAGGCGAAAACTCACGTCGACCAGGCGCAGCACGTCGAGATAGTCGAGGCTTTCAATCCAGTTTCGATACGCCTCCAGCTTGCCGGCGGCGTAGATCCCGCCGACCACGGCCCCCATGGAGCACCCGGCGATACAGGCGATGTCGTAGCCGCGCCGTTCGATTTCCTCGATAACCCCAATATGGGCGTAGCCCCGGGCCCCGCCGGAGCCCAGCACCAAGGCAACACGTTTTTTCATGGTCCATGTCCTTCCTAATGCAGGCGCCCACAATGCACCCATTGAGGTGGCAGCTTCAATCTTCGCTAGGCATGTAATATTTTTCCTGAATACTCGCGGCGCTCGGGTATGCTCGGGTGTATAGGTACTGTCGATTTCAGGCTAAGGATTAGGCACTTTTCCATGTAGGCAACGTCTACAACGTACGACTGTTTTTTCTTTATCTTGAGGTGTCATCGATGAAAGCTTGGATGTGTGTGCCTGTGATCGTGTTGGCCCTGGCCGGTTGTGCCGGTAAAACCGCGTACCGCGACAGTTGCGGCTCGCAATTGGACGCTGCCTGGAAGGAGCTCGACCTGGCCAAGGCTGAGGGTTTTGCCGGCACGGTGAGCTACTCCAAGGCCTTGTCTTTGTTGACCGGCGCCAAAACCCAGCAACAATTTGAAGCGTTCGAAGGCTGCTCCACTAAAGCCGAGAAAGCGCGGTTCTATATTCGTGAGTCTCGCGCCGGGCGTTGACGCGTAGCGGCTGTCGAGTGCAACGAGGCTGCATCGGCGGCCATGAGTTATCTGGGAATTTTCGTCGTCAGGGGGAGGAAGGGATGTCAGCTTTGGTCGATCAGTTAGTCGCTCAGGTCATTAGCCTGGAAGTAGGGTTACTGAGCTGCCAGGCTCGCCTCGCCGCCGTCACCGACGATGAAGCCTTGCATGACTTGCGCACCACCGTGCGCCGACTGCGCAGCCTGTTGCGTCCCTTGCGCGGTCTACCTGGGGTAGAACAGCTTGAATTGGCAGCCAGCAAGGTCGGCCAACTGACTACGCCGCTACGCGACCGCGAGGTGCTGGCGGCGTATTTGCATCAGCATGGCCATCACGAAGCCGCGAGCCGGCGCCTGCGTTTGCAACCCGATGCCTATCGCCAGGTGGCGCAAAGCCCGGAAGTTGCCCATTTGCTGCAGATACTCGACGCCTTCCCACGTTTTATT
Source organism: Pseudomonas sp. RA_15y_Pfl1_P11 (assembly GCF_963970975.1). Classification (NCBI taxonomy): domain Bacteria; kingdom Pseudomonadati; phylum Pseudomonadota; class Gammaproteobacteria; order Pseudomonadales; family Pseudomonadaceae; genus Pseudomonas; species Pseudomonas sp. RA_15y_Pfl1_P11. The sequence continues at coordinate 238,269 of NZ_CAXAOY010000001.1, forward strand.
CGTGCCTCTGAACACCAGAAACTGCTCAAAGGCCTGCGCCCACGCATCGAGAAACGTCTGGCCAAGCAATGGCAGAAACTCGGTGAAGCGTTGAAAGACCCCGACCATGATCGTCACCGCCTGCGGTTGCTGATCAAGCGCGTGCGCTACGCTGCGCAAGCGTATCCCGAGCTGGACAAATTGCCTGCCAACGCCCTGTCACGCTTGAAAAAAGCCCAAGCTGCCCTCGGGGATTGGCATGACTGCTGGCAGTGGTTGGCCCTGGCCGAGCACCAGGCCGATCTGCAACCTTGTGTTGCGGTATGGCATCGCACCATGGCCAAGGCGCAAGGGCAGGCCGATCGCGTGCTCGCCAAATTCAGCGCCGATTGTTTCTGAGCCGGTCCGGCTTTTGGCCGGAATAGGCGCTGCACCTCACGGGCCCGATGATTAAGATCACCCATCTGTTCCTTCTGATGTGAGACGCGCCATGCGCTTTAGTGATTTGCTCGACGCCGCACGAAGCAACCCGCTGGATGTAACCATCCCTGCGGAATGGGCCCAGGGCCGCGCAACGTTTGGTGGGCTGGTCGCCGCATTGCAATACGAAGCCCTGCGCGCCCAGGTGCCAGCCGATCGGCCTTTACGATCAATGGCAATCACCTTTGTTGGCCCGGTAGCGCCGGACGTTTCTGCCAGTTATCAAGTCGAAGTGTTGCGCGAAGGCAAGGCCGTTAGCCAATTGCTCGGCCGCGTGACGCAGAACGGTGAAGTGGCGACACTGGTACAAGCCAGTTTCGGCGCGTCGCGAGCGTCGGAAATCGCTGTCGAGAGTGAAGCACCGCCCGTGTTCAAACACTGGGATGAGTGTCAGGAACTGCCCTATATCAAGGGGGTCACCCCTGAATTCATGCGCCACCTGGCGATGCGATGGAGCGTCGGCGGCTTGCCATTTACTGGCAACAAATCCCGCGACATGGGCGGGTGGGTACGTTTACGCGGGGATGTAAAAGAAGAGCCACTGACCGAGGCGCATATCCTCGCCTTGGTCGACGCCTGGCCACCGGCCCTACTGCCGCACCTGAAAAAGCCGGCACCGGGCAGCACCCTGACCTGGACCATCGAGTTCATCCAACCTTTGCAAAATCTCACGACGCTCGACTGGTGCCAGTACCATGTCAACATCGAGCACGCCCGCGACGGCTACGGCCATGCCGCTGCCGCGCTATGGAGCCCCACCGGCGAGTTGATCGCCATCAGCCGCCAGACCGTGGTGGTCTTCGCCTGACCTCAATGTCGGTGGCGTTGCTGTTCAACACAAACTGGCTTGGACTTCCACGCTATGACCCTGCCGCTGCAAGGCCAGACCAGCCAGGACACCGACAATGCCGACGGCGACACTGGCAGGGCTTGTGCTGAATACCCCGGATACGATCAACAGAAACCCGATAATGAACAGCGGCACCGCAATCAGGCGCAATGCCTGGTTGGTCGGGTGCTGGTGGTTCTGCGGGTAACTACGCCATTGCCAGGCGGGGAGGTTGGGGTGACGTTTGCCCATGATGGTGAATCCTCTGTCCGTTGAAATGCTATGGACAGAGTTTAGGTGGGGCGGGGCGAGTGGGCGAATTGGGGTTGCCTATGGGGGGCATAGGGAATACTCACCTAAAGTCTGCAAGAGCATTTTTTAGCGGATGTCGAGGCTAAATGTTCTGGGCGAGTCTAGCTGTGAATGTACTCGTATACCTCTGGATAGAAGATTTTCCTGATGTCTAAGGTGCTGATCGCAAACTCTAATTTCTCTGAATGTATAGCGTGACATATGATTTGAGCGACGCCATGCGTTTCAGTGTCATGAAATTTGAATAACAGATTTTCTTCGTCTGCCAATATTAATTTAAAGTCGTCCGTTGTGGATATGTACTCTAAATGGCTTAGTCGTTGCCATAATGACTCTGGTTGGTAGTCTTGTCTTGTCATTAAAGTTGCACGGCTACGGTATGCCTTTAGTTTGTTTAGATCTATATGGTCTGGACGGGTGTCCAAATACTCTACTCCAGAATAAATTGAGGTTGCTTCATTTTTTCTGAATATGTCTTTGGGGCCTGAGTTTTTCGCAAAGCGCCTTAACGCTAGGTACTCCTGTGTCTTGTTGTACTTGGGAGTCCTAGTGGTATACCAAGTTAGTATCAGTGGCCATTCATGTGTCAACAGCGATGCGAGGGCGAGCCAAGTGTTCCACACATTTTCAAAGTCTGGATTAAGGAGTGTAAACGTGGCATACCCTCGTTCTTCTGTAGGGTGTAGGTGTGCCCAGGGGTGTATGCCGGTTTCGTGTATGAAGACTGTGTCCATTAATCACCTTTTAAAATGCGTATGGGAGTCATTGCCGATGGTTAACGGAACTTTTACCCCTCAACGGTAACCTCGGTATTGAAGTGTGGAGCATGATTGCCTTTTTCATGACCTAATGAATGCTCACAAATTTCTACATCTCTATAAAGTAATTCGAATTCGTAAACCCTTCCTTGAATGTAGCGATCTTGATCGGTGATGGTTTCTCGGTAAACATTTTTGGGATGCTGAGTCTTAGGTACACCTCCGATTGCTTTTGCTCTTTTAAAAGCTCCATTTCTAGAAAGTCTGGTATCAAAGCCTTTGGGTAGCTCAACGTCACCCTCATTGATTTCAACGTTTTCCCCCGGATTTTCTGGGCGATTTGTGGGTTTACATCCATCCTCCCCCGGACACCTGCTCAGCCCTAGCGGATCCACCCAACCCGTAGGGTTGGGCACGTACTGGTAGGCGTTAATCCCACCCGCCAACTTAACTGGATCTGGCGTCAGGTAGCGACCAACATCCGGATTGTAATAGCGATGGCGGTTGTAGTGCAGCCCGCTTTCTTGATCGAAGTATTGGCCTTGGAAGCGCAGCGGGTTGTCGACTTTTCCTATGTCCAGGCGGCTGATTTCACCGTAGGCGCGGTAGTGCGCGGACCAGATGATTTCGCCATCTGGGGCGGTGAGTTCTTGTGGCGTGCCGATGTGGTCGAGTTGGTAATGGTAGGGCTTCGTTTCTTTTGGACCGAAACCTTCCAGCAGCGCCAACGGGCGAAAGCTGTCGGGTTCGTAGAGGTAACTGCGGTGGCGGTCCGCGTGGTGTTCGGCGATGAGTTTGTCGCCTTGCCAGAAGAACTCGGTGGTTAGGCCGTCGATGGTTTTGCTGATGGGCGGCCATCGGGAGCAATCGCTTGTAGCATCACCGGCGTATTGCCGATGGGCACAAAGCGTGTGCTCTCGAACATATGCACCAAGGTCAACGCGCCCTGGGCTTTGCAGACGGCAACCGTGCGATTGGGTTTTTTGGAGGACGCCGGAGCGACGAGAGAAACCTCTTCCCCCACCTTGAATACCTGCTCGACTTCCAGCGACGAGCCACTCCAGACGCTCTCGGCCCATTCGTCAAAAGTATTCAGGCAATCCCGAAAGTCACGAAAGACGCTTTCGACGTCTGGCGCTTTGGCATTCATCGGCGACAGGACAAACTTGCCAATGACCGGAATCAAGAGGCCGTCCAACGGGGCACGGTGTTAACGGAGAAGTACATCGGCGGTCCCTCGCGCTGATTGATCAGGCGAGAGACTTTGGAGAGGTTGGTAGTGAAAAGAAGTCGGCGTTATTCGCCGGGATAGCTAGGAAGTTTCACCAAAACCTCGGGCAAACCGAGGCTTCGTTGTAGGCAAGGGATTACAGGCTGATCATTCCTACAGCTTCAACAGTCCAATCGCTTTGCTCAGCTCCCCGGCCAAGGCCGCCAGTTCATTGCTGGTAGTCGCCGAGTCCACAGTCTGCTGCACGGTGTTCTCGGTCACGTCACGAATGCTCACGACCGCGCGGTTCATCTCTTCGGCGACGTGGCTCTGTTGTTCCGCGGCGACGGCGATCTGGGTGTTGCTTTCGCGCATCTGCGCCACAGCACCGGTGATTTCGGCGAGGGCGGCGCCGGCTTCCTGGGCTTGTTGGACGCAGTCGTCGGCCTTGAACGAGCTTTCCTGCATGAAGTCCACCGCGTCGCGGGTGCCGGCTTGCAGGGCTGAGACCATGCGGGTGATTTCGTCGGTGGAGGTTTGGACGCGTTTGGCGAGGTTGCGCACTTCGTCGGCAACCACGGCGAACCCCCGACCCATTTCGCCGGCGCGGGCCGCTTCGATGGCGGCGTTGAGGGCGAGCAGGTTGGTCTGTTCGGCGATGCTGTGGATCACGCTGACCACGCCGTTGATTTTCTGGCTGTCCTCGGCGAGTCTCTGGATCATTTCGGCGGTTTGCTGCACGCCGGTCGACAGGCCGGCAATCGAGCGTTGTACGCGGGTGACCACTTCCCGGCCGCTGCCGGCAAGGGTGTCGGCGGTCTGCGACAGATCCCGGGTGGCGCCGGCGTGCTGGGCAATATGGTAGACGGTGGCGGTCATCTCGTTGATGGCGGTGGCGGCCTGGTCGGTTTCGCTCTGCTGGCCGAGCATGCCGTGCTGCACCTCGTTCATGCTGCTGGCCAGGCGCGCGGCGCCATCATCGAGTTGCTTGGCGGTACGCGCGACGGTGTTGACCACACGTTGATAGCCCGCTTGCATGGCGTTGAAGGCGCTGGCCATCTGGCCGACTTCGTCCTTGCACGCCAAAGGCACACGGGCCGACAGGTCGCCGGTTTTCTCAACGTGCAGCATCACGTCCTTGAGGGTGTTGAGTTGGCTGAGCAGGAAGCGGATCAACAATTGCGAGGCACCGAGCATCGCGAGCATCAGGATCAATACCGCCACCGCATAGTTGGTGAAGCGTTCGCCGAACACCTGGCTCAGGCTTGGCGCGTAAGCGAGTACGGCCACGTATTGACCGTCAGTGCGGGCGATGACTTCAGCCCCCATCAGTACGTTCTCGCCGAATAACGGCATGTGATTGAGTTCGACCCAGCCAACGCTGCTACCCAGGGCTGACAGGTCCTGGTCGGCCATTTGTGGGACTTGGCCGCGCTTGAACGTCAGCCATTGCTCGCCCTTGGGCAGCGCTTCGCCAGCCGGCCAGGCGCTGAGCAACCGTGCTTGGGCCTGCGCCGAGGCATGGGACGCGCTGCTGCGGGCCTGTTGTTCAAGCTGCAGGGCGTACAGCACCAGCAACAGGGTGGTAATGAAGGCGACCGCGTTGACGGCCCAGAATTTGTACTTCAGCGAGATATTGCTAAGCCAGGCACCCATGGAAGGTTTTCTCTGATAGCGGAAACAGCATTGGCAAGGTGCCATTATTGTGCCGCTATCGAGGAAACCGGTTTTGACATGGGTCAACGCGCCGCATCAATCCACTTCAGGCAGCCCGAAAAAGGTGCGGGCGCAGGCAGTGCTGTGCCGGGCCAGATCTTCCACGCTCTCGTTGCGATGCAGGGCGACTTCGCGCAGCACTTCCGGCAGGTACGCAGGTTCATTTCGGCCATTTTTTGGCTTGGGGCGCAGCGTACGTGGCAGCAGGTAGGGCGCATCGCTTTCCAGCATCAGACGGCCACGGGGAATTTCCCTGACCAGTGGGTGCAGGTGTGTCCCACGGCGTTCGTCACAAATCCAGCCGGTGATGCCAATGTGCAGGTCGAGGTCGAGATAACTGAACAGCGCCGTTTGTTCGCCGGTGAAGCAATGCACCACGGCGGCGGTGAGTTGGTCGCGGTAGTCCTTGAGGATTTCCAGCAGGCGCACGTTGGCGTCACGCTCGTGGAGAAACACCGGCAGTTTCAGCTCGACGGCCAGTGCCAGGTGCTCTTCCAGTACTTTTTCCTGCTGCGGGCGCGGTGAAAAATCCCGGTTGAAGTCCAGCCCGCATTCACCCACTGCTCGCACGCGGCTTTCGCTGAGCAAACCGCGCAAGCGTTGGGCGCTGTCGCCGTTCCAGTCACTGGCAGAGTGGGGGTGAATACCGGCGGTGCTGAACAGGCGCTGGCCGCTTTCATCGAGTTTTACGCACAGCTCCAGGGCGTGTTCGCTGCCCTCGACGCTGGTGCCGGTGAGCACCAATTGTTGCACGCCGGCGGCATAGGCACGCTCAAGCACAGCCTGGTGTTTCTCGTCGAAACTGGGGTTGGTCAGGTTGACGCCGATATCAATGAGTTGCATGGTGCTACCTCCGCCTGCGGCCGGAAAGCATATCAGAGCTGTAGATTTATAAGAAAAACTAAGAACTACAACGAGTTATAGCTGTCTTTGAACGTCGCAAGTGACACTGGGCTTGGTCGAACGCCTTGCCCTGTGCCACCGTTGCGCGCAAAGCCTGCGCTTAAAGCGCTCTGTTTCTGACCCCACCGCCTCGTTTTTCGCGAGGATGTTGGCCAGTATTCTTTTCCGGAGAGCGGATGATCCGACCCTCGGCGTTGCTTATATTGTGCCTGACGCTGCTGCTGCCCATGGCCGCGGTTGCGCGTCTGGACGGGCCGCTGGAAGTGACCAAGCCCGGCAAAGTACGCGACCTGGCGCAGATCCGCTCCAGCCGCACCCTGCGTGTATTGGTCAACCAGAGCCGTAACAGTTCCGGCGAGGTTCAGGGTCAGGCCATCGGTGTGGAATACCATCGTTTGCGCGCCTTCGAGCAATACCTCAATGGCCATTCCCGTAACGGCCAGGAAATCAACCTCAAGATCATTCCCAAGGCCAAGGACCAGTTGCTCGGCGCGCTGGCCCGTGGTGAAGGTGACCTGGTGGCGCCCGGTGAGCTGCTGGATGTCAAGGCTGCGCACAAGATCAGCACCAGCGATCCGATTGCCAGCGGTGTGCCGCTATGGCTGGTGGGTGTGAAAGGCGAGCGGCGGTTTACCAAGGTTGAGCAGCTGTCCGGACGCACCCTGGCGCTGACCACCGGGAGTGCGGCGGCGGACGCCATCAGCCAGGTTAATCAGAAACTGGCCCTGCACAAGCAACCACCCATCAAGGTGGAGTGGGTTGACCCGACCCTGGCCGTGGAGGATGTGCTGGAGATGGTCCAGGCTGGCATTTTCCACCTGACCATTGTCGAAAAGCCGATTGCCGAGCGCTGGTCGAAGATCCTGCCCAAGTTGCGTTTCGATAAACAGGTGGTCATCAGCGAGCCGGGCGACGAGTATTGGTTTGTGCGCCAGGATGCCTCGATGCTGCGGGCCAGCATTGATCGCTTCCTCAAGACCTATCGAACCCCCGCAGACCAGGATGTGGCGTTTCAACGCATCTACCGTCGCCTCTACCAAGTACGTAACCCGCTGGCCCGCGCCGACCGCCAGCGCCTGGAAAAATTGCGCCCGGTGTTGCAAAAACATGCCCGCGAGCAGGGCATGGATTGGTTGAACCTTGCCGCGCTGGCCTTCAAGGAATCCGCACTTGACCCTGGCGCACGCAACAGCGGCGGGCCCACCGGCCTGATGCAGATCACGCCCTCGGCAGCGCAGCGCGTGGGGGTCAACAATATCGAAAGTCTCGACAATAATGTGCAGGCGGGTGCGCGCTACCTGGCGATGATCCGCCGCAAGTTCTTCGCCAGCCCCAAGCTCAACGAGCGCGAGCGGATGGCCTTTGTGCTGGCGGCGTACAACATGGGGCCAGAGCGGGTGCAGGGCATGCGCACAGAGGCAAAGCGCCGGGGGCTCAACCCCAACCAGTGGTTCTTCCAGGTTGAACGCATTGCCATGGAGCAAGTAGGCATGGGCGGCGTCAGCTATGTTAATAGCGTCAACAAGTACTATTTGGCGTTCGATCGGGAGCGGGAGTCCCTGGAACCGCCAGCGCCGAAAATCATTTCACGGAAGTAATCGATTTCATCGATATTAATCAGGCATTTTTTCGGCTTTTATCATTGTTTAAACTGATTAATATAGCGGCCAACCAACCCCTACTTTGAAAAGGATTATCACCATGAGCCCACTGATCAAAAGCGTCCTGTCCACCCGTGCCGGTTACGGCCTGACCATCCTGCGTATTATTGTCGGCATTATCTTCGCCGCCCACGGTTCGCAAAAACTCTTTGGCTGGTTTGGCGGCTATGGCCTGGCGGGCACTGCCCAGTGGATGGAAAGCATCGGCCTGGCGCCGGGTACGCTGATGGCGCTGCTGTCGGGTGGTACCGAGTTCTTCGCTGGCCTGGCACTGATCGTTGGTCTGCTGGCGCGTCCGGCGGCACTCGGCTTGACCATCCTGACGCTGGTGGCGATCTTCTCGGTGCACATCCATAACGGTCTGTTCATGGCCAACAACGGTTATGAGTTCGCACTGGCCTTGCTCGGCGGCACCCTGGCGGTGTTGTTGGAAGGTGCGGGCAAACTGTCTGCCGACCGCGCTATCGCCAACTGATCGTTCTGCAAAACCTTGAATCGGCCCGCCATGTGCGGGCCTTTTCGTTGCTCGGGATTGTTGACACCGCCCCATCGGCTTCTCTAGGATGCCGTTCATGCGCCGATTTAAACAGCTAATTGCGGGGCGCCATGGGTGATCGTTATCGGTCCCGACAGAAGCATGTTCCATGCTTTGAAATTCCGCTAAAGCGCTGGTTCGGTGTTGCCTCTCACCTGCCCGCAGACTTTTGAGGCAGAGACACGACACGATGAATGCACTACGCCCCCTGATACGCCTGGCCCCGATCACCGCGGACCTCACTCAACGCAATCCTAAAATTCTCCTTGGCGGCAAGCACCAGCCTACGCTCTTGCGTTACTTGGATGGCTGGCCGCGCCGCACTGGCCGACCCTCAGCGTTCCTGATCCAGTTTGTCGAAGATGGCGATTCCCTTGCGCGTTTTGCCAGCAACAGCTTTGACCTCGCTGTCATCCAGGCCCCCAGTGCCGGCGACGCCGAAGAAGTCATCCGCCAATTGACCCGCATCGCTCGACAAGGGCTGATCGCCCGACGTTAATCGTTCAGTGAATCAGGCTGCCAGCGTGCAGCCGACGACGGCGATGACCCCGGAAGACCCCCCAGGCGATCAGGCATAACGTCAGCGGAATGGCAAAGGTCACGACCAGTTTTATCGCCAGTTCCAGGTCACGCACCTGGGCATAGGCTTCGCGTTGTAAGGCATGCAGCTCCATGGGCAAGCGCAGGCGTTCCTTGTTGAGGGCTTGCAACTGGGTGGTGGTGTCCACCGCCTGGGTGCCGAGGGCAGTGGACCACGGGTTCAGCCGTTGCCATTCCTGCTCCGTTCGTTGCAGGCGTCGTTCCAGGTCGCTGGCCTTTGCGCGATAGGCGTGCTTCGCGACCTCGCGCATGCGCTCCAGCACTGTCGGCTCCCGGTCCTGCGGCACGCGAGGGCGGATTGCGGCGAGTGTGTCGGGGGCGGACAGGTTGTCCAATGTATTCAAGACAAACAACGCGTTGCTGTCAGGTGCCGAATTGCTGACCTTGTCCGTAAGCAAGTCCGTGTCAGCAATGACCACGACCTGTATCTGCGCTGCTTTCTGCACACCGGGCGGTTGCCCCTTGAGGCCATCTGGAAAGACAGAATAGCTCGGCCCCTCGATACGTGCGGCTATCACATGACGTCGCGCTTGGCCCGATGCCTGTTCAATCAATGAGTCGACCGTGGTTGCGCGTGTGAAACTATTGGCATCCAGCAGCACCGATTGCTCGGAGCTGTGCAGGAGAGGGGTTAAGGTCGTGCGACTTTTACTCAGTCGTGAGAGGGCACCACTGCTCGATACCGTCACCCTGTTGAGGTTCCATGTGCTGATATCGTTTGTGTTCATCGCCTGCCGAGGCAGATTCAATCGGACCTGAGTGGGCGCCCCTGGCGTTTCCCAAGGCGTATAGAGGTCGTCGGCCAGCAGCTTGTCCGCTGGCATCTGGATACCCCAGGCAGCCAGTAATTGGTCCAGGCGAGTGTTCGCAGGGGCAGCGGTCGAGCGTTGCTCGCTCAAGGGATCAATAAACATCATCAATCTGCCGCCCTTCAATACAAATTGTTCAATCCCATACAGGGTTCGCTCAGATAACGCCTGTGGGTGCACAACCATCAGCGTTTTTATGCGCTCGGGGACGTGCGCGGCAGTCGACTCCAGGTTGACCAGATCAAATTCACGTCGTAGATCCTGCAACAGCCGACCTGCAGCTTCGTCCATCGCCAGCCCCGACAGCAGTGCAACGACCGGGCGCTCCGGGTGCTGCAACTTATAGAGCAGGTGGCTGATTTCATACTCGAGCAAAGGCTCCCGGTCGAGGCTGAAGGAACCAATACGGCGCACACTGTGACCGGCGCGGGTGCCGATAAGGCCGAGAAACCCAGCGGTGTGGTCGAGTCCGGATAGCCGCGCTTTGTAGGCGTCCTCGGAAAAAGGTGCAGGTTTAATAAGGTGCAGGTTAATCATGCCATTGGCGGTTTTTTCGTACGCCTTGAGCAGTTCCTCAATACGCTTGCTGTAGCGTTGCACGGCGTTGCTTCTTTTAGGGGCGTTGTTCGAGTTGAAGTAATACAGGTCGACGGGGCTTTCCAATGTGGAAGCTAGATGTTGTGCTGAAGACGATAAAGTGTGAACTTTTTGTTGAGAAAAATCCCACTGAATATCAGGAAGTTTACCTATCCAAACCAGATTGAACGCCAGAAAAAGCAACAAGGTGACGGTGAGTGTCATGCCGGTGCGCAGAGTGGACCGCATTAAGGGTTTCCCTTCTCAGCTGTGTTTGTAGTTGAGTGTGACGGTCGCCGCAGCGAGAAAGGCGAGGATCATGCTAATGAAGTAAAGCGTGTCGCGAAGTGTAAGTTTTCCATCATCGATACTGCTGAATCGTAAAGCAGGGCTGAGGGTGGCCAGGCTGTCGATCAATCCTATCGGGGCTTGATGCTCAAGCGCATCCAATACAGTAGAGAGCCCACTGGCTGTTAGCAGCAAGACAAGGGTCAGTACGAAAATGACAGTGCGCTGGCATACAAGTGTGCAAATAAAGAAACCGGCGGACAGGTAGCTGCCCGCGAGCAGCCAACTCGACAAAAATTGTGAAGCGATAACGCTGTTGTCTGCCCTGCCCAAGTAGTTGGCAATGATGACGAGAGGAAACATCAGGAGCAGCGTGGTGCCTGCGACGAACCAAGCGGCTAGGAATTTCCCGATAACCCATTCAAGTGTCGTGATGGGCATGGTTTTCATCAGGCCGAAAAAACCTGCATTGGCCTCATCCGACCATAGTTGCGTGGCCAGGGCGGGAATCAACAGTAAGTACAGCCAGGGGTGGAACTGGAAAAAGACCTGCAAGTCGCTGTCGTTTTGTTCCGGCCACGAGCTTATGTCCATGCCCAACGTCACTGACAGTATCAGGAAGATCGCAATGCTCAGGTAAATACTGGGTGTGCAGGCAAAGCTGGCAAGTTGACGCTTTAATATGATGGGCAATAGTTTCAAAGCGACGCCTCCTGGCTCAGTTGGTGGACTACATCATTGAGGCGACCTGGTTCCAGGTTCAGTGAGTTGATTTTCCAGCGACGACTGGCAATCAGCGTGCTGATATGGGGATAGATGGTGTGCCCCGGCATGGCGAGAACGGTCACCGTGCCGGGTGCGTGCCGATGCTCCTCGATGCCTGCCACGCCTGGCAGTACGGCGAGGGCCAGTAGATCCAATGGTGTGTCGGCAGCAAGTGTGACGGCCTGGAAGTGACGGGAGCCGCGCTGTAGATCGGGCAGTGGGGTATCGGCCACCAGGCGACCGCCAGCTATGACCAACGCGCGTGTACACCATTCGGACAATTCATCGCAGTGACGAGAGGCGATGATCACTGTCATTTCTTGCGTCAGTGATTGGATAAGCGCCCTGAATGTATGTTTCTGATCAGGTGCGAACCCTTCCGTTGGCTCATCCAGCAGTAACAGGGCTGGACCATGCAGGATGGCTTGGGCAATAGCGACTTTGCGTTTCCAGGCAATGGAGAGCGCGTCGAGGGGGGCATTGAGCACCGGAAACAGTTCCAGTCTTGCAACAACGTGTTCCAACCGTGCGCGCTTTTCGGCGCCGTGGAGGCCGCGCACGGCCGCGATGAAGCCAAGGAATGTGTTGACGGACATTGTTGGATGGCCGAGGTCTTTTGACAGTTGGTAGCCGACGAGTTTTCTCGCTTTAAGTGCATGGCTTTGAGTATTGAAGCCCTGGATATTTATATAACCGCTGGACGGCTGCGTCGAACCGGCTATTAGATTGAGCAGGGCTGTTTTGACCGTATGATCCTCTCCGAATAAACCCAGGCATTCTTGTGGATGGGCGCTAAATGAAAAGTCGCTGATTAGAGTTGTGTTACCCGTGTGTTTTGTCAGATTGCTTATTTCGATCATTTTTGTACCGAATAAGTTTGGCATGACGTAGGGGGCGTGAAAAAAGGGTACGGGTAATGACCGTTTTTGGGAACGCCGATAACTATTAATAAGACAAGTCCTACGTGCGAGGCAGTCAAGCCACTGAAACAATGTGTTGTGTTTAAAAGTGTCCAATTTTCGAATGTTTATTTGTTGTTTATGTAAACTTTCTGCCCCGCATAATGAGGCCTGAATGCCATGATGCTGCTACGTACCCTTGTGCTTGAACGCGACGGTCAAGATGCCCCGGTTAACGGTGCACTGCTCTGTGGGTTTGCTGTAGGTCAGACGGCCTCCAACTTTCTTGTTTACAGTTTGGATGAGGAGGTAGAGCCGGGAAGTTCCAGGGTCTATATCGCGGCCTTGCGTAAGAAACTTGACCGGTATTTCCTGGGCGGGGTCGAGTCCAAGGAAGACTTGCAGGTGGCCTTACATGTTTTTAAGCAAATACTGACATTGGCCGCTTCGGGGGTTAAGGCGGGCGGCGTTACTGAGACTCAGGAGCCCTATCATTTTGTCGATTTGAAAGGTTGCAAGCTGCCGCCCGCCAGGCCCGAGGATCATCACTCGGTGATTATCAAGAAAGCGCTGGTGATGAAAGTGATCACCCTGGGCATGTCGGCCTCGACACTGCCGGCTATCGAAAGTGCTTCATTGATCGTGCCGTCCATTCGTTTTTCGTCGCAAATGAGCTCCCCGGCCAAAGGGGCGGGCCCCTCAGAGCCACCCCGGCCGATGCATGAGCATCTGGTTGAGGAGCCACTGCCAGCTTCCGTCGAAACGCCCGTGATCATGGCGCCGCCGCCACCTGCAATCCCACGTGCACCCGTTGCACCGGCACAACCGCAACCCCCTGCGTCAACTGACCACAGTACGTTGTTCGAGGTGGACAGTACGTTGACCAACCTTGCCCGTGTCGCCCAGGAGCTGACCCAGCAAAAACTCGCGGCAATCGAGCAGGAGACGGCACTTGAGCAATGGCAGGCGCGGTTGCAGCAGGGGCAAAGCCAGTTGGACGAGAAGGTTCGAGAACTGGAACAACGCACCGCTCAATTGCATGATCAGTCGCTAGCGGTCAGCCAGAGGACCGAAGCCCTGAAGGTGATGACGTCGCAGGTGGCGGGCCTGCGGCAAAGCCTGAGAGGCATGCTGCTTGAGCTGGATCGGGCGTTGGATAGCTAGACTGGCCTGGCTACTTTCCCGGGTTCATTTATCATCAACGCCAGCCAGCCAACGCCGGGGCTGAAACCCAGGCGTATCGGCACCTATGGACATTGCCTGGGGATGCAAGCGTTTGAGTACCAAGCTGATTACCAAAGAAGGCCATGAAGCGCTGAAGAAGGAGCTGGATTACCTCTGGCGTGAGAAGCGCCCCGACACCACGCGCAAAGTAACGTGGGCGGCCTCGTTGGGGGACCGCAGCGAAAATGCCGATTACCAGTACAACAAGAAGTTGCTGCGCGAGATCGACCGTCGCGTGCGCTACCTGCGCAAGCGCCTGGAAGACATGCGTGTGGTGGAGTACATGCCCGAGCAGGAGGGCAAGGTGTTTTTTGGCGCCTGGGTGGACATCGAAAACGAACAGGGTGAGACCAAGCGTTTTCGTATCGTCGGCTATGACGAGATCTATGATCGGATGGACTACATCTCCATCGACTCACCCATGGCCCGTGCGCTGCTGCGCAAGGAAGTAGACGACGAGGCCCTCGTGCAGACCCCGAGTGGTGAAGTGTGCTGGTGGATCACCGGGATCGAGTATGTGAAGTGAGCTGGGCTGCGAAAACACCAGAGATCAAATGTGGGAGCTGTCGAGCTTTAGCGAGGCTGCGATGCCGGCGCTGCGGTCTGGCAAAGACCGCGCGGTGATCCCTTCGCCGCGTTGCTAAAGCGCTCCCACACGGCGCTTCAACCTTCGCGCAACACAGTCAGCGGGCTTGCGTTCAGTGCACGGCGGGTGCCAAACACACCCGCACCGCCGATCAGCACGGCGCCAATCACCGGCAGCAACAACAACCATGGGTGAGGCTGCCAGGCCAGGTCAAATGCATAGCGGTACAGCACAAAGGTCACCAGTTCAGTCCCCAGTGCCGCCAACAGCCCACTGACAGCACCCAGCAAGCCGAACTCGATACGCCTGGCCTTGACCAGCAGCTTGCGTTCGGCGCCCAGTGCGCGTAATAGCGCGCCTTGGCGGATACGTTCGTCCAGCGTGGCCTGCAGGCCCGAGAACAACACCGCCATCCCCGCTGCCAGGACAAACAGCAGCACGTACTCCACCGCCAGGGTCACTTGGGCGAGGATGCTGCGCAACTGCTCCAGCAGCGCCTCGACCTGCAGGATGGTTACCGCCGGGAACGCCCGGGACAGGTCGACGATTTGCTGGTCATGCCCGGGTGCCAGGTAGAAGCTGGTCAGGTAGGTGGTCGGCAGGTCCTTCAAGGTGCCTGGCTGGAAAATCATGAAGAAGTTGGGCTGGAAGTTATCCCAGTTGATGGTCCGCAGGCTGGTCACCCGCGCTTCACGATTTTCGCCGCCCACCGTGAACACCAAGTGGTCATTGAGCTTGAGCTTGAGGCTTTCCGCTACCTTGGCTTCTACGGAGACGCCAGGGATTTCATCGGTGGGCTGCTGTGACCACCATGAGCCCGCCGTCAGGGCATTACCCGGTGGCAGGTCGGCAGCCCAGGTCAGGCTCAGGTCGCGTTGTACCGCACGATCGCCGCTTGAGTCCTTGCTGACGATTTCCTGTACCGGTTCACCGTTGATACTGATCAGGCGACCCGGCACCACCGGATAAAGCGGCGCGGATTGCGCTTGCAGTTCCAGCAGGCGGGCGCCAAAGGCCTCCTTGTCGGCCGGCAGGATATTCAACGCGAAATAGTTGGGCGCATCCTTAGGCAGCTGGTTTTGCCAGGTGTCGAGCAACTCGCCACGCAGCAGGGCGATCAAACCCATGGACAGCAGGATCAGGCCAAACGCCAGGGATTGACCGGCCGCCGCCAACGGGTGGCGCAGCAATTGGCCCAGGCCCAGGCGCCACGGCAGGGAGGCGCGTGCCAGCAGGCGGCGCAGGCTTTGCAACAGCAGCAGGAGCAAGCCGCCGAGGACCAGCGCAGCCACCACGCCACCGCCCAGCAGGGCGAAGGTCAGCACCAGGTCGAGGCTCAGGCGCCACATGATCAGGCCCAATGCAAACAGTGCTGCGCCGTAGACCATCCAGGTGCTGGAAGGAATCGGCAGCAGGTCGCGACGCAATACCCTTAGTGGCGGCACACGACCCAGGGCGGCCAAGGGCGGCAGGGCGAAACCGGCGAGGGCGACCAGGCCGGTGCCGATGCCCGCAATTGCCGGTAACAGCCCGCCGGGAGGAACGTCCGCCGGCAGCAGGTCATGGAGAAAGTAGAACAGGCCAAACTGCGCCAGCCAGCCGAGCAGGGCGCCGGTCAGGCTTGCCAGCAGCCCCAGTACGCTCAGTTGCAGACTGAACAGCAACATGGCTTCGCGCCGTGACAATCCCAGGCAGCGCAGCAAGGCACTGGCGTCAAAGCGCCGGGTGGCGAAGCGATTGGCCGACAGCGCCACGGCCACACCGGCCAGCAGCACCGCGACCAGGCTGGCCATGTTCAGGTAGCGTTC
The DNA here is from genome assembly GCF_963970975.1 of Pseudomonas sp. RA_15y_Pfl1_P11. NCBI lineage: Bacteria > Pseudomonadati > Pseudomonadota > Gammaproteobacteria > Pseudomonadales > Pseudomonadaceae > Pseudomonas > Pseudomonas sp. RA_15y_Pfl1_P11. The sequence goes on from NZ_CAXAOY010000001.1 coordinate 254,207, forward strand.
GGCCTTGCCCAGCGCGCCGCCGATCTGTTGGTTGCCGTCCCGTGAATCCTGCAGCCGCTGGTTGGCGGCGAGTCCTGGCTTGACCAGGTCACGATAGGTTTGCAGTACCGTGCTGCCCTGTGGCCCGCGCCACAGTTCGCGATAGCTGACGCGGCTGCCGGGCTGGACGACGCCGGTGGCGTCCAGGTCCGCCAGGTTGATCATCACCCTGGGCGTAAGGCTGTAGAAGTTGCCGGCGCGGTCCGGCTCATAGGTGAGCACGCGGGCCAGGCGCAGGGTTTTCATGCCCACATCAATGCTGTCGCCGACCTTGAGGTCCAGTGCTGTCAGCAGCCGGGCTTCAACCCAGGCTTCCCCGGGTTTGGGCCCGCCGCCAGGGGTCTCCTCGCCGAAGGGCGCAGCAGCGCTTTTCAGTTCGCCGCGCAGCGGGTACTGCTCGTTGACCGCCTTGATGCTGGAGAGCTGGATGCCGTTATCAGTGGCTATAACGCTGGAGAACTCCACGACGCGAGCGTGATCGAGGCCCAGTTCGGTGCCGGACTGGATTTGCTCGGGGCGGGCCGGCGAGCTGCCTTCCAGCACCAGGTCGGCGCCCAGAAACTCGGTGGCGCGCAACAGCATGGCGCCATTGAGGCGAGCGCCGAAGTAGCCGATGGCGGTACTGGCGGCCACGGCCACCAACAGGGCGAAGAACAACACACGCAATTCGCCCGCGCGGGCATCGCGCAGCAATTGGCGCATGGCAAGGCTGAATAGGCGCAACAGCGGCAAACGTGCCATCAAGGCTCCAGGGGCGCGACCATCAGGCCGGCTTCAAGGCGGATCAGGCGTCGGCAACGGTGGGCCAGGCGCTCGTCGTGGGTGACCAGCACCAGGGTCGTGCCGCTCTCTTTATTGAGTTCGAACAGCAGGTCGCTGATGCGCTCGCCGGTGTGGCTGTCGAGGTTGCCGGTAGGTTCGTCGGCAAACAGTACGTCCGGTTCGGCGGCAAAGGCGCGGGCAATCGCCACGCGTTGTTGCTCGCCACCTGAGAGTTGGCGTGGTGAGTGGGTCAGGCGCTGGCCCAGGCCGACACGTTCGAGCAGGTGCCGGGCGCGCTCGCGGGCGTCTTTGCGGCCGTCCAGTTCCAACGGCAGCATGACGTTCTCCAGCGCGTTGAGGCTGTCGAGCAGTTGGAAGGACTGGAACACGAACCCTACGTGCTCGGCACGGATGCGCGCGCGCTGGTCTTCGTCGAGAGTGCTCAAGGCTTGCCCGGCGAGGGTGACTTCGCCGCTGCTGGGCAGGTCGAGGCCGGCCAGCAGGCCGAGGAGGGTAGATTTGCCGGAACCGGAGCTGCCGACGATAGCCAGGCTATCGCCCTTGTTCAGTTCCAGGCTCAGTTCGTGCAGGATAGTCAGTTCACCTTCCGCGCTGGGAACCACTTTGCTAAGGTTCCGCGCGGTGAGAATGCTTGCGCCCATGGAGAATCCGATGCGAATGTGGTTTTTGAGTGCTGGCCTGGCCTTGATGTGCATGGCCCAGAACGCAGCGGCGGGTACAGTCCTGATCGTTGGCGATAGTATCAGTGCCGGTTTCGGCCTGGATACCCGCAAGGGGTGGGTTGCCCTGCTGGAGCAACGGCTCAAGCAGGAAGGTTTCGACGATAAAGTGATCAACGCCTCCATCAGCGGGGATACCAGTGCCGGGGGCTTGGCGCGGCTGCCGGCGGCGCTTGCAGAGCATAAGCCAGACGTGGTGGTGATCGAGTTGGGCGGCAATGATGGATTGCGTGGACAACCCCCGGCGCAATTGAAACAAAATCTTGCGTCGATGATTGACCAGTCCAAGGCCGGTGGTGCCAAGGTGTTGTTGTTGGGGATGCAATTACCGCCCAACTATGGCCCGCGCTACACCACGGCATTTGCCGAAGTCTTTGGCGCACTGGCCAAGGAAAAAAACGTCCCGCTGGTGCCGTTTTTCCTCGAAGGCGTGGGTGGGCACCCGGAGCTGATGCAGGCCGATCAACTGCACCCGGCCGTCGGCGCCCAGGGCAAGTTGCTGGAAAATGTCTGGCCGACGCTAAAACCGCTGCTTTGACGCTTTTCTACCGGCAGGCTTTCGGCTAAGGTGGCGCCCCCCCGATTTGGAGCCCCTGATGTCGCGTCCTGCCTGGTCCCTGTTTAATTACCAACTGATCGAGCCGGACGAGCAGCTGGATCTGTTCGCCTGCCAGGAAGTGCGGGTGCATCTGGTGACGCGTCAACTGGAACTGGGCGGCACCATCGATCGTACCCTGTGCGGCACGCTGCTGCCGGCGCAACCGCGTTGGTCGCGGGTTGATCGCTCGATCTTCCAGGACCAGCGCCTGTGCCCGTTGTGTCGTGCGATCCTGGAATCCCAGAAGCGTGGCACGCCGCCGATCTGGCCGGAACTGCGTTTCGAGCTGTAAGGGGCAGCTAGAAGCGCGCTTCACGTATACAATCTATCTTTATCTCCCGTCGTTCTGCGAAGGATTTTCCGGATGTTGTCGCGCCTTTCCGTCGTCACCTGCTGCCTGTCTCTCGCCGCACTCTGTGCGGCCGGTGCTGCGTCAGCTTTGCAGTTGCCCTTGCCACCGCCGGGTGAAGACATCGTCGGTCAGGTCCAAGTGATCAAGGCCAAGTACGAGGACACCTTTGCCGACCTGGGCACCACCTATGACCTGGGCTATTCGGAGATGGTCGCGGCGAACCCGGGCGTGGATGCCTGGTTGCCGGGGGCGGGCACCGAGATCGTGCTGCCGACGCGGTTCATCCTGCCGCCGGGCCCGCGCGAAGGTATTGTGATCAACCTGGCGGAGTACCGGCTCTACTACTACCCCAAGGGCCAGAACGTGGTCTACACCTTCCCGCTGGGCATTGGTCGTGAAGGCTGGGGTTCGCCTATCGCCCATACCAGCATCATTGCCAAAACGCCGAACCCGACCTGGACGCCGCCCGCCTCAATCAAGGCCGAGCACGCCGCCAACGGTGACCCGCTGCCCAACGTGGTGCCGGCCGGCCCGGACAACCCCTTGGGCCCGTTCAAGTTCACCCTGGGTACTCCGGGTTACCTGATCCACGGCTCCAACGCGAAGTTCGGCATCGGCACCCGTACCAGTCACGGCTGCTTCCGTATGTTCAACAACAACGTGCTGGAGATGGCCGGCATGGTGCCAGTGGGCACGTCGGTGCGCATCATCAGCGAGGCCTACAAGTTCGGTCGCAGTGGCGGCAAGGTCTATCTGGAAGCGCATACGCCATTGAATGATGACGGGACGCCATCGGTGGTCGACAAGCACACGGCGGTGATCAACGCCTTGCTCAAGCGTGAAGACTTGGCCAATCAACTTCGAGTGAACTGGGATCAGGTGCGTGACGTCGTCGCGGCGGAAGACGGTTTGCCGACGGAAATCGGTGTGCCGGGCCCGGCACCGATCGCCTCCAGCGCGCCGATCGACCTGCAGCAATAAGGCGTTCGTTCAAAAGCCCGTCAAGGCCTTGCGCCTCGGCGGGCTTTTTATTGCGCGTTATTCAGGTACACATACCAGGCAATAAAAAAGCCGACCCATAAATGGATCGGCTTGATAACAACCCCGAAGGATTATTACTTGCGGCTAGCTTTTTCAAGCATACGCAGTGCGCGCTCGTTAGCTTCGTCAGCAGTCTGTTGTGCTTTTTGAGCAGCAGCCAGCGCTTCATCAGCTTTACGGTAGGCTTCGTCTGCACGAGCCTGGGAGCGAGCTGCTGCGTCTTCAGTTGCAGTCAGACGAGCTTCGGTTTCTTTGGAGACGCTGCTGCAACCGGTAGCCAGAACTGCGGCCAGAGCCAGAGCAGAGAATTTCAGAACGTTGTTCATCGTGTTCCCCTTCAAGGACTTTCTATTAGATGGCTAGTTCGCCCAGAGTGAGCTAATAGCCGGCGTACATACTACCCATTACTTGTAGTAAGTAAACTGACGTAGCGCAAGAAGCAAAAAAAATTCTCGTGCCGAATCTATTTTGGCTAACCTTTTGAAGGTTTGTATAAAAAGCGTCCAATTTTTTTCAATCAGGCGACAATTGGATCCAGGCTGGGAAAGGCCGGCCGGCATGTGTCAAGCGCTGTAAATAGATGAAAATTTATATATACAGCTGACACTTTCGTTCAGCACGGCTTTGCGTTGCCCGGCATCTTTTGCGCATGTAGAGGTGACTTTAAGAGCGCCTGTTCGTCTCAAGGTTCAACTGCCGGCAATGTACAGGCTTTCGATCATCGGTTGATCGAGGCCCTTTCTATATCTACCAGCGGCAGGGGATGGCAGGTGCGCCTTGAGCAATCGCAGGATTGGTGCCTACTATTTCCTGCGTGCTGGTTGTGAGCGCTCAGGGTTTTCTCGTTGTCGGAACCGGCACGGGGTGGCGTAGATGTTCCTTCGCCGGAAAAACATCGGTAAGGTAGGGTCAGAAACCAAGACCCGCGAGGAGTAGTGATGAGCGAGGCGTTGTCCATCCACCATGACCAGGCTGGTCATCAGTTCGAGACCAATGTGGACGGTTATCGTGCCTATCTGACCTACATGGACCTCGGCAAACAGACCCTGGATATCTATCGGACCTTCGTGCCCAACGCACTGCGGGGTCGTGGTATTGCGGCGGCATTGACCGAGGAAGCCTTGAAGTTCGCCGAACAGGCAGGCTATACGGTGATCCCGTCCTGCTCCTACGTCGAACGCTACATGGAGCGCCACCAGCGCCATGCCGCGAAGCTGTAAGGCATAAATAGCACCATAAAAAACGCCGGGCTCAGCCCGGCGTTTTTGTGTGCGCAGTGTTGTGTCAGGTGCGTTTGCGTTTCGGCAATACGTCCTTGAGCTTGGCGTGCATGCTGCGCAGAGTGTTTTCAGTGGCGGCCCAATCGATGCAGGCATCAGTGATCGAAACGCCATATTGCAAGTCGGCCAGGTCTTTTGGAATCGCCTGGCAACCCCAGTTCAGGTGGCTCTCGACCATCAGGCCGATGATTGATTGGTTGCCTTCGAGGATCTGGTTGGCGACGTTTTCCATCACCAGCGGTTGCAGGGCCGGGTCCTTGTTGGAGTTGGCGTGGCTGCAGTCGACCATGATGTTCGGCTTGATCTTGGCCTTGTTCAGCGCCTGTTCGCACAGCGCAACGCTGACCGAATCATAGTTGGGCTTGCCGTTGCCGCCGCGCAGCACCACGTGGCCGTAGGCGTTGCCCTTGGTGGTGACGATGGACACGCCACCTTCCTGGTTGATACCCAGGAAGCGGTGCGGGCTGGAGACCGATTGCAGCGCGTTGATCGCCACGGTCAGGCCACCGTCGGTGCCGTTCTTGAAGCCCACGGCCGAGGAAAGGCCGGACGCCATTTCTCGGTGAGTCTGGGATTCAGTGGTGCGTGCGCCGATGGCCGACCAGCTGATCAGGTCCTGCAGGTACTGCGGGGAGATCGGGTCCAGGGCTTCAGTGGCGGTGGGCAGGCCCATTTCAGCCAGGTCCAGCAGCAATTGACGACCGATGTGCAGGCCATCCTGGATCTTGAACGAGTCGTCCAGGTACGGATCGTTGATCAAGCCTTTCCAGCCGACGGTGGTACGCGGTTTTTCGAAATAGACGCGCATCACCAGGTACAGGGTGTCGGACACTTCCGCCGCCAGTACTTTGAGGCGCTCGGCGTACTCGTGGGCAGCCTTGAGGTCATGGATCGAGCAGGGCCCGATGACGACGAACAGGCGGTGGTCGGTGCCGTCGAGAATGTCACGGATGACTTCGCGGCCCTTGGTGACGGTCTGCAGGGCAGCGTCGCTCAAAGGGATTTCGCGCTTGAGCTGATCAGGTGTGATCAGGGTCTCGTTGGATTCGACGTTTAGGTCATTGATCGGTAAATCAGCCATCGTGTTACTCGTCAGGGTCACGGGTGCTGGCCGCCAGCCATCCCCGTGCGGCGGAGCACAGCATGATTTGGATGCAGGGGGAGGGAACCTTAGCGCGTAACACCGGCCCGCGACAATGGGCAAAGCCCGCTTTAATCCAGCGTTGGCGCCACAAACGCCTCATGGGAGAACTCACAGGCATGGCGCGATACCCACTCGCGGGCCAGTGCTTCGAATTGCTGGGCGGTGGGTTCTGCGTTGTCGTGCTGGCGGCAATAGCGCTCTATCCGGCATGCTTGCTCACCCATTCGCGCACCGAACAGCGCATGTTCATCGGTAAACGAGACACCGACGCGGTAGCCGTTTTCCACCTTGCGGCACCACGCCACATAGCCTGGATAACGCGCGCTGGCGCCCAGGGAAGGGATGTGCAGATCAACCGCCGTGCCCTCGCGCCAGGCGCGTGGCCAATGGCAGGCAACACCGCCCAGGCCGGTAGTGTGCAGGCGTTGGCGGGGGATGGCAGGAGAGGGGCGTTGGATTAACTCGACAGCGACATCATCAGGGTGAGGTAAAAAACGACCCATGTACACGGACTCCGAGTACCGTCCAGTTGACGGCGGCAGCAGCAGTATAGTGAAGGAACTGGAATTGACCGACCTGGATATTGACCAGCAATTGCTGGGATTGCCAGGTATTTCGCTTGTCGTGTTCACAAGCGTAGGGTGTTCCAGTTGTCGTTGGGCGCGCCAGCAATTACCAGGCTGGACGTTGCCGCTGGACCGGGTGTGCTGGGTGGATGCCGGGCACAACGGCGGTGCGGTCGAACGCTACCAGATCTTTCATTTGCCGGCGTTGTTCGTGGTGTGCGAGGGTCAATTCCTCGGGCAATTACAGACGCGTCTTACACCTTCTGACCTTGCTGACTCTATAAAACATGCGCTTACCCGCACTCCAGAGGATCTGCCATGACCGCACAATCAACCCGCATTGGCATCATCGGCACCGGCGCCATCGGTGGTTTCTACGGTTTGATGCTGGCACGCGCCGGTTTTGATGTGCACTTCCTGTTGCGCAGTGAGTACGCAGCGGTCAGCGAGACCGGCCTTCACCTTAACAGCCGCGTGCATGGCCCCTTGCACCTGCACCCGGTGCAGGCCTACGCCCGGGCTGCCGATATGCCACCGTGCGACTGGCTTCTGGTGGGCACCAAGTCCACCGGCAACGTCGACCTGGCCCCGACCATCGCCCAGGTTGCGGCGCCGGATGCCAAGGTGGTGTTGCTGCAAAATGGCCTCGATGTGGAAGACAGCCTGCGTGAGCACCTGCCCGCATCGCTGCATTTGCTCGGCGGCCTGTGCTACATCGGCGTGCATCGTTCTGCCCCCGGCGTTATCGAGCATCAGGCGTTGGGCCGGGTCAACCTGGGTTATCACAGTGGCTCGGCGGCCAATGATGAAGCCCGCCAAAAGGCGATCGTCGAAGCCGGCGCCGCGTTGTTTCACAAGGCGGGTATCGAGTCCCAGGCCAAGGCGAACGTGCATCAGGCCCGTTGGCATAAGTTGGTGTGGAATGTGCCCTACAACGGCCTCTCGGTGTTATTGGGCGCGGGCACCACGGCGATGATGGCGGATGAATCCAGCCGCGAGCTGATTCAGGCGTTGATGGCCGAAGTGGTACAAGGCGCCCACGCCTGCGGCCATGAAATCCCCAAGAGTTACGCTGAGCAGATGTTCGCCATGACCGAAACGATGGTCGACTACCTGCCGAGCATGTACCACGACCACGTGCACAAACGCCCGCTGGAACTGGCGGCGATCTATGCGCGGCCACTCGCAGCGGCAAAAGCTGCCGGTTGCGAACTGCCGCGGATGCAGGCGCTGTACCAGGCCTTGAGTTTTATTGATCGGCATAACCGCTGAGTCGGGGGACACACCATGGCAAAGGAATTGGGCGACAAGCTGGTGCTGGCGATCTCGTCGCGGGCCCTGTTCGACCTGAGCGACAGCCACAAGGTCTACCTCGCCCAGGGCGTCGAGGCCTACCGCAAATACCAGATCGAACACGAGGAAGAAATCCTCGAAACCGGCGATGCCTTTCCGTTGGTCAAGAAGCTGCTGAGTCTCAACGCCAGCCTGGGCCGTGCCCGGGTCGAAGTGGTGCTGGTGTCGCGCAACAGTGCCGATACCGGCCTGCGCGTATTCAACTCGATCCAGCATTACGGCCTGGATATTTCCTGCGCCGCTTTCGTAGGCGGGCGTAGTCCTTATCCTTATTTGGCGGCGTTTGGCTGCCATCTGTTTCTGTCGACCCATGCTGAAGATGTGCGCAGTGCCTTGGATGCCGGTTTTGCGGCGGCGACGATTTTGTCCGGCGGTCCAAACCGTGCCTCCAGCGAAGAGCTGCGCATCGCCTTCGACGGTGACGCCGTGTTGTTTTCCGATGAGTCGGAGCGTGTTTACCAGGCTGGTGGGTTGGAAGCGTTCCAGGCCAATGAGCGGGAGTCGGCGCGCCGGCCTTTGCACGGCGGTCCTTTCAAGGGTTTTTTGGCGGCGCTCAACCTGCTGCAGCGCGAGTTTTCCGATGAGTCCTGCCCGATCCGTACGGCCTTGGTCACCGCGCGCTCGGCGCCGTCGCACGAGCGAGTGATTCGCACCTTGCGTGAGTGGGATATCCGCCTGGACGAGTCGTTGTTCCTCGGCGGCCTGCAAAAATCCGCGTTTCTGGAGGCGTTTGCTGCCGATGTGTTTTTCGATGACCAGGCCGGGCATTGCGAGAAAGCCAGGGAGTTTGTAGCGACCGGGCATGTGCCCCATGGCATTAGTAATGAGGTGAAGATCTAAGCCAATCGTATTCGCCCGGGCACTGCTAAGCTCATTTCATCTCCGCCATCCTGGCAGTTCCGGGGGGGTTCTATGATTCGTTCGATGCTGTACGCCACGGACCTTGGTCTGTACGCACCTTATGTGATGCAGCACGCGCTGGCGCTGGCCCGAACGTTCAAGGCAGATTTGTATGTGATCCATGTGGTCGAGCCCATCGGGTTGTTCGCCGAATCGGTGTTACAGAGCTACCTTGATGAGAAGGCCCTGAGTGAGTGGCAGAGTCAGGGGCTGACCACGGTGATGGCGACGATTGAGCAGCGGGTACTGGACAGTTTTCGCGAGGAGTTGGGGGAAGGGGAGCAAGACCTGAAGTTGATCCGTTCGGTGCGGGTGATCCAGGGGGACCCGTGCGAGGTGATACTCGACGAGCTGCGCAAACTGTCCGTAGACCTGTTGATTGTAGGCAGTCATAGCCACGCGATCGCGGCGGCCACCCCGTTGGGGCGCACTGCTGCACGGGTGCTGCAGTTGTCTACGGTGCCGGTGTACCTGGTGCCTTCGTTACAGCGTCGACGCAGTGATAATGCGTGATGGGTAAACCAATAAAAAGTTCTAGATTTATCCATCGAACCTTTAATATAGTTATATACCGTCGCTGATACCCGTGGCGTCTATCTGCTTTGAGGGACACATATGAAGCTTCAACAACTGCGGTACATCTGGGAAGTGGCGCACCACGACCTCAACGTTTCCGCTACCGCTCAAAGCCTGTACACCTCGCAACCTGGTATCAGCAAGCAGATCCGCCTGCTCGAAGATGAGTTGGGCGTCGAAGTGTTCGCCCGCAGCGGCAAGCACCTCACCCGTGTCACCCCGGCCGGTGAACGCATCATCACCACCGCTGGCGAGATCCTGCGCAAAGTCGAGAGCATCAAGCAGATTGCCCAGGAATTCTCCAACGAGAAGAAGGGTACCCTGTCCATCGCAACCACCCACACCCAGGCACGTTATGCGTTGCCGCCGGTGATCCGTGATTTCATCAAGCAGTACCCCGACGTGGCCCTGCACATGCACCAGGGGTCGCCGATGCAGATCGCCGAGATGGCCGCTGACGGCACCGTCGATTTCGCTATCGCCACCGAAGCCCTTGAGTTGTTCGGTGACCTGGTGATGATGCCGTGCTACCGCTGGAACCGCTGCGTGGTCGTGCCGCAAGGTCACCCGTTGGCCAAGCTGCCGAAACTGACCCTGGAAGCCCTGGCTGAATACCCGATCGTGACCTACGTATTCGGTTTTACCGGCCGTTCCAAACTCGACGAAGCCTTCAGCCATCGTGGCCTTACGCCGAAAGTGGTGTTCACTGCGGCCGACGCCGACGTGATCAAGACTTACGTGCGCCTGGGCCTGGGCGTCGGTATCGTCGCCAAGATGGCGGTCGACACTGCCCTCGACAAAGACCTGGTGGTGCTTGATGCGAGCGAGCTGTTCGAGTCGAGTGTGACCAAGATAGGTTTCCGTCGCGGCACTTTCCTGCGTGGGTTTATGTGCGATTTCATCGAGAAGTTTGCGCCGCACCTGACCCGTGACGTCATGGCCAAGGCGATCCAGTGCCACAACAAGCAGGAACTGGAAGAGCTGTTCGACGGCGTTGAACTGCCCGTTCACTGAGTGGTTTATTTGGCCTCGGTAACCGTAAACAGTTGCCGAGCGCCTGCCACCAGAATCTCCACCTCATCACCTTCAAACTTGCCCAGCAGGCTTTTGCCCAGCGGCGAGCGCGGGGTGATGACGGTCACCGGTTGCCCCACCACGTCCACTTTCAAACCCGCCGCGTCCGGCGCCAAAAACAGCCACTGCTGGCGACCGCTCTCATCAGTCAGGCCCAGTAGCGCGCCGATTTCTATGCCCCGCTGATCATCGTAGGCACGCAGTGCCATGTTCTGGCACTGCGCCAGTGACTGCTTGATTTCCTCTACACGCTTGGCTTGCCCGGCTGCCAGGTAGGACGCCTCCAGCCCCAGAGTGTCGTATTTGTTTTCGGCGATGTTTTCTTCGTGGGTCGCCGTTTCGTAGGCGGTCTGCGCGGCACGTTGGGCAATGTCGAGGTCGACGCTGAGCTTTTCCAGGACCAACGGGTGGACAGCGTGTTTATTCATAGTGATCAATCGCAGAATTGCAGGACATTGGCCCGAGTCTTTTCGTTGGGAGCGTTCTGGTCCTGTTGCAGCCAGAACTGGCATTTGGGGTTGGACAGGTTGCGTGCATTGCTGCGGGCCTGATCCAGGGTTTGCTCCTGTTCCTGCTTCTGCAGGTTCTGCTGATATTGCTCGAACAGGCGGTTCGGCGGCTCAGGTTCCACAACCGCAGGCTTGCCCAATTGCTGGACCGCCTGGGCCACCGGCGCCAGGCTCTGCGGGAACAGATAGCGCGAAGCCAGCCAAGTGGTCAGCACGATGGCGATAAACCCCAGCCACACGCCAAACGCGATAGAAACACTGAGCTTGAGCAGCGATAACGAACGATCAGACATGGCGGCCTCCTGGCAGGCATTTGCGGCGTGGTGGCGATTGTCGCACAGCCACTGTGCAGAATAATCGCGATCAAGCCTTCTGCATCGGTGCATTTATGCGGACAATCGAGCCTTTGATCGTTGGAGCCCGGAATGAAAGCCCGCTGGGATATTTTTTGCAGCGTCGTCGACAACTACGGCGACATCGGCGTGACCTGGCGCCTGGCCCGGCAATTGGTGGCGGAGCATGCTTGCGCTGTGCGTTTGTGGGTCGATGACCTGCGCGCCTTCGAGCGCATGTGCCCGGAAATTGATGTGCAGCAAGACCTGCAATGGCAGGAAGGCGTCGAAGTGTGTCATTGGCCGGTCGAGTGGGTGGGTGCGCCAGCGGCAGATGTAGTGATCGCCGCCTTCGCCTGCCAGTTGCCGCCCGGCTATATGGAGGCCATGGCCGAATGCGAGCGTACGCCGTTATGGATGAACCTGGATTACCTCAGCGCGGAAGACTGGGTGGTGGGGTGTCACGGGCTACCGTCGGTGAAATTCAAAGGCGTGCAGAAGTACTTTTTCTTTCCCGGGTTTCGTCCCGGCACCGGCGGCTTGTTGCGCGAGGCGGGGCTGCTGGAGCAGCGTCGGGCCTTTCAGCAGGATGCCAGTGCGCAGCGAGACTTCCTGCAAGCCTTGGGCATATTTCCCGCAGCCGATGCGCGGTTGATCTCACTGTTTGCCTACGAAAATCCCGGGCTGGCCAGTTGGCTGGACGTGTTATCGACGGATGGGCGTGCCACTCATCTGTTGGTTCCGGAGGGCCGGATTCTGGGTGATGTGCAGCGCTGGCTGGGCCTGGACCGGCTGGCAGCGGGGGACATCCAGCAACGCGGAGCGCTGACGGTGCAGGTCATCGCGTTCGTACGCCAAGAGCAATATGACCGCCTGCTGTGGTGCTGCGACTTCAATGCCGTACGCGGCGAAGACTCGTTCGTACGCGCCCAATGGGCCGGCAGGCCGTTGGTGTGGCACATCTATCGCCAGGACGAAGACATCCATCTCGACAAGCTCGATGCCTTCCTGGCGCTGTACACGGCCGGCTTATCAGCGGCGGCAAAGGCTGCCTTGATCGGACTCTGGCAAGCCTGGAACACGGAGGGCGATATGGCACAACCGTGGAAAATGTTGCTGGAACACGGGCCGGAGGTGAGCCGGCACGCCGAAACATGGTGTCTGGAACAAGGCTTGCAGGCCGATCTTGCGACGGCGCTGGTGAAGTTTTATGAAAGTTGGATATGATACGCCACCTTGAATTTTGTAAATCCCATCCAAATTTCGGATATATGCAATGAAAACTGGTAAAGAACTGAAACCCGGTACAGTGATCCGTCTCGAAAACGACCCTTGGCTGGTTCAGAAAGCTGAGTTCACCAAGTCTGGTCGTAACAGCGCAATCATGAAGACCAAGCTGAAGAACCTGCTGACCGGTTACAAGACCGAGATCGTCTACAGCGCCGATGACAAACTGGACGACGTGATCCTCGACCGCAAAGAAGCGACCCTGTCCTTCATCAGCGGCGACACCTACACGTTCATGGACACCACCGACTACACCATGTACGAGCTGAACGCTGAAGATATCGAAGCCGTTCTGCCGTTCATCGAAGAAGGCATGGAAGACGTCTGCGAAGCTATTTTCTTCGAAGAGCGCCTGGTTTCCGTAGAGCTGCCGACCACCATCGTGCGTAAAGTGGCCTACACCGAAGGTTCCGCTCGCGGCGACACTTCCGGCAAGGTGATGAAGCCTGCCAAGCTGAGCAACGGTACCGAACTGCAAGTGGCCGATTTCATCGAAATCGACGACCTGATCGAGATCGATACCCGCGAAGGCGGTTCGTACAAAGGTCGCGCCAAGAAGTAATTCTGGCCCAGCCGATACGAAAAAAAGCCCGATCTTGTGTCGGGCTTTTTCGTGCGCGTCGTATTGATTACTTCAGGTGTTGCTTCAGTTCGTCCGACGCTTGCAGCAGGGCTGAACGCACCGCTGGCACCTGGCTGACCACATTGAGCAAACCGTAGTCGTGGATCATGCCGTTGTAGCGCACGGCGGTTACCGGCACACCTGCCTGGTCCAACTTGCGGGCATAGGCCTCGCCTTCATCACGCAGCACATCGGCGCCGGCCGTCTGGATCAGCGCGGGCGGCAAGCCTTCGAGCTGAGCAGTGGTGGCCCGCAGCGGCGAGGCATAGATCTCGGCGCGTTGGTTGGCGTCGGTGGTGTAGTTGTCCCAGAACCACTTCATCATGTTGCGGGTGAGGAAGTGCCCTTCGGCGTACTCGTTGTAGGACCCCGTGTCGAAGCTGGCGTCGGTCACCGGCCACAGCAGCAGCTGGAATCTGATCGCCGGCGTGCCCTTGTCCTTGGCCATCAGGCTGACCACGGCCGCCATATTGCCGCCGACACTGTTGCCGGCTACCGCCAGGCGCTTGCCATCGACATTGATCTCTTTGCCGTGCTCGGCCACCCATTTAGTAGCGCCGTAGGCCTGGTTGATCGCCACCGGATAATGCGCTTCCGGCGAAGGCGTGTAGTTGACGAACACCGCCACCGCACCCGAGCCCGCCACCAAATCCCTCACCAGGCGTTCGTGGGTCGGGTAATCCCCCAGCACCCAGCCGCCACCGTGGAAGAACATGAATACCGGCAATGTGCCCTTGACCCCGGCCGGACGCACGATGGTCAGGTCCAGCGGCTTTCCATCGACCTGAATGGTCTTCTGGCTCACATCCGCGGTGGGCAAGGTCAGCTTGACACCGGCCTGGGCGCCAGTGAGTACGGCACGGGCGTCCTTTGGCGTCAGTTGCTCTATCGGTTTACCGGTGCCGGCGTTCAACGCATCCAGGAAGGCCTGGGTGTTGTGTTCCACATCACCCGTCGCAGCAAAGGCGTGGGTGATGGACAGGGCGAGCAGGGTTCCGGTGAGCGCTTTACCCATTGTGTTCATGTCTTTCTCCAGGGGCGGCCAAGGTCATTAGACGGTCACGTGCAGGCGCACATCGACGTTGCCACGGGTGGCGTTGGAGTACGGGCAGACGTGGTGAGCCGCGTCGACCAGGCTTTGCGCGTCGTCCTGGGCCAGGCCCGGCAGGCTGATGTGCAGGTCGATATCCAGGCCGAAACCACCGGGGATCTGGCCAATGCCGACGTGGGCAGTGATCGAGGCATCATCCGGGATCTTGCGTTTGGTCTGGCTGGCGACGAATTTCAGCGCGCCGATAAAGCAGGCCGAGTAGCCGGCAGCGAACAGTTGTTCAGGGTTAGTGGCTTGGCCACCGGCACCGCCGAGTTCTTTGGGCGTGGAGAGTTTGACGTCTAGGATGTTGTCGTTGGAAACAGCACGACCATCACGACCGCCGGTGGCGGTGGCTACTGCGGTATAGAGCGTTTGCATGGTGTTTTCCTCTTGGCTTTCAGCGCTAAATGTTTGCGCGCTAAGTAGTTGGTGAGGTGAATGTATAGCGCTAATGTTTAGCGCGCAAGATAAATTTTTAAAAAAGTTCGCAATGCGTCGTTTTCTGGCGCCACAAACCAAATGTGGGAGCTGGCTTGCCTGCGATAGCGGTGGATCAGTCACTGAATCAATCGACTGACATACCGCTTTCGCGAGCAGGCCCGCTCCCACATTTTAGATTTTTGATGGCGGGTCTACCGCGTTAGAGGCTGGCTTGCAGGTTGGCACGCAACGCAATCAAGTCGCCTTGCAGCTTGCGCAACTGGTCCAATTCCAAGCCGCTGGCGCCCAGAATGCACTCAGGAATCCCCATGGCCTTGTCCTGTAACGCCCGGCCGGCGTCGGTCAATTCCACCACCACCACGCGCTCATCTTCACGACTGCGTGTTCGGCTGAGCAGGCCTTCGACCTCCAGGCGCTTGAGCAGCGGGGTGAGGGAGCCCGGATCGGTCAGCAAGCGGCTGCTGATTTCGCCGACGGTCAAACCATCCTGTTCCCACAGCACCATCATCGCCAGGTATTGCGGGTAGGTCAGGCCCAGGGCCTGCAACAAAGGCTTGTAGACCTTGGTCATCAGCAGCGAGGTGGAGTGCAGGGCGAAGCACAACTGGTTGTCCAGCATCAGCGATTCGCACGGATCAGGGTTTTTACTCATGGCGGGGCCTCGAAAAAGCGTGTCTGGGCTGGAATCTAGCGGGCAATTCTTTAATGCGCCAGATAATTCCGTGCGGGCGGTCAGACCAAGCCACTTTGCAATGCCAGATCCCAGGGCGGCACTGGGCTGAAACGGGTTTTGAGGTATTCCAGCAACAAGCGGCTACGTGCATTGGGTTGCTGCTCCAGGCGCAGCGCATAGATCCCGGTGGTCTCGGGGCTGGGCAGGCCGTTTTCGCAAAACAACGGTAACAGCTCGCCGCGCACCAGGTACTCACTGGCGAGCCATGTGGGCAGATGGGCAATCCCCAGCCCCGCCAACGCGCCGGACAGCAAGGCTTCAGCGTTGTTGGCGCTCATGCGGATGCGCTGCGGGCGATAGGTCGCGCGGCGCCCATCCAGCTCAAAGCGCCAGGCGAACATCGGCGCCAAGCCATCCCAGTCCAGCCCGTCGTGTTCGCTTAACTCGCGAGGATGCAGCGGCGTGCCACGGCTTTTCAGATAGGCCGGGCTGGCGCAGGCGATGCGTACGATGCTTGCCAGGGGCGTGGCAATCAGCCGGGTGTCGACGATATGCCCGGCGCGCAGCACCAGATCGACCTTGCCCAGGTGCGCGCCCTGCATATCCACAAAGCTGTCGATCAAATGCAGGTGCACGTCCAGCCCCGGATACACATTGAGAAAATCTGCAATCACCGGTGCCAGATGCCGTCGCCCAAACGCTGCCGGCGCGTCCACGCGAATCAAGCCTTCCGGCGCATGGCTGAGGGACACCGCTTCGGCGCGCGCCAATTGCAACTCGTTGACAATCCGTCGCGCCCGCTCGGCAAATGCCAGGCCTGCCGGGGTCGGCACCACCGCGTGGGTGCTGCGCTGGAACAGGCGGCTGCCCACTGAGCTTTCCAGGCTGTCGATGCGCCGTGCCACCGCTGAGGGCGTCAGCGGGTGGCGACGTGCGGCGGCGGAAAAGCTGCCGGTCTCCAGTACATCGAGAAACAGGCCAAGCTGATCGGTCAAGGTATTCGGGTTCATTACACAAACGCTTATGCGAGATTGGCACAGCCATTGTGCGTTGCTGTGCGTTTCCACGCCATAGCCGACTGCGTAGCATGCAAGGCATGGGATTGAGGAGTAGCGCGCAGTGTTGGATGTAGTGATGTATTTGATCTTGGGCGCAGCCCTCGGCACGGTGGGTGGCCTGTTTGGCATTGGTGGCGGGCTGATTGCGATCCCGGTGCTGGGCGTATTGTTCGGCCTGGATCAACAACTGGCCCAGGGTACGGCGCTGGTGATGGTGGTGCCCAACGTGATGCTTGCGCTGTGGCGCTATCACCAACGTAACCGCATCGAACTGCGGCATGCGCTGCCGTTGGCGATCATGGGGTTCAGTTTTGCCTGGCTCGGTTCGATCTGGGCGGTGGGCCTGGATGCGGGGGCGATGCGCATCGGCTTTATCGTCTTTCTGGGGGTGCTGGCGGCCTATAACCTGCTGCGCATGTTCACCCGCAACGCACCCCCGAGCGCGCAGATGCGTTACTCCTGGCCCTGGCTGGGCGTATTGGGTGCGGCGTCCGGCTCTATGGGCGGTTTGTTTGGCGTGGGGGGCGCGGTGGTCGCCACGCCGGTACTCACCAGCGTGTTTGGCACCAGCCAAGTGATCGCGCAAGGATTGTCGCTGGCCTTGGCGCTGCCCAGCACCGGCGTAACGCTGGTGACCTACGCCTGGCACCAGGAAGTGGACTGGATGATCGGCGTGCCGTTGGCCGTCGGCGGTTTGCTCAGTATCAGTTGGGGTGTGAAGGTGGCGCATGCGCTGCCGGAGCGTGTGTTGCGCGGCTTGTTCTGTGGCTTCCTGGTGGTGTGCGCGGTGATGCTGACCTTTAAAGTCTGAAACCTTCGAGGATGTAGTCCGCCAGGCATTCGGTGATGGGCGAATTCATCTGTGGGTTGCGCAACAAGTGCAGGTTCATCGAGGGCAGTGGTGGCAGGCCCTCGTCCTTGCCAAGCACGCGCAGGTCGTCAGTCACCAGGCTTTCCATGCTGACCATCACCGCCAGGCCGGCGTTGACCACCGCCTGGATCGCCGCCACGTTGGAGCTGTGATAGGCCAGGCGATAATCGCGCCCGGCCGCCTCCAATGCCGACCGCGCCCACTGGGTGTAGAGACAATCGGCACCGGACATCGCCAGTGGCAGGGCTTCATGCTCGTCCGTGCAAAAGCATGGCGCTGCCGCCCACACCATGCGTTCTGTGCGCAACAGCTCACCGATTTCATTGCCTGGCTCGCGGCTGACAACGGTCAACGCCAAATCCCGCCGCTGCATTAGCACCGGTGAGGATTCGCAGTGCATCTCGATCTGGATCAGCGGATAGGCCTTGGAAAACTGCTTCAGAATCCCAGGCAGGAAACGCATCACGTAGTCATCTGGCGTGCCGATGCGCACCAACCCCACCATGTGCGGCTCACGCAGGGTGTTGAACACTTCGCTGTGCAGTTTCAGGATGCGCCGCGCATACCCCAGCAACACCTGGCCTTCGGGTGTGAGCCGTACCTGGCGACCATCACGTTCGAACAGCTTGCGCTGCAACACGTCTTCTTCCAGGCGCTTCATCTGCATGCTCACCGCCGATTGAGTGCGGTTGACCAATTCCCCGGCGCGGGTAAAACCGCCCTGGTCGGCGATGGCGACGAAGGTGCGCAGCACTTCTGTGTCGATGCTTGGGAAGCTGGACAAATGATCAATCTCTGAGATGTATTGCATAAGAAACATTCGTTGGATTGATCATAAGCCCGGGCACACACTTGCGCCATCCCCACGGGAGGGCGAGAAGATGAAAGGTCAAAGAGGTTTTGTATTGCTAGTGAAACGTCCATTTTTCGGGCTGTTTCACAAGATCGCCCGTTGGCAGGTGGTGCACGCGGAGCGGCAGATGCTGGCAACCTTGAGCGATGAGGCGCTCAAGGATATCGGGCTCAATCGCCGCGACGTAGAGCAGGAGCGACACCTGAATTTCTGGCAAGACCCGCTGCGAAAATGATCGCGGATGCAGTAGGGTAGGTGGCGCGCCCACACGGAGACCCCCATGCCCGCCGACCTGTCTTTTTCACTCAAGCAAGCTCGACGCATGGCGCTGGCGGCCCAGGGTTTTTCCGGGCGCCAGGCGCCTGCGCTGATTAAGGCTGCGCAGCTCAACCGGATGATTGAACGCCTCGGCGTGTTGCAGATCGACTCGGTGAACGCCGTGGTGCGCTCGCATTACCTGCCGCTGTTTTCCCGACTGGGCAATTACTCCCCTTTGCTCCTTGAACAGGCGGCCTGGAGCCAGGGCCGGCGGCGTTCGTTGTTCGAATACTGGGGGCATGAGGCGTCACTATTGCCGCTGGCGCTTTACCCGTTGATGCGTTGGCGCATGGTGCGGGCGCAGCAGGGGCAGGGTATCTATTCACAGATGGCGCGTTTTGGTCGGGAGCAGCAGGCCACCATCCAGCGTGTTTTGCAGACCGTTGAACAACAGGGGGCACTGGGTGCCGGCAGCCTGTCGACCCGCGAAGAGCGCGCGGGCCCGTGGTGGGATTGGAGTGATGAAAAACACGCGCTGGAATGGCTGTTTGCTGCTGGCCTCGTCACTGTCGCAGGGCGGCGTGGGTTTGAGCGGCTCTATGATTTGCCGGAACGGGTGATCCCCCGCGAGATGCTTCAAGCCTCTGTGACTGAAACTGAAGCCCAGCGCGGCTTGTTGTTGCACAGTGTGACAGCGTTAGGTGTGGGTACGGAAAAAGACCTGCGCGATTATTTTCGCCTGGACCCTGCCGACAGCCGCAATCGCCTTGCCGAATTGGTTGAGGACGGCCAATTGCTGACCTGCCAGGTGCAAGGCTGGAAACAGCCGGCGTACTGCCTGCCCGAACCCAAAGTGCCGCGCAAAGCACCGGCCAGCGCATTGCTGTCGCCATTCGATTCGTTGATCTGGGAACGCAGCCGCACCGAGCGCTTGTTTGATTTCCGTTACCGCTTGGAGATCTACACGCCACAGGACAAACGCGTCTACGGCTATTACGTGCTGCCGTTTTTGCACAACGAGCGGATCGCCGCGCGCATCGACTTGCGCGCCGAGCGCGCCAATGGGCGTTTGGCGGTGCATGCGGTGCATGAGGAAGAGCCGGGGCTTGATGAGGAGGGGATGTTGGCGCTGGCGCTGAATCTGCGGCAGATGGCTGATTGGCTGGGGTTGGAGCAGGTGCTGCTCAATTGCCAAAGGCCGAGTGCCGACCGGTTAAGCGTTGCAATGATCAGCTTGGATGTTGTGCTTTAGGGCGCTATCGGGGCTTGTCCCCGATGGCGCCCTAAAGGCAACTTAAATCTCAGCGCTTGACCTGCTTCAAGGTCTCGGCAATCAAAAACGCCAACTCCAGCGACTGATCGGCATTCATCCGCGGGTCGCAATGGGTGTGATAGCGGTCCGACAAACCATCTTCAGTAATCGGCCGCGCGCCGCCGATGCATTCGGTGACGTTCTGCCCGGTCATTTCGATATGAATCCCGCCGGCATACGTCCCCTCGGCCTGGTGCACCTGGAAGAAATCCTTCACCTCGCCCAGGATCTGCGCAAAGTCGCGGGTCTTGTAGCCGCTGCTGGCCTTGATGGTGTTGCCATGCATCGGATCGGAGCTCCATAGCACCTGCTTGCCCTCGCGCTGCACCGCACGAATCAGGCCTGGCAGGTGGTCGCCGACCTTGCCGGCGCCCATGCGCGCGATCAGGTTGAGGCGGCCGGGGTCGTTGTCCGGGTTGAGGATGTCGATCAAGCGGATCAAGTCATCCGGGTTCATGCTCGGCCCGACCTTGACGCCGATCGGGTTGTTCACCCCGCGCAGGAATTCGACGTGGGCACCGTCCAACTGGCGCGTACGGTCGCCGATCCACAGCATGTGCGCCGAGCAGTCGTAGTAGTCGTTGGTCAGGCTGTCACGGCGCACGAAGGCTTGTTCGTAGTTGAGCAGCAGTGCTTCGTGGGCGGTGAAGAAGCTGGTTTCGCGCAGTTGCGGCGAGCTGTCCATGCCGCAGGCGCGCATGAAGGCCAGGGTTTCATCGATGCGGTCGGCCAGTTGGCTGTACTTCTCGGCCAGAGCGGAGTTGGCGATGAAGTCCAGGTTCCACTTGTGCACCTGGTGCAGGTCGGCAAACCCGCCTTGGGCAAACGCGCGCAACAGGTTGAGGGTGGCGGTGGACTGGTGATAGGACTGCAACAAGCGGTCCGGGTCCGGCACGCGGCTTTTTTCATCGAAACCGATGCCGTTGACGATGTCGCCGCGATAGGCGGGCAGGGTGATGCCGTCGATGGTCTCGTCGTTGGCCGAACGCGGCTTGGCGAACTGGCCGGCCATGCGCCCGACTTTGACCACCGGGCAGCCGGCGGCGAAGGTCATCACAATGGCCATCTGCAGCAACACCTTGAAGGTGTCGCGGATTTTCGCGGCGGAGAATTCGGCAAAGCTCTCGGCGCAGTCGCCACCTTGCAGCAGGAACGCGCGTCCCTGGGTCACTTCGGCAAACTGGCGACGCAACTCGCGGGCTTCCCCGGCAAACACCAGCGGCGGGTAGCTGGCCAGGCTCTGCTCCACGTGCAGCAGGTGCGCAGCGTCCGGGTACTGGGGTTGTTGCTGGATCGGCAGGGCGCGCCAGCTGTCGGGGCTCCAGGGTTGGCTCATCATGCACTCGATTGTTGATTGACGGTCGGGCGCCAATGTTATCAGCAATTAGTGCGTGACCTGTTGCCGCCGGTTGGCCGACAATCACGCCTTTGCCGTGCAGCAAACCCTTTAGGAGTAATGATGACCGAGGAGCGTGTCGAGCGCCTGCTCGCCGAAGTCCATGATGATTTCGGCATGATCCGTGTGCTCGAAGTGGCCGATTACCGTTTTCTCGAGTTCGGCGATGCCATCGAGCAAAGCTGCGTGTTCACGGCTGACCCGAGCTGGCTGGAGTACGACTACACCCGCGCGATGCTGATCGGCGCGTTGTGCCATGAACAGCCGGAAAGCGCACTGTTCCTCGGCCTGGGCGCCGGTACGCTGACCCAGGCGTGCCTTAAGTTCCTGCCGCTGGAAGACGTGGAGGCCATCGAGTTGCGTCCCGACGTGCCGCGCCTGGCCATCGAATACCTGGGGCTGGACGATGACCCACGGCTGTATATCCGCGTCGGCGACGCGCTGCAATTGCTCGACACGGCTGAGTCGGCCGACCTGATTTTCGTCGACCTCTACACCGACGTCGGCCCCGGCGTCGGGCACCTGGCCTGGACCTTCCTGGAAAGCTGCCAGAAAAAACTCAACCCCGGCGGCTGGCTGGTGATCAACCAATGGGCCACCGACGATGGCAAACCGTTGGGTGCGGCGTTGTTGCGCGGGTTGTATCACCGGCATTACTGGGAACTGCCGGTGAAGGAGGGGAATGTGATTCTGTTGGTGCCTTCGGAGCTGGATCAGGCGTTGGATAGGGAGGGCCTGTCCGCTCGCGCCGAAGCCTTGGCGCCGCGTTTGGGCTATTCGCTGCAGTCGCTGATTAAGGCGATTCGGCCGGCAACCTAGTCGCCTGTTCTGACGCTTTCGCAAGCAAGTCGAAGAGGCCATCACTGTCGACGGCTAATTCAGGTTATTCATATACCCTTGAACACCCCCGGCCGCTTCTCAATCATCGCCCGTACACCTTCCTCGGCATCCTCGCTGTTAAGCAATTTATCCACCACAGGCGGCAAAGCCGCCGCCGCGACGGCTTCGCCTTCCATATGCGCCAGCCGTGCCGACATCAATGTGGCCTGCACACCCAGCGGTGGTTGCCAGCCGACGGCCATCACCGCGCTGACATTGGCCAGGTCCAGCCCGGCAGTGAAGTGATCACCATGGGCAAATACCACCGCCACCCGCGCATCGGCATTTCGATCAAATTCACCATATGTCAGGCTCAGCTCGTTGAGCAGGTCCAGGTCGAAAGCGTTGCGTTTGGCTACCCGGTCCAGGCCCAACAGCAGGACATGGCCCTGCAGTTTTCGGCTGACGCGGCGGCTGCTGGCTTGATTCATCGGGTGTGCCCTCGGGCGCGGGGAAGGGTTTCAGACCAAAGGGTCGGAAGGGTTGGGTGAACCGTTTAAGCGTTGTGACCAACAGGGCCGGGCCTTTGAAAAATAGACCTAACGCGTGTTATCTGCAAAGACTGTGACGCAGCGCGGTTTATCAGTGCTTTACGATAAAAAAAGCTCCCTTTTTCAGCTATTTCCGGTATAGTGCGCGCCGGCCTTTAACCGGGCCGCGTTTAGGTAGCGCAATTCCCCGAAGTCAGCTTCGGCTGCACGTCCGCACAGCGGACTCTTCCTTGACGAATCTTTTTCATTCATTCGTTTTCGCAAATCCCCGCCGACAAAGCAGCCAGGGCGACTCTTGAGTCTCAACACGGCATGCGCAGCTTTGGAGCATGGGTCTTTGCGGATGCACTTAGAGGCAGACCCATGACCCAGGAAACCGGCGGCTTCGCCGCTTTTAATCTTAACCCGAATATTCTCGCTGCCGTCATCGCGACCGGCTACGAAGAACCTTCGGCGATTCAGCAGCAATCGATCCCGATCATCATGGCCGGCCAGGACATGATTGGCCAGGCGCAAACCGGTACTGGTAAAACCGCCGCGTTCGCCCTGCCTATCCTGCACTGCATCGATCCTGCCAAGCGCGAACCGCAAGCCCTGATCCTGGCGCCAACTCGTGAGTTGGCGCTGCAAGTAGCAACCGCTTTTGAAACCTACGCCAAGCAAATGCCAGGCGTTACCGTTGTGGCTGTTTACGGCGGCGCGCCGATGGGCCCGCAACTGAAAGCAATCCGTAACGGCGCACAGATCGTTGTCGCCACCCCGGGCCGTCTGTGCGACCACCTGCGTCGCGACGAGAAAGTCCTGTCGACCGTGAACCATCTGGTTCTCGACGAAGCTGACGAAATGTTGAAGCTGGGCTTCATGGATGACCTGGAAGTCATCTTCAAGGCGCTGCCACCGACCCGTCAGACCGTCCTGTTCTCGGCCACCCTGCCACAGTCGATCCGTGCCATTGCCGAACGCCACCTGCGCGATCCGCAACACGTGAAGATCCAGACCAAGACTCAGACCGTTACTGCGATCGAACAGGCTCACCTGTTGGTTCACGCTGACCAGAAGACCTCGGCTGTATTGAGCCTGCTGGAAGTCGAAGACTTCGACGCCCTGATCATGTTCGTGCGCACCAAGCAAGCGACCCTTGACCTGGCCAGTGCCCTGGAAGCCAAAGGCTACAAAGCCGCTGCGCTGAACGGTGACATCGCCCAGAACCAACGTGAGCGCGTGATCGACTCCCTCAAGGATGGCCGTCTGGACATCGTTGTGGCGACCGACGTTGCTGCGCGTGGTCTCGACGTTCCACGTATCACCCACGTGTTCAACGTTGACATGCCGTACGACCCAGAGTCCTACGTTCACCGTATCGGCCGTACTGGCCGTGCCGGTCGCGAAGGTCGTGCACTGCTGCTGGTGACGCCACGTGAGCGCCGCATGCTGCAAGTGATCGAGCGTGTTACCGGTCAGAAAGTCGCTGAAGTCCGCCTGCCGGATGCCCAGGCCGTTCTGGATGCTCGCATCAAGAAACTGACCAACAGCCTGTCGCCGCTGGTGGCTGACGCTGAATCGACCCACGGCGAATTGCTTGACCGCCTGACCGCCGATATCGGTTGCACCCCACGTGCCCTGGCTGCAGCCCTGCTGCGTAAAGCGACCAACGGTCAAGCATTGACCCTGGCAGCCATCGAGAAAGAACGCCCACTGGTGCCGAACAACGCGCCACGCGGTGATCGTCCAGAGCGTACTGGCGACCGTCCAGACCGTGGTGATCGTGAGCGTCGCGCTCCGGTTCCATTGGCTGAAGGCCGTGCTCGTTGCCGTACCGCGCTGGGCGCGCGTGACGGTATCGCTGCCAAGAACCTGCTCGGCGCTATCCTCAACGAGGGTGGCCTGGCACGTGAAGCCATCGGTCGCATCCAGGTCCGTGACAGCTTCTCCCTGGTGGAGCTGCCGGAAGATGGTCTGGAAAAACTGCTGGCCAAGCTGAAAGACACTCGCGTTGCCGGTAAGCAGTTGAAGCTGCGTCGCTACCGCGAAGATTGATCCGCCTATGGGTTGATTGATCGCACATAAAAAATCCCCGACTGGTTCGGGGATTTTTTTGTCTGGCATTTGAGGTTTTGGCTCTGTATCCAAGTTAATGTGGGAGCGAGCGAGCCCGCTCCCCACATTTAGATTTCTGTCAGCCGAAGCGGTAGATGTCCATGCCGAGGGCGCCCATAGTGAACCCCTGGTGCGCCACGCTGAAATCGCCACCGGCGCCACGTGCAAAGTACAGCGGCAACAAATGCTCATCGCTGGGATGGCTACGTACCGCATGCGGTGCCTGACGGCGATAGTCGTGCAGCGCGTTCTCATCGTTAGCCGCCAGCTTGTCCACCACCCAGTCCCGGAAATCCCGCGCCCAGGGCTCTATGCTCTCAGGCCCTGCGTGCCAGTCAAGTTCGCCCAGGTTATGGGTGATGCTGCCCGAGCCGATCAATAGCACACCTCTGTCGCGCAGGCTGGCAAGCGCATGCCCGACCCGTGTCTGCAGGGCAGGGCCCATGCGGCTGGGCAGGGAAACCTGCACCACTGGAATGTCTGCCGCCGGGTACATCAACGAGAGCGGTACCCAAGTGCCGTGGTCGAACGGGCGTTGGTCGTCTAGGCGTGCATTCAAACCATCGGCGTGCAGCCGCTTGACTATCTCGCCGGCCAACTGCGGATCGCCCGGCGCGGGGTATTGCACGGCAAACAATTCGCGGGGGAAGCCACCAAAGTCGTGCCAGGTGTCGGGCGCCGCGCTGCCGCTGACCAGCAGCTCATGGCTTTCCCAGTGCGCCGACACCACCACGATTGCCTTCGGCCGTGGCATCTCAGCGGCGAGTCGCTGGAGCGCCGGGCCGCTGGCGCCGGGTTGCAGGGCGAGCATGGGCGAACCGTGGGAGATAAACAGGCTGGGGAACATAAGGGGGGTCCTGAGCGTTAACATGGGCCCATCTTTAATCAGATCATTGATCTAAATCTAATATAAGTTTTAGCACAATTTGATCGAGTTTTCGGGGGTATCCATGGAGCTTGAGTTTTGGCGGGAGCGCTGGGCGCGCAATCAGATCGGCTTTCATTTGCCCGAGGTCAATCCTTGCCTGCAACGGCACTGGCCGACGTTGGCCCTCGCCAAGGGCGCCAAAGTGCTGGTGCCATTGTGTGGCAAAAGCCTGGACCTGATGTGGCTGGCCAGCCGTGGGCATCGTGTACTTGGCGTGGAGCTGTCGGAGCAGGCGGTGGAAGCTTTCTTCAGCGAACAGAGCCTGGCGCCGCGCATCACCCAGCGGGGCGTGTTCAAGGTGTATCAGGCTGATTTGATCGAAGTGTGGTGCGGCGATTTCTTCGCCCTTGACGCCGAGGCGCTGGCTGATTGCACGGCGCTGTATGATCGCGCCGCGCTGATCGCCTTGCCGCCGCTGATGCGTGCGCAGTATGCCGAGCACCTGAATACGCTTTTGCGGCCGGGTTGCCAGGGGCTGCTGATCACCCTCGATTACGACCAGACGCAAAAAGCCGGCCCGCCGTTTGCGGTGACGGATGAGGAGGTGAAGGTGCTGTTTGGCGCGGACTGGGCCCTGAAGGTGGTGGAAGAGCAAGACATTCTGGGCGAGAGCTGGAAGTTCGTGCAGGACGGCGTTACGCGGCTGGAAGAGCGTGGGTATCAACTGACCAGGTGCTGACCCTGCTAGCGATGGCCATCGGTATCTACACATTCTAAATGTGATATCACGTAGCAGAGGCTCGCTCTAGAGGTGTAGATACCTATGCCGCAATGCTCAAAGACGTACCCACGAAAAAGGGGCGATCAGATCGCCCCTTTCGGTGTCACTACCGAGCTATCAGCCCCGACGACGCAGTGCGTCGATACGCTCTTCCAGTGGCGGGTGGCTCATGAACAGGCGAGCCATGCCTTGCTTGATGCCACCGTTGATACCAAAGGCCGTCAGGCTGTCCGGCATATGCACCGGCAGGCCCTGTTCGGAGCGCAGGTGTTGCAGCGCTGCGATCATCGCCCCGGTACCGGCCAGGCGGGCACCGGCTTCGTCTGCGCGAAATTCCCGTTTGCGCGAGAACCACATGGTGATCGCGCTGGCCAGGAAGCCCAGCACGATTTCGGCGAAGATGGTTGCCACGAAGTAGGCAATACCGCGGCCTTCTTCGTTCTTGAAGATCACCTTGTCGACAAAGTTGCCGATGATCCGCGCGAAGAACATCACGAAGGTGTTCACCACGCCTTGGACCAGCGCCAGGGTGACCATGTCACCGTTGGCCACGTGGCCGATCTCGTGGGCCAGCACCGCCTTCACTTCATCGTACGAGAAGCGTTCCAGCATGCCCTGGCTGACCGCAACGAGTGCGTCGTTCTTGTTCCAGCCGGTGGCAAAGGCGTTGGCTTCATAGGCCGGGAAGATCCCGACCTCGGGCATCTTGATGCCTGCTTCGCGGGACAATTGCTCGACGGTCTGCAGCAACCATTGCTCATGCCGGGTACGTGGCTGGGTGATCACCTGGGTGCTGGTGCTCATTTTCGCCATCCACTTGGAGATGAACAGCGAGAACAGCGAGCCGGCAAAACCAAAGACCGCACAGAAAATCAGCAGCTGATTGAGGTTCAGGTCAACCCCGTTGGCCGCCATGAACCCATTGAAGCCGAAAAGGCTCAAGGTAATGCTGGCAATCAGCACGACCGCAAGGTTAGTGGCCAAGAACAGCAGGATGCGCATCATGGTTGTAGAGTTCTCCTCATGCTTAATATGTCGCGTACTGCGGGGTATATAAGGTGCGGCATGGGGTGATTCAACCGAGCGACTATTTCAAACTGTGTCCTACAGCCTGAATGTAGAGCCTTGAAGGGCTTTTCCGACGCGAAAAAGCCGCCTTGATCGGTTCGCCTATACCTTCCAGCCCAGTAAATATAGGGGGGAGATAGCTTTTGCTGCGCCAGCAAACGGCTGGAACGGAGAAGGGGCAGAGAAGTGTTGCCAGATACTCGCTGTACGACCGATTGTCGATCGTACAGCGCCGTTTCCGTTACTGGCGATAGGACTTGAGGAAGCTACCGATGCGACCAATGGCCATCTCCAGGTCATCCACGCGCGGCAATGTCACCACGCGGAAGTGATCCGGCCACGGCCAGTTGAACGCCGTGCCTTGCACCACCAGCAGTTTTTCCGAGAGCAGCAGGTCGAGCACAAACTTCTCGTCGTTGAGAATCGGGCACACCTTCGGGTCGATCCGCGGGAAGGCGTACAGCGCGCCCATGGGTTTCACACAGCTCACGCCCGGGATTGCGTTGAGCAGTTCCCAGGTGCGATTACGCTGTTCCAGAAGGCGACCTTGGGGCAAGATCAGGTCGTTGATGCTCTGGTAGCCGCCCAGCGCGGTCTGGATCGCGTGCTGGCTGGGTACGTTGGCACACAGGCGCATGTTGGCCAGTATGTCGATACCTTCGATGTAACTTTGCGCGTTGTGCTTGGGGCCGGAGATGGCGATCCAGCCGGAGCGAAACCCCGCCACGCGGTAGGACTTGGACAGGCCGTTGAAGGTCAGGCACAGCAGGTCCGGCGCCAGCGACGCGGTGCAGATGTGCACGGCGTCGTCGTAGAGGATCTTGTCGTAGATCTCGTCGGAGAACACCACCAGGTTGTGCTGGCGCGCCAGTTCGAGCATGCCCAGCAACACCTCCCTGGAATACACGGCGCCGGTCGGGTTGTTCGGGTTGATGATCACCAGGGCCTTGGTGTTCGGGGTGATCTTGGCCTTGATGTCGGCCAGGTCCGGGAACCAGTCGGCGCCTTCGTCACACAGGTAGTGCACCGGGTGGCCACCGGACAGGGTCACGGCGGCGGTCCACAGCGGGTAGTCCGGCGCCGGCACCAGCACTTCGTCGCCATTGTTGAGTAGGGCCTGCATGGACATCACGATCAGCTCGGACACGCCATTGCCCAGGTAGATGTCTTCGATGCCAACACCTTCGACCTGCTTTTGCTGGTAGTACTGCATCACCGCTTTACGCGCGCTGAACAAGCCTTTGGAGTCGCTGTAGCCCTGGGCGGTGGGCAGATTGCGGATCACGTCCTGGAGGATCTCGTCCGGCGCTTCGAAACCAAAGGGCGCCGGGTTGCCAATGTTCAGCTTGAGGATGCGATGGCCTTCCTCTTCCAGGCGTTTGGCGTGCTTGAGCACTGGGCCGCGAATGTCATAGCAGACGTTGGCGAGCTTGTTCGATTTGCTGACCTGCATGGCGATGTGATCCTGAAAATGAACGATCCAGACGGTGTGGACACTACCGTACTGTGAATCCCGCGGGGCCGCCCCCATAAATACGTTTGAATGCCGGTAGCGCGGGTGCCAGACTGGCGTTTTGAAGAGGCGCAATCATACGTGCCGCCTGATCTACGGAAAAGACACAGATCAGGCTTTTTCAGTTGCCGAGGTGTACCGATGGAAAAGCTGCAGAAGACCATTGATGAATGGAAAGCCATGCTCGACCCCGAGCAGTACAACGTATGTCGTCTCAAGGGTACCGAGCGACCTTTCAGCGGCAAGTACAACGGCACCAAGACGGACGGTGTGTACCACTGCATCTGCTGCAACGAGCCGCTGTTCGATTCGACCACCAAGTTTGATTCCGGCTGCGGCTGGCCCAGTTTCTACGCGCCGATTGCCGACAGCGCGATGATCGAAATCCGTGACGTCAGCCACGGCATGACCCGCACCGAAGTCACCTGCGCCAAATGCGATGCCCACCTGGGCCATGTATTCCCCGACGGTCCGCCGCCGACTGGCCTGCGTTATTGCATCAATTCGGTGTGCCTGGACCTCGTCCCGCGTTGATAAAACCTCTGTAGGCGTTCGGCAAGCCGGGCTCCTACAGAGGGAGGTGATAATGGGATATCATTGCGGTCAATTAAATTGCACACAATTGAATTGCCGACTATGTTTATCTTCTCTCCCCCTTATCAAGGCACTGCCATGAATGACAACCTGCTGAGCATCCCTTGCACCACCATCAAAGGTGAGCAAAAGACCTTGGCCGATTTTTCCGGCAAGGCCATCCTGGTGGTGAACACCGCCAGCAAGTGTGGCTTCACCCCGCAGTACAACGGCCTGGAGCAACTCTGGCAGCAGTACAAGGACCAGGGGCTGGTGGTATTGGGTTTCCCTTGCAACCAGTTCGGCAAGCAGGAACCGGGTAACGAAGGGGCGATCTCCGAATTCTGCGAGCTGAATTTCGGCGTCAGCTTCCCGCTGTTCAAGAAAATCGACGTGAACGGCAGCGATGCCCACCCGCTGTTCGTGCAACTGAAACAACAGGCGCCGGGCCTGCTCGGCTCCAAAGGCATCAAGTGGAACTTCACCAAGTTCCTCATCGGTCGTGAAGGCCAGGTAGTCAAGCGGTTTGCCCCGACCACCAAGCCTCAGGACCTGACTCAAGAGATCGAAGCCCTGCTCAAATGAGCGTATCCCTGGCCCTCGATAACCAGCTGTGTTTCAAGCTCTATGCCGCGTCCAGGGCGGTGATCCGCGCCTACAAGCCGATGCTGGATCAACTGGGCCTGACCTACCCGCAATACCTGGTGATGCTGGTGTTGTGGGAGTGGCACGACACAGCCCCCGCGCAACCCACGGTCAAGGCGTTGGGCGAGCGCTTGATGCTGGATTCGGGCACGCTGACGCCGTTGCTCAAGCGCCTTGAACACCTTACGTGGGTCAAGCGCCAGCGCAGCGCCAAGGATGAGCGGGAAGTGCACCTGAGCCTCAGCGAAAGCGGTGTGCAGTTGCGCGTCCAGACCCATGCGCTCAAGACCCGGCTGCTGTGCGACAGCGGCATCGACCTGAACCAGGCCGATGCCTTGCGCGACGGCTTGGACCAGTTGCTGCTGCAGGTCAGAGACTTGTCGTCTTCGGCACCCACAAGTCCAGCAAACCGCTGAGTTCCTCGCGCCGAAACGGCTTGGCCAGGTAGTCATTCATGCCCGCGGCCCGGCAACGCTCGCGCTCTTCGGACAGGGCGTTGGCGGTCAACGCGACGATCGGCAGGTCCGGCCAGCGGCCGCTGCGACGAATCTGCCGGCTGGCTTCGTAACCGTCCATTACCGGCATATTGCAGTCCATCAACACCATGTCGAAGTGTTGTTCTTCAAGAAACTTGAGCGCCTCTCCACCGTGGGCGGCCACGATCACCTCGCACCCCAGTTTGCTGAGCATGCCTTTGGCGACCAGTTGATTGACCGCGTTGTCCTCCACCAGCAGGATGCGCGCCCGGCGTGCCAGGGGCACGGCTTCCATCTGGATGGGATCAAGGATGAGTGGGTGATCGCTGCGCAAGTTACGTTCCAGTATCTGATACAGCGCATTGCGGCTCAGCGGGCGCGCCTGTTGCTGCAACGGCGCCAGTGCCGCAACTTCTTCGCTGGGCATGAAATTGCCATAGGCGGTCACCAGCAGGATCGGCGCGGTGATGGAAGGCCGCAGGCGGAACAGGCATTCGGGGCAGTCGGTGATCAGCAAGTCCGGCGTTTGCCCGCTTAAATCCTCATCACGCGGGTAGCAGTGGGGTGTCAGCCCCCAGTGGGGCAGGAGGGTGGTCAGCAGTTCCGTCAGGCCGCTGCCGGCACTGGTAATGGCGATCACCTCACCCTTGAGCGGCAACTGTTGAACCGCGGGCAAATGGATCGGCAACGGCAGGTCGGCGCAGAACTGGCTGCCGAAGCCGACCTCCGAACTGATGCTCAGTCGGCCTTTCATCGCTTCGCACAGGTTGTGCGTCAACGCCAAGCCGAGACCCGTGCCGCCAAACTGGCGGGTGATACCGGCTCCGGCCTGGGTGAACGGTTGGAAAATCTTTACCTGGGCTTCCTGCGCAATGCCGATGCCGGTATCACAGACCTCGATACGCACTCGGCCATCCAGCGCGCTGAGGCGCACATCGACCCGGCCGAAGCGCGTGAATTTCAAGGCGTTGGACAGCAGGTTACTGACGATTTGCCGCACACGGGTCGGGTCGCCCAGCACCTGGGCGGGAAACTGCGGGTCGATCAGGCAGGTCAGTTCCACACTCGGCGCCGCGTTTTGTGACAGCAGGTTAGCGGTGTCCTCCACCAGCGAGCCGAGGTCGAAGGGGATGCGTTCCAGCTCCAACTGGCCAGCATCGAACTTGGACAGGTCAAGGATATCGTTGAGCAACTCCACCAGCACTTTGCCCGAGTCATGGGCGATAGACAGTTGCTGACGCTGTTCGGCGTTGAGCGGGCTGTCCAGCGACAGTGCGATCATCCCCAGCAGGCCGTTGAGCGGGGTGCGAATTTCATGGCTCATGTTAGCCAGGAACGCCGCACGGGCCTGCGCCATGCCCAATGCATGCATCTTCGCCGCTTCCAATTCGTCGTTGGACTGGCTCAGCCGCTGGTTGCTGGCCTTGAGCTCCAGGGTGCGCGCGGAGACGATGTCCTCCAATTGCCCCAGGTATTCGGTCAGTCGATCTTCCGCCTGGCGGCGTTGCTGGATCTCCGTCTCCATGCTTTCGAACTGGTGGTTGGCAACGTTCACCAGTACGCCGATTTCGTCGTGTTCATGGCCCGGCGGGCAATCCAGGCGTGCCTGTCTGCGGTTGCTCAGCTCGCGAATAATGCGCACCAGTGGCTGGGTCAACATGACGTAGAACAGACCCAGCAGGATGCCGGTCAGCAGCAGGCTGCGGGCAAACCCGTTGAGCAGGGTGATCTCGGCACGGCGCAGGAAACGGCTGCCAAAGACATAAGTGTCCACGTCCAGACGTAGCACGCCGAGGGACTCGTTGGGCATAGGGTTCAGGAACAGCTGATCTTCAAACTGGCGGTTGGCACCAAACAGAAAGTCGCTGAGGGGGCGGTAGGTGCTTTCTTTACGCGGCCGGTCGACATCGGCCAGTACCACGCCATTATTGTCGATCAACTGGGCATGGATGATGGCGGGGGAGTGCAGCAGGCCCAGGGTCAGTTCCTGGGCCAATTCGGCGTCGATGTTGTAGGCGATGCGTGACGCGGGGTTGTGGCTGATTTCGATCAGCGAGCGAATTTCACGGTTGATGGATGCGTCTTCGCTGGCATAATCAATGCCGATTTGGATCAGGCTCAGTAAGGTTCCCAACACGAAACCGACCAGCACAGTCAATCTGGCTTGTTTATAAGACAAGCGGTGGGCGAACTTGATATCCATCGAGTGTTGAACCACTTTACGTTTCCCTTCGCCCGGCAAGCATAGCTGAACATCCACAGGCTCTGGCTTACCCGGCATGAATCGTTTTTTTACGCAGCCTCGTGCGGTCTGCCGCAGGGTTGCCAATACGCCATCTTTTGCAAGAACTTGCCAGAGGAATAATTGTGGATTCTCGATTGAGCGCCTTTCTTGAGCGGGCCGATGCAGTGCTCGCCCGCCTCGAACCCTTATTGCCCGCACCACGCCAAACCATCGATTGGAACCAGTGCCTGGCTGCCCGCTGGCAGCGCGAAGGCCGCAGTGGTTTCCTGTTGCCGTTGGACGTGAGCCTGGACATGCGCCTGTCGGACCTGATCGGTGTCGACAAGCAACGTGAAACGCTGGCGCGCAACACCCAACAATTCATCGATGGCCTGCCCGCCAATCATGCGCTGCTATGGGGCTCGCGTGGCACGGGTAAATCGTCAATGGTGCGCGCCTTGCTGGCGCAGCACGCCAAGGCCGGTTTGCGCCTGATCGAGATCGAACGCGACCATCTGGCCGACCTGCCGCGTGTGGTCGAGCAACTGCTCAAGCTGCCGCAGCGTTTTATCCTGTTCTGCGACGACCTGTCATTCGAGGCAGGCGAAGGCGATTACCGTGTGCTGAAAAGCGTGCTCGACGGCTCCCTCGAACAGGCCCCGGAAAACGTGCTGCTGTACGCCACTTCCAACCGCCGTCACTTGGTGCCGGAAAACCAGAGCGACAATGACAACTGGAAACGCGTGGATGGTGAGTTGCACCCAAGCGAAGCGGTGGAAGACAAGATCGCCTTGTCCGACCGTTTTGGTTTGTGGCTTTCGTTTTACCCATTTACCCAGGAACACTTCCTGGATGTCGTGGAGCACTGGATCGGCGAACTGGCGAGCAAGGCCGGTTTGCAGTGGCAGCGCGATGAAGCGCTAGACATTCTTGCAGTACGCTGGGCTACCGGACGCGGCAACCGCAACGGTCGTTGCGCGTACCAATTCGCTCGTTACTGGGTCGGTCTCAAATTACTGGAACGTCAACCATGATTGATTTACAAAGCGCCGGTACTGGCCTTGATGGCTATGCCATGCTCTGCGCGCAACTGGAGTCGTTGCTGGCCGATGAGCGAGATTTCATCGCCAACAGTGCGCAGTTTTCTGCCTTCCTGTTCAACCAGCTGGACGATTTGAACTGGGCCGGCTTCTACCTTAATCGTAACGAAGAGCTTGTGCTCGGACCGTTCCAGGGCCAGATCGCCTGTGTGCGCATACCGTTCGGCCGCGGGGTGTGCGGTGCGGCGGCGACGACGCGGCAGACCCAGCGGGTGGAGGATGTGCATGCGTTCCCAGGGCATATCGCCTGTGACAGCGCATCGAACAGCGAGCTGGTGGTACCCCTGGTCAAGGACGGCAAATTGATCGGCGTCCTTGACCTCGATAGCCCTTCGTTGGCGCGTTTTACCCCTCAGGACCAGGCGGGTATTGAACAACTGGCCGCGATTTTCCTGCGTTTGACCGACTGCTGATCACGTAAGGGGCGGCAACCGCCCCTTGCTGGCATCGAGTTCTTGAAGCTGCATTTGCAGTAGCCTCTCCAGTTCCAGCATGAGCTTTTCCAAGGATTTCGCACAGGCTTCAACCAGCGTCCAGTCGTCTCCGCTAGCACAAGCTTGTTCAAGAGTCTCGCACTGCCTGGCCAAGGGGGTCGCCTGAACAATGCGGGCAGCACCTTTGATTTTGTGAGCCTGCTCGATGATTTCCTGGAGCGGGGCATGTGCACTTATCAGCGCAGCCAGTTCCTGACGATCATGTTGACTGCTGCTCAACAGCTCCTCCAGCAAACGCCAGCTCAACTGTGGATCGCCGCCGGTCAGGGCCTCGAAGTTCCCGAGGTCGAGGTGCAGGTCGCTGGGTTGGGGGGCAATCTTGGCCAGTTGGCGCTCCAATGCCCTCAGGCTGATCGGTTTGAACAGGCAATCGTTCATACCGGCTTCGGCGCAGCGGTGCTTCTCTTCAGGCTGGGCATTAGCGGTAAAACCCAGCACCACGCACGGCGCGAGTTGCTCACGCTGTTCGTACTCGCGGATCGAGCGGCTCAGCTCGTAGCCATTCATGATGGGCATGTTGCAGTCCGCGATGACCAGGTCGAAGCGTTCCTGACGCCAGGCCTGGAAACCGGTGGCGCCGTTTTGGGCGGCGGTGAACTGGTGTCCCAGGTAACCCAGTTGCTGGCACATCAGCAAGCGGTTGGCGGGATGATCGTCCACTACCAGCACATTGAGTACTGGCGCGGTCGCAGGCGCTTCGGGTTTTTGTTCGACCGTTGCTTGCTCCGGCTGCAGGCGCGTCATGTTCAGGCTTATATGCACCTGAGTGCCCACCATGGGCACGCTGCTCAGGCTCAGTTGCCCGCCCATCATTTCACACAGGCTGCGGCAGATCACCAGCCCAAGGCCTGCACCGCTCCTGGCGAGCAGCCCGGAATTGTCGGCCTGGGCAAAGGGTTCGAAAAGGCGTAACTGGTCATCCCTGCTGATACCTATGCCGGTATCCTCGACCACCAGTTTCATCTCGACCTGCTGCGCCAGTGCGGTGGGCAGTACCTCTACCTTGATTTTGACCTGGCCGCGCTCAGTGAACTTAATCGCGTTGCTGACCAGGTTCGACAGCACCTGCTTGAACCGAAGCGGGTCGATCAAGACTTCGGTGTCATCCAGGTTGGGTTTGAACTCAAGGGACAAACTGAGGGTTTTCTGGCGGGCCAGGCCGTCGAACACACGCACCACCGACTCGATTACCTCTCGTAGGTTCACGCGCTCCGGCGCCAGGCTGAGACGGCCGGATTCAATGCGCGCGATGTCGAGTATATCGCCGATCAGTTCCAGCAGGTCTTTGGCCGAGTTGTACGCCACTTCGATCGCCGGGCGATCAAGGTGGCCTTGGTCGGCGCGCTTGAGGGTCAGTTCGAGCATCCCGATCACCGCGTTCATCGGTGTGCGGATTTCATGGCTCATGGTGGCGAGGAATGTGCTCTTGGCCCGGTTGGCTTCGTCGGCGCGCTCTTTGGCGGCACGGATTTCGTCGAACAATTGGCGCCGCTCGCTGATGTCAATCCAGCCACCAATGATGCCCTGCACCTCTGCGGTAGAGTCGCGGTATGGCAGGATCCAGTGGTAGATCGTCAGTTTTTTTCCGCGGATATACAGGGTGCGATCAAGGATCAGCGGGTTACCTTCGGCCATCACCCGCTGGTAATCGGCGTGATATTGAGCCGCGTCGGTTTCAAGGGCCTCGCTCATCTGGATGGCGCTTTTGCCGATCACATCCTCGCGCTTGACGCCGAAGACCTGCAGGTAGCTGTCATTGCAGGTCTGCAGCAGGCCTTTACGGTCACGCACGTAGATCGGATGCGGGGTTTCATTGACCAGCGCGCGCATGAACTCGAACTGGTCACTGAGCGCGCGTTCGGCCATCTTGCGGTGGTTGATCTGGCGACGCATGTAGGCGTTCCAGCACAGGGAAACCAACAGCAAAAGGCCGGTACCGATGATGATGCGTGCGATCAGTTGATGATAGTTGCGCCAGTAGCTATCGGAGGCGGAGGTGTAGCCTCGCCAGCGACTGTTGACCCCCAGTTCATCCGGGGCGATGCTTAGCAAGGCCTTGTCGAGAATCGAACTGAGTTCGTTGGCACTGCGCGCTGTGGCCAGGGCAAAGGTGGCTGGAAACGTGCCGATAGTGGTGCTGATCTGCAGTTTGTCCTGGAACACCTGGGACGACAGGAAATAGTTGGCGACCACTAAAGGGTTCACCGCACCTTCCACATGCCCTTGGGCCAGCATTTCGGAGGCCTTGAACGTATCGCTGGCTTGTACCAGTTGGATCTGTGGAAAGTCGCGGCGCAGGACGGATTCCAGAGGGTTGCCCGGGGTGATCGCCAGGCGCTTGCCGGCCATCTGCTCGAGGCTCAAGGGCGCATCGGGCTCTTTACGTGTCAGCAGTACGTAGGAGTTTTCCAGGTAAGGTCGGCTGAAGTTCAATTGCGCTTCTCGTTCAGCGCTGGGCACGATTGCGCCGATGATATCGACCTTGCCGGTGGTCACCTGTTCGATCATCGCATTCACGTCACGCCCGCGCTGAATGTCGAAACGCAGTCCGGTGCGCAGGCGAACCAACTCCAGCAGATCGGCGGTAATGCCACGAAAATTGCCGTCGGCATCGAAGAACGTCAACGGAGCGAAGGTTTCGTTCACCGCCACTTTGACCACCGGGTGGTCCTTCAACCAACGCTCCTCACGTTGAGTCAGTTGCAGCTTCTCATCGGTCAGCAGGATGTCGCTGCCGGCGCTCCAGCGCTTGGCGATCGTTTCGCGTTCAGCGGTAGGCACGGCTGTCATTACCGCATCGACGATACTTAAGAAGGTGCGCTGCTGCTGGGGGATGGCAAAGCTGAACCCATAGGCCTCGTGCTTGCCGAAATTGGCCATGCGAATATTCTTCAGGTAGCCCTTGTTGATCATGTAATGGGTGGAAATGGTATCGCCGAGAAACACGTCCGCTTGGTCGAATGCCACCGCATTCAAGGCATTTTGATAAGAGGGGTAGACGCGGATGTTCGCCTGCGGGTAAAGCTTTTCTACTTCGCCCAGTGGCAGGTAGTGGTAGACCAAAGCCAAGCGCATCCCGGCCAGCCCATCCTTCAGGCTGCGGGTCTCGCCTTCACGGGTGACCAGTACCGGCTGGTCCACTGCATAGGGTTCAGACAGCATGAGATTCGGGTTTGCCGCCTCAAAGCCGTTGGACGATCCCAGTAAGTCGATTTCCCCCGTTTCAAGGGCGCGGATCGCGGCTTCTCGGGAGGGGTAGCGCAAGACTGTCATCGGCAGGGCCAGTGCCTTGGCCAGCAGGCCGGCGTAATCGGCGGTGAGTCCCTCGTAGTCGCGGCCGCTGGACGTGAGGTCGAAGGGTGGATAATCAGGAAACGCGGTGCCCAGCACCAACTCGCGCTTGTTTTCCAGCCATTGGCGTTGGGCCTTGTTCAGGTGGGTTTCCAGTTGAACCGAGCCTGCACGACTCAACAAGGTGAAATGTTCCGGACCCGCTGGGTGGTTCGCGAGCACGACGGTGCTGAAGCACAAGCCGGCACTCAATGTAATCAGGTAGTCCTTTATACGCCTGGGCATCCGCTTTCTCACACTAGCGCGTTTCGTTTTGCCATCTCGATAAGTGCTACCAAGGATTTGGCTTGAAGTTTCTGCATTAGCCGCTTTTTATAAGTGCTTACAGTTTTGTTACTCAGAAACATACCTTTGGCGATTTCCTTGTTGGTGCGGCCTTGTGCAAAAAGTTGCAAGACCATGAGTTCGCGGTCATTGACGGCCTTGAACAATTCGAGTTCCTGGGAGTCCCCGCCGTCTACACCATTGCTGTTCAGTGCCTGGCTCGGGAAATAGTTGTAGCCGGATAACACCGCGCGAATGGCGCTGAGCAACTCACTCAAATCGCCTTCCTTGCACACGTAACCATCGGCGCCCGAGCGCATGCAGCGTGTGGCGAACAGGGTGGGGGACTGGGCTGTCAGGATCAGGGTCTTCATTGACGTGTTCATCGCGTTGAAGCGGCAGAGCACTTCCAGCCCATCCAGCTTGGGAATGCTGATGTCCAGGATAATCAGGTCAGGCAGGCATTCTCGGACCATTTGTATGGCGTCGCAGCCGTTATCCGTTTCACCCACCACTTTGTAACCTTCGTGTTCCAGTAACATTCGGATGGCAAGCCGTATAACTGGGTGGTCATCAATAATAAAAACTGAGTTCATGATCACATTCCATGCAAGTGCAAATAAAGCGGGCACATTAGCTCAGAAGAGGAGGGAGGAGCATAAGCCGAGGGGGAACTGGATATAAAACAAGAAAATTCCTACATTAGAAAAGGTAAATGCCTACCGGCTGCTAAGGCGTTGTGAAGCGATATGTCAGTGCTGTGGAAGTGAGTGAACTAAATGCTGCTGTCATGGATTTAACGGGTGCGGTGTCGACAATTTTCGGCAGTCCATGATGTTTAGTTCCTACATCTGTAACTTGAGTAAAGGGCACAGCAAGTGCGCAAGTTCATGCTTGTTCAGCGGTTTTGATAAATAGCCGAGCAGTGGCAGGCCACGCTCCGCCGCTTGGGATATCAGGCTGGCGAGTTCCGCCACGGGCAATCCGCTCAGCAGGATGGCGGTCGTGGTAAAGCGTCGGCGGCTAGCGATTTCAATCAGTTCGAGGCCGGGCAGGTCAGGCAAGCATTGGTCACAGAGGATGATGTCGAAAGGCTCCTCGGCCCGTGACATCAAACAGATTGCCTGCTCGGCGTTTTCGGCTGGCGTCAGCCGTGCGAAACCGAAGCTTCTGAGCAGGCATTGGGTGGCGAGAAGTTGGAAAGGATGATCCTCCACCAGCAGGATACGAAGTGGGTAATTGGGCATTGGGGGGCCACGCGGTGAGTTAAGCGTCGATGGGGGCGCGTAGGAACAGATCGCCAGGGTCGCCGGGAGCGTGCGTGATTATTCATCGGGCGGTTGTGCGAATTCGATCAGGCCGCTCTGTTCCCTTTGTAGGTAGATTCCTTTCAGGAAACAGGCGACGTGATCGTGCTCGTTATTGAGGGCTGGAGCGTCCTGTCATTTCCCGCGCCATCTCGGTGGCATAGCTGTCGGTCATGCCCGCGATAAAGTCGATCATGCGCAGGAAAGACGCGTGCAACGGCCACTCGGGGTTGGGCGCGTTGTTGCCGAGCAAGTCGAGAATGCGCCGGTTCTTGAACGACGGCGTGCGCCCGCCATGTTGCTCAAGCGCGGCACCGCAGAAGGCGTTCAGGAGAATCTCCAAAGTGGTGTAGGCGCCGATTTCATGCAGGGTCTTGCGCTTGTCCTGAAAGATCTTCTTGCGCGCCATGTCTTTGGCATCCAAGACGCAGCGTTTGGCCGGGCCGTGCATGTGCTCCACCAGATCCCCGTGCAGGGTGCCGGCCAACAAAGCGTCTTGTTGTTCGACGAAGGCCCGTGCCGCCGCGTTGGTCAAATGCTCGATGGCCTTGCCACGCAGGATCGCCAACTTGCGTCGACGGGAGTCCTGGGCGCCGAGTTGGCGATAGGTCTGTGGCAGGTCATCGCCCACCAGGTCCAGCAGCAGCGACTCGACTTCGGTGTACTCCAGCAACTCCATTTCCAGGCCGTCTTCCAAGTCGATCAAGGCGTAGCAAATGTCGTCCGCCGCCTCCATCAGATACACCAGCGGATGCCGGGCCCAGCGCTGATCCTCGAGTTGCGGCAGGCCCAGCTTGTGGGCGATCTGCTCGAGGATCGGCAGCTCGCTCTGGTAGCACCCGAACTTGTGTTTCTTGTAGCCCAGCGAATCCGCGTGCCG
This sequence comes from Pseudomonas sp. RA_15y_Pfl1_P11, assembly GCF_963970975.1. NCBI lineage: Bacteria > Pseudomonadati > Pseudomonadota > Gammaproteobacteria > Pseudomonadales > Pseudomonadaceae > Pseudomonas > Pseudomonas sp. RA_15y_Pfl1_P11. The sequence continues at coordinate 294,348 of NZ_CAXAOY010000001.1, forward strand.
GGCGGTCCAGGGGTATTTCAGGTACGTGCCCAGGGTCGCGTAGGTCAGCCGCGTGCCGCCGTCGAACTGGTGGTATTCCAGTTGGGTGAGCACACGAAAGCCCTGCGCGTTGCCTTCGAAGTTGAGGAAGTCATTGCGTTCGGCGCTGCTCATGTCGTCCAGCCAGCCGCGCCCTGCGGCCTGCTGGAACCAGTGGCGGATGGCGTCTTCGCCGGAATGCCCGAATGGCGGGTTGCCGATGTCGTGGGCCAGGCAGGCCGATTGCACCACCATGCCCAGGTCGCTCGGGTCGCACCAGTCGGGCAGGGCGCTGCGCAGGGTTTCTCCGACGCGCATGCCGAGGGAGCGGCCCACACAGCTCACTTCCAGGGAGTGGGTCAGGCGTGTATGGATGTGGTCGTTGCTGGAGACCGGGTGTACCTGGGTCTTGCGGCCCAGGCGGCGAAAGGCGCCGGAGAAGATAATACGGTCGTGGTCTTTGTGAAACGGGCTACGCCCCAGTTCTTCCGGGCTGTGCAGCAGTTTGCCAAGACGTTCGCGAGTCAGCAGGGTGGGCCAATCCAAGGCGGGTACTCTCCGTACGGTGAATGACCCTCCCAGCTTCCCGGTTCAGCGCGGCCTGGGCAAGCGAAAATCTACAGCCCGGCGGCGTCGATATCGATTAACAGCAAGCGCTGACCGTTATCGAAGAATTGTCCGGCAGTGAGGCAATACTGATTGGTGGTCGCGTCGCGGTAGGTCGAAGACAGAGTCAGGCGCCGCTCCTCCCAGCCCTCGGCCAGCAGGTGATAGAAGTACGGGCGCCACGACCAGTTGTGGCCCAGGTAGCGACTGTCGGCCTGCCAGGCATCCTGGCGCCATTCAAAGTTGGGGGTCAGTTGCGTGCCATGCCGGTCGCACTGGTAGAAGCGCAGCAGCCAGGGAAAGGCCGGCAGTTGCGGCAACTGGCTCAGCGGCGCCTGGGCCTGCGCCCAGGTTTGCAGGATGTTCATCAGCTCGGCCAATCGCTGGCGCAATTGCATGATGCGCCCACGCTCTGCGAGCTTTTGTTGGACATACGCTGTGCGCAATTGGGCGAAGCGCGAGACGAAGGCGTCGGCGGCGAACCAGTCCAGCTGCGCCTGGGCGAACAGATAGCCCTGCACATAGCGAGAACCACACTCCAGGGCGAAGCTTAACTGCGCTTCGGTTTCCACGCCTTCGGCGATGATCCAGCAGCCGGTCTTCTCCGCCATTTGCGCCAATGCCCTGACCACTTCGCTGCTCGGGCCGCCGCGGGCGGCGGCCTGGAACAGGCGCATGTCCAGCTTGAGAATATCCGGCTGCAATGCCAGCACCCGGTCGAGCTGCGAATAGCCGGCGCCAAAGTCATCGATGGCAATGCGCGCGCCGGCCTCGCGATAACGCACCACCACGTCGGCCAGGCGCTGGATGTCGCCGCCCAGTTCGGTGATCTCGAACACGATGCGTCGCGGGTCGACGCCATGGCTGTGGATCTGCTTCAGGCTCGGCAAGGCTTGGCCCGGGCGCAGGCGATTGATCCAGCGCGGCGAGATGTTCAAGCTCAGGAACCAATCTTCGGGGGCTTCGTGCAAGCGGCTCAGTGCATTGTCACGGATCTGCCGGTCGAGACGGCGCAAGGTCACGCCCGGCGTGCGTGGGTCGGCGAACAGCGGGCCCACGGACTGCAAGCGGCCGTCAGCCTGGCGCAGACGGCCCAGGGCCTCAACGCCGGCGATGCGGCCGGTGGCGGTGTCGATAAACGGCTGGAAGCAGGCGAGCGGTTGCCCGTCGATCACGGGGCCTCCTTAAGCGAGGTGGCGAAAAAAAGGCCCGGCCCTCGAAAACGAGGGCCGGGCCGATTCTGTTAGCAAGAATGCAGCCAGCGAGGCTCAACCTTTGCGCGATGAACCCTGCATGGCCAGTTTGATCAGCGGGATCAAGCCGGCGCCCAGGCGCACCATGCGCGTCAGGCTGCCGATACCGCCGCCCTTGGCGCCCTTGCCGGTAAAGAAGCCCATCAGCGTCACGGCGGCGACGCCCCACAGCGGCGCGTGCTTGATGCCCAGGCCGTCCTGAACGTTCTGGCCCAGGTTGCGCACCTTGTTCAAGGGCGACATCAATTGCTGGGATTCGTGCCGAATCTCCTGGCGATGCATTTCCATGCGCAGGCGAATCAACGCCTTGCGCATTTCCCGCCGTGAGGTGTTTGTGGGTAGTTGAGTCATGGCAGCAGGCGCTCCCGATCATTGGCCAGCTCTTCGAGGGTGGCGTGGAACGGTGTGGACTCATCGAACACCGCCGCTTTCAAGCGCACCCCGCAGAACACTGCGGCCAGCGTGTAGAACACGCACAGGCAGATGATCCCGGTCAGGCGGTAGCCGGTGTCCCACACCAGGATCATCACCAAGGTCGACAGCCCCACCAGCAACAGCAGCGCAAACACCAGCGCCAGGCCTGCAAATAGCAGCAGGCTGACAGTGCGGGCCTTCTGTTCCTGCAATTCAATGCCAAACAATTCGACGTGGCTGTGCAGCAAGCCCAACACGGCCGCGCCCAAACGTCTTGAGGTAGTGCCCGTGGACGAGCCAGTTTCGCCGATAGACATGATTAGCGCCTTGTGGCCAACAGGCCGATCAGAAAACCCACGCCAGCGGCAATGCCTACCGACTGCCAAGGGTTGGCCTGCACGTAATCTTCAGTGGCGGTGACGGCCGCCTGGCCACGTTCGCGCAAGGAGTCTTCGGTCTGTTTCAGGGTTTCGCGGGCCTGCAGCAGCGTGTCATGAATCTTCGCGCGCAGCTCATCGGCCTGGTCACCCGCAAGCACCTTGGTGTCATCCAGCAACCGTTCGGTGTCAGTCACCAAGGTTTGAAAATCCGCCATCAATATTTCTTGAGCAGTCTTTGCAGTTCTTCTGGCCATGGTTATCTCCGTGATTGGCTGATCTGTACGTCGGTTCGATACGTATTTGTTTCGAGTCACCGGCATCGGTGAAGGTTCAGTGCAATTGTCTGGTACAGCTTTTGCTTTGCGTTGGTGCGCAGGCCCCGGGGCTTGCGCTGAATCCGGGCGGCCTTAGGCAATGCCTTGAAAAACCTTACCCTAAATAACTCAATCCCTCGGAAAAACCCTGTCGGCAACGGCCTGTTGTGTCGATCGCTGCGCTAAAGCGGTTCACATCCTCTGTCGAGGGGTGGGGGCGGTGGTGCCAATTTAGTGCGCGCAACTCTGGCTTGAACCGCTTTGGTGCTTTTTGCCTTTATTACAGGTCTGCCAACGTTCATGGAAAATGTGCAAAGTGCAGTGGACACCCTCGTCCATAGTTCCAATACCCTGTTTATCCTGATCGGTGCGGTCATGGTGCTGGCCATGCACGCCGGCTTCGCGTTCCTGGAAGTGGGCACCGTGCGCCAGAAAAACCAAGTCAACGCCTTGTCGAAGATCCTCAGCGACTTCGCCATTTCCACGTTGGCCTATTTCTTTATAGGCTATTGGATCTCCTACGGTGTGAGCTTCATGCAACCGGCCGCTGTGATCAGTGCCGATCATGGTTATGGGTTGGTGAAGTTCTTTTTCCTGCTGACCTTCGCGGCGGCGATCCCGGCGATTATTTCCGGCGGTATCGCCGAGCGTGCGCGGTTTGCTCCGCAGCTCTGCGCAACGGCGTTGATCGTGGCGTTTATCTACCCGTTTTTCGAAGGCATGGTGTGGAACGGCAATTTCGGCCTGCAGGCATGGCTGCTCGCGACCTTTGGCGCCAGCTTCCACGACTTTGCCGGTTCCGTGGTGGTGCACGCCATGGGCGGATGGCTGGCGCTGGCGGCGGTGTTGTTGCTTGGCCCGCGCAATGGGCGCTACCGGGACGGGCGCCTGGTAGCGTTCGCGCCGTCGAGCATTCCGTTCCTGGCGTTGGGCTCGTGGATTTTGATCGTCGGTTGGTTTGGCTTCAACGTGATGAGCGCGCAAACCCTCAACGACGTCAGTGGCCTGGTGGCAGTCAATTCGCTGATGGCCATGGTCGGCGGCACCGTTGCGGCCCTGATCATCGGGCGCAATGACCCAGGCTTCCTGCATAACGGTCCATTGGCCGGGCTGGTGGCGATCTGCGCGGGCTCCGACCTGATGCACCCGGTGGGCGCGCTGGTCACGGGGGCAGTCGCCGGTGGTGTGTTCGTGTGGTTCTTCATCGCGGCCCAGGATCGCTGGAAGATCGACGACGTGCTGGGTGTGTGGCCGTTGCACGGCCTCTGCGGCGTATGGGGCGGCATCGCTTGTGGCATTTTCGGCCAGACCGCCCTCGGTGGACTGGGGGGTGTCAGCCTGATCAGCCAGTTGATCGGCACCACCCTCGGTGTGCTGGTGGCGCTGGCCGGCGGCCTGTTGGTGTACGGCGTGATCAAGCGCGTGACCGGACTGCGCCTGAGCCAGGAAGAAGAGTACTACGGTGCGGACCTGTCGATCCACAAGATCGGCGCGGTCAGTCAGGATTGATCGGCGCCTCTTCTGCGTTGTTCGGGTGCGAGTAGAAACCGTGCAGCAGGTGATAGCGGTTCTGCCGCACTTCATCGACACGCGCCTGTACCTGTTGGTCCGGCAGGCCTAACAGGATCAAGGCATGGGAGGCGAGCATCAGGCTCGACTCCAACAGCTCGGGCACCACTTCATTGGCGCCCGCGGCTTTCAGTTCAGCCAGTTGGCTGTCATCGCGGGTGCGCACCAGGATCGGCACGTCGGGGTTGATTCGGCGCGCTTCTTTCAACACCACCAAGGCAACGTCGCTGTTGTCCACCGCAATCACCACCAACCGTGCACGCTCCAGGCCGACTGCACTGAGCAGGGCGCCACGCCGGCAATCGCCGTAATGCACGCTGCTGTCTTCGGTGTTGGCTTCCTGGACCCGTTCCGGGTCGTCATCCAGGGCGATAAAGGCCTGTTGCTCATTGCGAAGGAAACGTCCGATGGATTGGCCAACACGCCCATACCCGCAAATCACCGCGTGCCCGCGCAATTCGGCGTTCAGCGCGGTGATTTCCTCCAACTGCACTTGCTGGTTGGGCTTGCGGTGCAGGCGCAGGGCAATGCGTGGTGCGGCGCGCAAGAGCAGCGGCGTCAGCAACATCGAACAGAACGTGGCAGCGAGCAGCAGGCCGTTGAATTCATCCGGGATCAGACGGCTTTGCTGCATCTGTGCCATCAACGCAAAACAGAACTCGCCACCCTGGGCCAGGGCCAGGCCACTGCGCCAGGCAGTTTCACTGTCGCTGCCACGCAGCTTGACCAGCGCGGCGACCACACAGCCTTTGACCACCATCAGTGCCAGGGTCAGGCCGAGGATCAGCAGGCTATGGCTGACGAACAGTTGCAGGTCAATAAGCATGCCGATGCTGACGAAAAACAGCCCCAGCAGGATGTCGCGAAACGGGCGTATATCCGCCTCGATCTGATGGCGGTAGTGGCTTTCCCCTAACAGCATGCCGGCGAGGAACGCACCCAGCGCAGGGGAGAGCCCAAGCAGGTGAGTGAGCCAGGCGGTCAGCAACACAATCACCAGCGCCAGCAGCACAAACAGCTCCGCCGAATGGGACGCGGCGACCTCGCGGAACAAACGCGGCAACAGCCAACGGCTGGCGAGCAGCAGGCCGACAAATAAGAACACGGTTTTGCCGAGTGTCAGCGGCAGCGCCAGGTACCAGGCTTGCTCGCCGGTGCCGGCAAATACCGGCACCAGGGTCAGCAGCAACACCGCCACTACGTCCTGAAACAGCAACACGCCAATCGCGTTCTGGCCGTGGCTGCTGAAGATTTCACCAAGGCTGGTCAGCTCCTTGCTGACGATCGCCGTGGATGACAACGCCAGCCCAGCCCCCAGCAACAGGGCGATCCCCGGCGCCACACCAAAGGCCATCAATAATCCGCCCAGCAGTACTGCGCAACCCAGCACCTGCAAACTGCCCAGGCCAAACACCACGCGGCGCAGGGCGAGCATCCTGGTCAGGGAAAACTCCAGGCCCAGGGAGAACAGCAGGAACACCACACCGAGTTCGGCGAGGTCGGGCAGGTCCTCACTGTCATTCACCCAGTCCAGCGCGGTGGGCCCCACGGCCAGGCCGACGCACAGGTAGCCCAGCACAGGCGGCAATCGCAACCGGCGAAACAGCGCAATCACCACCAGGGATGAGGCCAAAATGATCAGCAGGTTGGCAAACACACGCATCTCCGTTGCTAGGGGGTAGGCAAAAAACCGCCAGAATCGCCGAATCAGTTATACGCCATGGTGACCTGGGTCAGGGTTTTAGTGAAGGTGGGCGAGAGGCCGTAACCGGGCTTAGAATGGTGGCCTGTTTTCTGACCAGGTCCATTGCCATGCTTCCTGAATGCCAGTTATTCGGCACCCTGGGTTGCCATCTTTGTGAAATCGCCGAAGCCATAATCATGCCGCTCGTCGAACACGGGTTGCTGGTGGAACTGGTGGATATCACCGACCCCGAAGACCTGACCGAAGCCTACGGCCTGCGGATCCCGGTGCTTCGCCGGGTAGACACCGGGGCGGAACTGGATTGGCCATTCGACGCACAACAGGTTGTCGCCTTCCTTCGCTGAGTGTTATGCGATGGCAGGTTTCCGATTATTACGTTACTGTATGTTTGTACAGCGATTGAATAGAGGGAACGCCCGTGGTGAATGTTGAACAACTGAAAAGCAGCGTCAATCGCATGTCCGCCGACGTCGTGCGCGACGCGGTGAACGAGCTGCGCCTTGACGGCCTGGTCACGGAAGGCAAGACGCCGTTTAATAAAGTGCATTTCAATACTTGCTTCGCCGAGATCGAGGCGCTGTTCCAGCGCGCCGGTTATCACAAGCAGCTGGATGTGGTGGGTTACCAGGGCTTGTTGTACGCGTTGTACGACCCGGGCCGCTGGGAAGCGGTGGACGTGCTGCGCTGGCTCAAGGAATTCACCGACGCCGCCAGTGCCTCGAAGGTTCTGCGGGCAACGTTGGCCAAGGCCTGAGATTCGCCCTAGGCTCAATCCCGCGCAATGCGGGATAATGCCTGCCGGTTTTCCCAAGGCTTGAGCATCTGCATGTCCACTTCTGTTTTTATCGCCTCCGAGCATCAAGCCAGTACGTTGTACTTGCCACCGGGCCCTTGGGCGACGGTGCTCGATTGCCTCTGCGAACACTTCCCGGCGATCAGCCGTGAACATTGGCTGGACCGCATCGCCCGCGGCCGTGTATTGGATATCAACGGCAGCCCGATCAGCCAGGACCTGGCCTACAAGGAAGGCCTGTGCATCTATTACTTCCGCGAAGTGCCCAACGAGAAAATCATCCCCGTACAGGAAACCATCCTGTATGCCGACGAGCACCTGGTGGTGGCAGACAAACCCCATTTCCTGCCCGTGACCCCGGCCGGTGAATATGTCGAGCAAACCCTGCTGCGGCGCCTGATTCGCCGCCTCGACAACCCGTCGCTGGTGCCCTTGCATCGCATCGATCGACATACAGCGGGGTTGGTGCTGTTCTCGGTCAACCCGGCCAGCCGCTCCGCGTATCAACAACTGTTTCCCACGCGCAAGATCGATAAATTCTACGAGGCCATCGCACCGGCTTTGCCTGACCTGACGTTCCCCAGGGTGCATAAAAGCCGTCTGGTCGATGGCGAACCGTTCTTTCGTATGCAGGAGGGGCCCGGCGCCGCCAACACTGAAACGGCTATGGAAGTGCGCGAAAAGAATGGCGATCTATGGCGCTACGGCCTGTTTCCCGTGACCGGCAAGAAGCACCAGCTGCGCGTGCATATGACGGCGCTTGGCGCGAGTATCTGTAACGACCCGTTCTACCCGGACGTGATCAAGGACGCGGTGGACGACTACGCCAACCCACTCAAGCTGCTGGCACAGGGCGTGCGTTTTATCGACCCGGTCACAGGCGCAGAGCGCCGCTTTCGCAGCCAGATCACCCTCGACTGGTAACCCCTCGGAAACGACAAGGCCCGCGCGAGGCGGGCCTTGTAGCAAACGGTAAGACTTACAGGTCTTTAACGGTGCGAACCTGATCTTTGTTGATGCGGGTGCGCTTGCCGTCAAGTTGTTCGAATTCGTAGAAACCCGAATCGTCATTGTATTTCGGGGTGTCGACGGCCTGGATTTCGCGACCGTCATTCAGGGTGATCACTGTCGGCGAAGCGCAACCGGCGAGGGTGGCGAGGCCCAGTGCAAGCATGAGAGCGGCGATGGTCCGTTGAGTCATGAGATTGTCTCCGAGAGAATACTTTTTAATTGCTGACCTTGTGACGCGTGCGGCGCCGACAAAGTTCCTGATGCGAGGTTCATTCTGACATGCCCGGCCGCGTCTGTAACAGCTCGGGCGTATTAAGGTTGGCCAGTCGCGGGTCATCCGCCGGGCACTCCAGTCCCACGCCACCCAGTTGCAGGAAGATCTTGCGTGGGCTGCGTTCACCCGCACGCCATGCCTCTTCTACCTCGGTTTGCAGGTGGGTAGGGATGATGCAGATCAAGGGTTCCCAGAATTCACCATGGCGCACCATCACCGGCAGCAGCGGGTTGTGCCGCGCTGTCTGCCGCAGGTCGGCGAGCAATCGCGCGTCAATATGCGGTACATCGCACGGCAATATCAGCAGGTGTGCGTGGCGCGCGGCGGCGAGTCCCGCACGGATACCGGCGAGCGGACCGGGAAAGTCCGGGCTGTCGTCATTCACCAGTTGGTCGGCATAGGCGGCGTAGTGTTGCGGGTTGCGGTTGCACGAGATGATCAGGTCATCCGTGAGCGGTCGAACCAGGCTCTGTAGATGCGCGATCAAGGGCTGGCCGCGCCAATCCAACAGGCCTTTGTCCTGGCCGCCCATGCGCTGCCCGCGCCCACCGGATAGCAGCAGGACCGAACATGGCAGGGGGGATGAGTCGATAGGCATGGCGGTTCCGCAGCGGCAGCAAAAGGGGGGGCTGTGATATAACATCGGGCTGTTCCTTCGACAACCGGACCGTGCCATGAACGCCAAGGCAGATGCGCCCTTCGTACCCCTGAATATCGCTGTATTGACCGTCAGTGACACCCGCACCCTGGACACCGACACCTCGGGCCAGGTCTTCGTCGACCGTCTCACCGCCGCTGGCCATCAGCTGGCCGAGCGCGTGCTGCTTAAGGACGACCTTTACAAAATCCGCGCCCAAGTCGCCCACTGGATCGCCGAAGACGTGGTGCAAGTGGTGTTGATCACCGGCGGCACCGGCTTCACCGGCCGTGACAGCACGCCTGAGGCCGTCAGTTGCCTGCTCGATAAACAGGTCGACGGATTTGGCGAACTGTTCCGCCAGATTTCCGTGGCTGATATCGGCACTTCTACCGTGCAGTCCCGCGCATTGGCAGGCTTGGCCAATGGCACCCTGGTGTGCTGCCTGCCGGGTTCCACCAATGCGGTGCGTACCGGTTGGGATGGCATCCTCGCCGAGCAGTTGGACAACCGTCATCGCCCGTGCAACTTCGTGCCGCACCTGAAGCAGGCCGAGCCTTGTGAATCCCGTGGGTAAGCCTGGCAAGACCGGCGCTCTGATGCCGGTGGAAGAGGCATTGCAACAACTGCTGGCGATGGCCGAAGCCGCGCCGATCCGCGAGCAGGAAACGCTGCCCCTGGCTGACTGCGATGGCCGTGTATTGGCCCAAGACCTGATCTCTACGCTCGATCTGCCACCTTGGCCGAACAGCGCCATGGACGGTTACGCCGTGCGCTTGGCGGACTGGACCGGGGAACCGTTGGTCGTGAGCCAGCGCATCTTCGCCGGTCAGGCGCCACAGCCCCTGGCCACCGGTACTTGCGCGCGGATCTTCACCGGCGCGCCGGTTCCCGAAGGTGCTGACTGTGTGGAAATGCAAGAGAACGCTGTGGTCCACGCCGACGAGCGCGTGAGCTTCACCGAAGCCCTGCACATCGATCAGAACATCCGCCCCCAAGGCCAGGAAACCACCGTAGGCGAGCTTGTGTTAACGGCCGGCACGCGCCTGGGCCCGATTGAACTGGGCCTGGCCGCTTCCCTCGGCCGTGATTGCCTGGAAGTCGTACGCCGACCGCGCGTGGCGGTGTTGTCCACCGGCGATGAATTGATCGAGCCGGGCTTGCCGCTCGGGCCGGGGCAGATCTACAACAGCAACCGGCGCGTGCTCTGCTCATGGCTGGCGCGCATGGGGTGCGAAGTGATCGACGCTGGCATCCTGCCCGATGATCTAGACCGGACCCGCACTCGCCTGGCCGATTTGGGCAATGTCGACCTGATCCTGTCGACCGGCGGTGTGTCGGTAGGCGAGGCGGATTTCCTCGGCATTGCCCTGCGTGAAGAGGGTGAGCTGGCGCTGTGGAAACTCGCGATCAAGCCAGGCAAGCCGCTGACCTTCGGCCACTTCCGAGGCGTGCCGGTGATCGGCTTGCCGGGTAACCCGGCCTCGACGTTGGTGACTTTCGCACTGCTGGCGCGCCCTTATTTGCTGCGCCGCCAAGGTGTGGCGGATGTGGAGCCGCTGCGCTTTGAAGTGCCGGTGGGGTTCACCTGGCCCAAACCGGGCAACCGTCGCGAATACCTGCGCGGACGCATCGAGCAGGGCAAGGCAATCATCTACCGTAACCAGAGCTCGGGCGTGCTGCGCAGTGCGGCGTGGGCGCAAGGGTTTGTGGAGGTGTTGGAAGGCACCACGTTGACGATTGGCGACCCGGTCAATTTCATTCCTTTGAGTGAAGTAATGGGCTGACGCGCAGTTCATCGGTGGCAGACTCACACTCAAGAAAAGTCCTATGAGTAAACCTGAGCAGGCAGGCTAATTTGCCGAGTTCTGGTTGACTGGAGGACTGACGATGACTATCCAACGTGCTACATCCGTTAATAGCGTGGAGGCGCCCGTTTACGCCGAGCCCGGCATGCCCACTGCAGCCTCAATCAATTCAACCAATGCGCGTAGTGTCTTGAGCGAATTGATTGGCCGGCCGCCTTCCGAGAACAATTATCGAGAGCGACTTGCCTGCATGATCGCCGATCCGAATATTACTTCCTGGCAGGCGTTGACGCGCAACCCAAGGCAATTGCAACGGCTGCAGGATAACGAGCGGTTGGGCTGGTCCAACCCGGCTGCTGCTGACAGAAGTATGCCAACACTGGCGCAGGCTCTGGGCAAAAGAAACGTCTGGCTGCCTGAGGTGGAAAGCCTCAATGGCAACATCCTGAAAAACCTGACGGCGCAGATGGCAGAGAAGTACCTGACGCAGTTCCAGTCCATCCTCCAAGACCCGGTACCTGCCGTGTCGCAAGATGTCTCGATAGTTCGCGGTGCGCCGTCAGCGGGTAAAACCACCTTTCTGACCGGCCAGTTCGCGCTCAACACCGATGTTGTGAAGAATATGATCCAGAACCGTATGCCCGGTACCAGCATGCTGCAAGTGCATGATCAGGGCGCGGCACTGGTTCAGCAGTTCATGGGGCCTATGGAAAAGCGCTTGGGGCAGCCATTGACGCGGGACGCGTTGTACTTGTGGCCAAATGACTTCAATCAGAAGATCGCCGATGTCGCACGTTTGAGCCAAGAGCCGAAGCTGCATTTCCATGATATCCAGGTGGACCTAGCGACCTTGTGCTGCCGGATTCTCAAACGTGGGACGGATGATGCGGTGATGGACTTCAATGTCCTGAGCCAGTTTTTCAGTGCGGGTCTGGAGCATCGTGGCCCGAGTATCGAGTCGGTCAAGAGCAATCAGGACAGGCTCAAGGAGTATTCACTGTCGGCCTGGGACGGTCAGCAGAACGTGCTCGTCGCCCAGCGCGCACCAGGTACGAAGGCGTTTGTGATCAAGGATCAGGTCCTGTTCGATCATGTTACTGCCCGAGATAGCCGTTCCATAAAGGCGGAGATAGACAATGTTCGCAACACCGTCATTAACGCGCAGTTCATCGAGGCCTTCACTGCTCCGCTTGCGCCGGCTCAGGCCAGCGCGTTCGGTGCAGCATTGCGACGGTACGAGGGGCAGACGTTCGAGCAGGCGTTGAAGCAGCATGCGCAGCGCAAGCCCGTTGCCACGTCGGTCGCGGCTCGCGTATTGGCCGGTGTGATGCCCGGCTGATTCAGTAGTCATCCCCACGTTCGGTCACGTCGCGTTCCACTGGCGCGGCATCCGGGTCATACCCCACCGGAAACTTGCCCTTCAACGTCCATGCAAACGCAATGATCTCGGCAATTGTGCGGTACAACTCCTCGGGAATGCTGTCCCCCAGCTCCATCCGCGCCAGCAGCTTCACCAACTCGGCGTTTTCATAGATGGGCACTTCATTTTCACGCGCCAACTTCAGGATCGCTTCGGCCAGGGCATCATCGCCCTTGGCCGTCAGGGTAGGTGCTTGCTGGCCGTCGTACTTCAGGGCAATCGCTTGGCGCGGTGGCGTAGGGTTTTTCATGCGGTCTCATCCACCCAGCGTTGTTCCAGTCCAGTTTTGGGCCCGCGCGGCGGGGTGCCGAGGTGGCAATCGAGGTCACCGACGTTGAGGCCCGAGGTCACCAGGCGTTCGCGCAGGTTGCTCAAGTGGCTTTCGATCAGGCTGGCGGTGAATGGCCGGGTCGCCCACAGCTGGCTGGACAGTTTGCCCTGGCTCAATTGCGCCTGGACCTGCAACGGCCCCAGTGGCTCCATATCGAAGGCCAACTCGACGCGCCAGAGCATCTGTTTGGCGTCCTTCTTGTCTTTGCGTTCGGGCTGGTCTTTGTCCGGCGCCGGTTCTTCGCGTTGGAACTTGACCTGCAAGGGCACGATGTCCTGCAGGGTGCGCATAGGGATTTCCAACTGCCACGTGGTTTGCAGGCGACCGTCGGCGGTGGTGCCGGTCTGCTCCAGGCTCGACAGCTGATGGCTCTGCAACCGTGAAATCGCCCCGGCGGCCAGGCGCAGCAGGTTTTCCAGGTCGCCTTCGCCTTCCAGCTTGGCCATCAGGCGTTCGGGCAGCGGGAAGCCAGCGGGTAGATGTCGGGCGCTGACCTGGCCGAGGGTGTTCAGCGGGCTGCGTACAAAGTTGGGCAGCACCTGTGCCAGGGTATTGGCGGCGAGGATGGCATTCAGGTTGGTGCTGGCGGGCAGGGCGGGCAACAAGTCCGCGACCAGGCGCAGCAAGGCACCTTTCATGTCCAACGGGGGAATTTGCGGGTTTTGCCCGGCGAGCAGCTTGGCTTCAAGAAACGCCCCGCTGTTCTGGATGACTTGCGCGAGTACCTTGGGATTGCTGACCTGGGCCAAATCCGGCAAGGCGGCCAGCAAACGGTCGGCGGCGGCGCGCAGGTCGGCGGAGGTGCTGTCGCCGCGCGGCAGGTTTTGCAGCGCAGTGAACACCGCATCCAGCGAGCCTTGGCGACTTTGTTGGGTCGACAGTTGCTGCGTGACGGCCAACTGATCCTTGAGCCCGCTCAAGGGCACAAAGCTCAAGGTCTGCGCGTTCTGCACCACGGCACTGAGCAGGCTGCCGACGCGCAGCGGCTGCGGGCTTTCCACGGTCAGGGTGGCGCCCGTCAGTACGCTGTTGAGCACGGTCACCAGTGAGCGGTAAATCGCTGGTTGCGCCGTGCCTTGGGGCAGCATTTGGGTGGTCAGCACCTTGGCCTGCAACAGCGTGCCCACTGGCGTCTGGTGGGTATCGATGCGGGTGAGGGCGGCGACATTCGCGCTCAAGGCCTGCTGCAGGCTGAGGGTCAGGTTGCCAGCGGGCGTCTGGCTCACCGCGACATTGCTGCCCAGCGGCAAGGGCTGGGTGCTGCTGGCTTGCACCAGGGTCTGACGGCCACCTTCCAAGGTCAATTTGAGTAGCAACTGAAAGGCGTCGCCGCCTTGTTTCAAGGCGATCACTTCAGCGTTTGCGGTTTTCCCTGGGGCGATCAGGCCGATCTGCGGCTCCAGCAGTTTCAGCAATTCACCGGTCGCAGGCGCAGGGCTGGGCCCGGCCGCAGTAGCAGGTGGAAGCGTAGGAAGGTTGATCTCACCGGTCATCGCGCGCGTCGTCTCTGGGGAAATTGCCCTCTTTAGAGTCGGGCATCACATGTATAATGCCGCCCGTCTGCAAAGAGAGCGCTAAAAACCTCACAACTATTTGATCCAGCTCTCTAAAATCGGTCGCCGAAGCCGTTATTGTGCATTTCTCTTTAACGGCCGCTGCACCGCCGACTTGAACCGTAAAGGCCCGCGATCTTTTGACCAGCCCTCTTCTTGAAGCCTTAGCGCTCTCCTGTGAACGCGACCTGCGCCTGCTGTTCGAGCACCTCGAACTGCGGCTGGTGGGCGGCGACATGGTGCAGATCAGTGGCCCCAACGGCAGCGGCAAGACCAGTTTGCTGCGCCTGCTGGCCGGGCTGATGCAGCCGACGGCCGGCGAGGTACGCCTCAACGGCAAGCCCCTCAACGAACAACGCACCGAACTGGCACGCAACCTGATCTGGATCGGCCACGCCGCCGGCATCAAGGACGTGCTCACCGCCGAAGAAAACCTCAGTTGGCTCAGCGCCCTGCATCACCCTGCTTCGCGCGATGCCATTTGGCAGGCTCTGGCCGCTGTTGGTCTCAAGGGTTTCGAAGACGTGCCCTGCCACACCCTGTCCGCTGGTCAACAGCGCCGCGTGGCCCTGGCGCGTTTGTACCTGCCCGGCCCGCCGTTGTGGATTCTCGATGAGCCGTTCACCGCCCTCGACAAGCAAGGCGTCGCCCAGTTGGAAGGACACCTGGCCCAGCACTGCGAGCGGGGCGGTCTGGTCATCCTCACCACTCACCATACCCTCACGCGTAAGCCCGCCGGTTACCGTGACCTGGACCTGGGGCGGTGGTCGGCATGAGCGTATTCGCCCTGCTGGTTGCCCGCGAAGCGCGGCTGCTGTGTCGTCGCCCGGCCGAGTTGGCCAACCCGCTGGTATTCTTCGCCATTGTCATCGCGTTGTTCCCGTTGGCGGTCGGCCCCGAGATTAAACTGTTGCAAACCTTGTCCCCTGGGCTGGTGTGGGTCGCCGCACTTTTATCCGTCCTGCTCTCGCTGGACGGACTGTTTCGCAGTGATTTCGAAGACGGTTCCCTGGAACAGTGGGTCCTTTCGTCGCACCCCTTGCCACTTCTGGTACTGGCCAAGGTACTGGCACACTGGGCTTTTTCCGGCCTGGCGCTTGTCTTGCTCTCGCCGCTGCTGGCGATGATGCTGGGCCTGCCCACCGAATGCCTGCCGATCCTGCTCCTGAGCCTGCTGCTCGGTACACCGGTCCTCAGTTTGCTGGGGGCGGTGGGCGCGGCGTTGACCGTGGGTTTGAAGCGCGGCGGCCTGTTGCTGGCCTTGTTGATTCTGCCTTTGTATATCCCGGTACTGATCCTGGGCAGCGGTGCGTTGCAAGCCGCGCTCATGGGCATGCCGGCGACCGGTTACCTCTTGTGGCTGGGTAGCCTGACCGCCCTGGCGGTAACCCTGACACCCTTTGCTATAGCGGCCGGCCTGAAGATTAGCGTTGGCGAATAATGAGGTCTGACTGAACGCTATACGTTCAGTCAGTAAAGACCCTACGCTTCTTGTCACGACAAGAAGCAACCGTGATGGAAACAGCAATGAACTGGACCTGGTTTCATAAGCTCGGCTCGCCCAAATTCTTCTATGGCATCAGCGGCAAGCTGCTGCCGTGGTTGAGCATCGCCGCCGTGTTGCTGATCGGCATCGGCCTGGTCTGGGGCCTGGCCTTCGCGCCGCCGGACTATCAGCAAGGCAACAGCTTTCGCATCATCTATATCCACGTTCCCGCCGCGATGCTGGCCCAGTCCTGCTACGTGATGCTGGCGGTGTGCGGCATCGTCGGCCTGGTGTGGAAGATGAAGCTCGCAGACGTCGCGCTGCAATGCGCTGCCCCCATCGGCGCGTGGATGACCGCCGTGGCGCTGGTCACCGGCGCAATCTGGGGCAAGCCGACCTGGGGTTCTTGGTGGGTGTGGGATGCGCGACTAACGTCCATGCTGATTTTGCTGTTCCTGTACTTCGGTCTGATTGCCCTGGGCAACGCGATCAGCAATCGTGACAGCGCCGCCAAGGCCTGCGCGGTGTTGGCGATTGTTGGTGTGATCAACATCCCGATCATCAAATACTCGGTGGAGTGGTGGAACACCCTGCACCAGGGCGCCACCTTCACCCTCACCGAAAAACCGGCGATGCCTATGGAAATGTGGGCGCCGCTGCTGCTGATGGTGCTGGGGTTCTACTGTTTCTTCGGCTCCGTGCTGCTGATGCGCATGCGCCTAGAAGTGCTCAAGCGTGGAGCCCGCACCCATTGGGTCAAGGCCGAAGTGCAAAGCAGCCTGGGAGCGCGTGGATGAGTTTTGCTTCTTTCAGCGAGTTTATCGCCATGGGCCACCACGGCCTGTATGTCTGGACGGCCTATGGCATCTGCCTGGCAGTGCTGGCCCTCAACGTCGCCGCGCCGATCCTGGCCCGCAAGCGTTACCTGCAACAAGAGGCGCGTCGTCTGCGCCGGGAGACCGAAAAGTGAATCCGCTGCGTAGAAAGCGTCTGTTGATCATCCTTGCCATCCTCGCTGGCGTCGGCATTGCCGTGGCCCTGGCGTTGAGCGCTCTGCAGCAGAACATCAACCTGTTCTACACCCCGACCCAGATCGCCAACGGCGAAGCGCCTGTCGATATGCGCATCCGTGCTGGCGGCATGGTGGAGAAGGGCTCCTTGAAGCGTTCCGGCGATTCCCTGGACGTGACCTTCGTGGTCACCGACTTCAGCAAATCCGTGACCATCACCTACCGCGGCATCCTCCCGGACCTGTTCCGCGAAGGCCAGGGCATTGTCGCCCTGGGCAAGCTCAACGCCGACGGCGTGGTGGTGGCCGATGAAGTGCTGGCCAAACACGACGAAAAATACATGCCGCCAGAAGTCACCAAAGCGTTGAAAGACAGCGGCCAGTCCGCGCCAATGCCTGCCAAGGAGGGTTGAGCCATGACGTCCGCACTGTTTATTCCGGAACTGGGTCAGTTGGCGATGATCCTCGCCCTGTGCTTTGCCATCGTCCAGGCGGTGGTGCCATTGCTTGGCGCCTGGCGCGGTGACCGCCTGTGGATGAGCCTGGCGCAGCCGGCCGCCTGGGGCCAGTTCGCGTTCCTGCTGTTCGCGTTTGGCTGCCTGACCTACGCCTTCATGACCGACGACTTTTCCGTCGCCTATGTCGCCAATAACTCCAACAGCGCGCTGCCGTGGTACTACAAATTCAGCGCCGTGTGGGGCGCCCACGAAGGTTCGTTGCTGCTGTGGGCGTTGATCCTCGGCGGCTGGACCTTCGCCGTGTCGGTGTTCTCGCGCCAACTGCCGCAAGTGATGCTGGCGCGGGTGCTGGCGGTGATGGGCATGATCAGCATCGGTTTCCTGCTGTTCCTGATCATGACCTCCAACCCCTTCACGCGCATCTTGCCGCAGATCCCGGTGGACGGGCATGACCTCAACCCGCTGCTGCAAGACATCGGCCTGATCGTGCACCCGCCAATGCTTTACATGGGTTACGTGGGTTTCTCCGTGGCCTTCGCCTTCGCCATCGCCGCCTTGCTGGGCGGGCGTCTCGATGCAGCCTGGGCGCGCTGGTCGCGGCCGTGGACCATCGTCGCCTGGGCGTTTCTCGGCATCGGCATCACCCTCGGTTCGTGGTGGGCTTACTACGAACTTGGCTGGGGCGGCTGGTGGTTCTGGGACCCGGTGGAAAACGCCTCCTTCATGCCATGGCTGGTCGGCACGGCATTGATTCACTCGCTGGCCGTTACCGAAAAGCGTGGCGTGTTCAAGAGCTGGACCGTGTTGCTGGCCATCGCGGCGTTTTCCCTCAGCCTGCTCGGCACATTCCTTGTGCGTTCGGGCGTGCTGACGTCGGTGCACGCGTTTGCGTCCGACCCGGAGCGCGGCGTGTTCATCCTGATCTTCCTACTGTTTGTGGTGGGCGGCTCACTCACGCTGTTCGCCCTGCGCGCCCCGGTGGTCAAGAGCCAGGTCGGCTTCAACCTGTGGTCGCGGGAAACGCTGCTGCTGGGTAATAACCTGGTGCTGGTGGTGGCCGCGTCGATGATCCTGCTCGGCACTCTGTATCCGCTGGTGCTGGATGCCCTCAGTGGCGCCAAACTGTCGGTCGGCCCGCCGTACTTCAACGCGCTGTTCATCCCTTTGATGGGCCTGTTGATGGTGGTGATGGCGGTAGGCATGCTGGTGCGCTGGAAAGACACACCGGTGAAATGGCTGGCCGGCATGCTGATGCCAGTGTTGCTCGGCAGCGTGGCCTTGGCGGTGATCGCCGGCTTCGCTTATGGCGACTTCAACTGGGCAGTGCTCGCGACCTTCCTGCTCGCTGCCTGGGTATTGCTGGCCGGCGTGCGCGACATCTTCGACAAGACCCGCCACAAGGGCCTGCTCAAAGGCTTGCCGACGCTGACCCGCAGCTACTGGGGCATGCAGATCGCCCACATCGGTATCGCCGTCTGCGCCCTGGGCGTGGTGCTTTCCAGCCAGAACAGCGCCGAGCGCGACCTGCGCCTGGCGCCCGGTGAGTCGATGGACCTGGCCGGTTACCACTTCATCTTCGAAGGCGCCAAGCACTTTGAAGGCCCGAACTTCACGTCAGACAAAGGCACCGTGCGCGTCGTCCGCAACGGCAAGGAAATCGCCGTGCTGCACCCGGAAAAACGCCTGTACACCGTGCAGAGTTCGATGATGACCGAAGCCGGGATCGACGCCGGTTTCACCCGCGACCTCTATGTGGCACTGGGTGAACCGCTGGGCGAGGGTGCCTGGGCGGTGCGCGTGCATGTGAAACCGTTCGTGCGCTGGATCTGGTTCGGCGGTTTGCTCACCGGTTTCGGTGGTTTGCTCGCCGCGCTGGACCGGCGTTATCGGGTCAAGGTCAAGAGCCGGGTGCGTGAAGCGCTCGGCCTGCAAGGAGCGGCGGTATGAAGCGTTGGTTGATGGTTGTGCCGCTGGCTTTGTTTTTGGTGGTGGCGGTGTTCCTTTACCGTGGCTTGTACCTGGACCCGGCCGAGTTGCCCTCGGCAATGATCGGCAAACCGTTCCCCGCGTTCAGCCTGCCGACGGTGCAGGGCGACAAGACCCTGACCCAGGCCGACCTGCTGGGCAAACCGGCATTGGTCAACGTGTGGGGCACCTGGTGCATCTCGTGCCGCGTCGAACACCCGGTGCTGAACACTCTGGCCGAGAAGGGCGTGGTGATCTACGGCATCAACTACAAGGACGACAACGCAGCGGCCTTGAAGTGGCTGGCCGAGTTCCACAACCCGTACCAGTTGGATATCCGTGATGAAGACGGCAACCTCGGCCTGAACCTTGGCGTGTACGGTGCCCCGGAAACCTTCTTCATCGATGCCAAGGGCGTGATCCGCGACAAATACGTGGGTGTGATCGATGAGGTGGTCTGGCGCGAACAATTGGCCGCCAAGTACCAGGCGCTGGTCGATGAGGCCAAGCCATGAAGCGCTTGTTAGCCGCCGCTGTTCTGGCGCTGGGATTGGCTGGCGTGACCCACGCCGCCATCGACACCTACGAATTCGCCAACGACGCCGAGCGTGAGCGTTTCCGCGACCTCACCAAGGAACTGCGCTGCCCCAAATGCCAGAACCAGGACATCGCCGATTCCAACGCGCCCATCGCCACCGACCTGCGCAGAGAGATCTTCCGCATGCTGGGGGAGGGCAAGGACGACCAGCAGATCATCGACTTCATGGTCGACCGCTACGGTGATTTCGTGCGCTACAAACCGGCCCTTACCGGCAAGACCGCGTTGCTCTGGTTCGGCCCCGCCGGGCTGTTGCTGGCCGGCGTGGTGGTGATGGCCGTGATCGTGCGCCGCCGCCGCGCCGCGCCTACCGATGGTTCCGACGCGCTGTCCCCTGAAGAGCGTAAACGTCTCGACCACTTGCTGGACACCAAGACTGATGATTGATTTCTGGCTCGCAGCCGGCTTGCTGCTACTGATTGCCCTGAGTTTCCTGTTGATCCCTGTGTTGCGTGGCCGCCGTGCCCAGCGTGAAGAGGACCGCACCGCGCTGAACGTGGCGCTGTATCAGGAACGCGTCGCCGAGCTGCAAGTGCAGCAGGACGAAGGCGTGCTGAATGCCGCGCAACTCGACAGCGGCCGTGCCGAGGCTGCTCGCGAATTGTTGGCTGACACCGAAGGCGTGGAAAAACCTCGCGAATCGCGTTTGGGCAAACCTCTGCCATTTCTGGCGGCCTTTTTGGTGCCTGTCCTGGGCGTTGCGCTGTACCTGCATTATGGCGCGAGCGACAAGGTCGAGCTGACCCGCGAATTCTCCCAGCCGCCGGTGTCCATGGAAGACATGACCCAGCGCCTGGAGCGCGCCGCGGCCGCGCAGCCTGATTCGGCGCAAGGCCTGTATTTCCTCGGTCGCGCCTACATGGCTCAGGAGCGTTCCGCCGATGCCGCGAAAGTCTTCGAACGCACCGTGGCATTGGCCGGGCGCCAGCCGGAACTGCTCGGGCAGTGGGCTCAGGCCCAGTACTTTGCCGACAATAAACAGTGGTCGCCAAAGGTCCAGGCGCTAACTGACGAAGCGTTGAAGCTTGACCCGAAGGAAGTCACCAGCCTTGGCCTGCTGGGTATCGCGGCGTTTGAAGGCCAGCGTTATCAGGAAGCGATCGATTACTGGAACCGTCTGCTGGCGCAACTGCCGCCGGGAGACAATTCCCGTGCGGCGCTGCAAGGCGGCATTGACCGTGCGGCCGAGAAGCTGAAAGAGAGCGGCGGCACCGTCGCCCCTCAAAAATCCGTGATGAAAGTCCGGGTGGACGTGTCCGCCGAGGTGAAGGCCAAGGCGCTGCCAACCGACAGCGTATTCATCTTCGCCCGCGCCGTGAAAGGTCCGCCGGCACCGTTGGCAGCCAAGCGCGTCACCGTCGCCGAACTGCCGATCACCGTCGAACTGGGCGATGCCGACGCGATGATGCCGCAGTTGAAACTGTCGAACTTCCCTGAAGTCCAACTGGTTGCGCGCATATCCCGGGCAGGTCTTCCGACCGCTGGCGAGTGGATCGGCCGCAGCCAACCCCTGGCCAGCAGCACCACTGCGCTGCAGCAGCTGACCATCGACAGTCCGGATAAGTAAACTTGAGGAAACGCCTATGACCGCACTCGCACGCATCACCCTGCTCAGCCTGGTATTGGGCCTGAGCGCTTGCGCGGTCCACCGGCCACCTCCTGCGCCTACCGGCCCGACCATCCCATCGTCGGGCCCGTCTACCCAGCCAGGCACCAAACCTTCCGGTCCGGTGACCCCGCCGCCGAAGCCAGTGCCAACCCAATCGCCAACCTTCGCACCCCCTCCAGGCGCCGCCAGCCACTGGGACGGCAAGATGCAGGTGTATGTGCTGGAAGAGCAGCCCGACACCTTCTACCGCCAGCGCACGTATTACCGCTGGAGCAACGGCTGGAGCCGCTCCATCAGCCCGAACGGGCCGTGGGAAGAGACCGACGTGCAGGGCGTGCCGCCGGGGTTGAGCAAGCACTACGCGCAATGACAACAGGCGACCTTCGGGTCGCCTTTTTTTGATCGTTCCCACGCTCCGCGTGGTAGCGCATCCCGTGACGCTCTGCGTCACCTCGTGCAAGGCTCAAGCCCTACGCCAATTTAGGGACGCAGAGCATCCCAGGCGGCATTCCCACGCAGAGCATGGGAACAATCATTTCAGGCCGTCAGGCCACGGGACACTCCCGATTCAGCGCCTCATCCACCAACAACTGCGCGATCTCGATCATCTGCACCACCGCCAACACCTGTTTACGGCCCGAGCCATCCAAATGCTCGGCGCAGTCGTACGCACAGACAGTCGCCGATTCAAGCAGCTCGCTGGCATTGCTCAGGGCAGCTTCGGTGCTGAGGCCGGGGCGGACGATGAAGATTACGTTGGTGGCGTGTTTTTTTTGGGGGGCATCCGAAGTGGATGGCGCGGGGTTAGGCGTGACTTTTTTCATGACGAAGCTCCTATGAATGAGCACCTCCATCTCGCTACCACACCCGTTCGCTGATTTTGCAGCGCCCGGCGAAGAGAAGCGGCGAGGTTGATCGGACACAACCCGAAATCTGTGTAGGGCAGGTCCTAACGATGGCTCAGCGCTTCCATCTAGTGCGCTACTGTCATAACAACGAAATACCAGATGGCGAACGGGTCGCACTCGGGTAATGTGGCCCCGCCGGCCCACTGACCTGGGACCGGCGACCAGCAAAGAGGGTGTGTTGATGGCAGGCAGGTTGATCTATCTCATCGGACCATCGGGTTCGGGCAAGGACAGCCTGTTGGATGCCGCACGACCGCGTTTGGTCGAGCGCGGTTGCCGCATCGTGCGCCGCGTCATCACCCGTTCGGCGGAAGCGGTGGGCGAGGCCGCGCAAGGTGTTAGCCCGGCGCAATTTGCAGCGCTGGAAACGGCGGGCGCGTTTGCGTTGAGTTGGCAGGCGAATGGGTTGTGCTATGGCATTCCCAGGGAAATCGACGACTGGCTGGCCGCAGGCGAAGACGTACTGGTCAACGGCTCCCGTGCTCACTTGGCGCAAACCCGTGAGCGCTATCCCACCTTGCTGGTGTTGCTGCTGACGGTTGATCAAGCCATATTGCGCCAGCGGTTGGTCGCGCGGGGGCGTGAAGCTCTGGCAGATATCGAAGCGCGCCTGGCGCGCAATGCGCAATTCACTGCCGAACTGATTGCCGGCAATGGCCCAGGGTTGTTCGTGCTGGATAACTCCGGCCCGTTGGAGCATACGGTCGAGCGCTTGCTGTGCTGCCTGGATCATGGCCATTCGGCATGCGCATGACCGAGCTGGCTTGCCAGCGAAGATGTTGCTGATACATCGCTGGTAGTGACCCGACAGCCCGCTCACTACATTCAGGTTTCTATTCCGAATCGGCTAGCCAGTGCCTTTCGTCCCTTGGGCGTCAAGCCGAGTGCCCGGGTATCCAGGTCCTGTGTCACCCATTCCCGGCGGATCACGCTTTGCAGCAATGCCGCACCCAATGCTCCCGCCAAATGCGGACGGCGCATGCTCCAGTCCAGGCAGGCACAGGCAAAACGCCGGCGCTGTGAACGCAGTGCGGCGACATCCACCCCGAGGTCGATCATGGCTTTTTCACCTGTCAGGCTGAGCTGGTAAGTACCCTCGCCAATCAGCCAGCCCGCTGCGATGAAATGGTCATGCAGCTGCACCGCCAGCGTGCCGGCCATGTGGTCGTAACAGGTACGCGCGAACTGCAAGCGGGTGGGGGTGTTCGGCACAAAGGCGTTGGCACTGTGGCGGCTGATGACCATCAACCCTTCGATGGCCTGGGCGATGTGCGGGCCTGTCAGGCTGTAGTAACGGTGGCGCCCCTGGGTGTGCAACATGATCAGGCCCTGGTCCTTGAGCCTGGCCAAGTGGGCGCTGGCGGTGGAGGTACTCACTTCAGCGATCACCGCCATTTCGGTGCTGGTGCGCGCATGGCCGTCCATCAACGCGCAAAGCATTTTCGTACGCGCAGGTTCTGCAATCGCGCCGGCGATTTGCGAGAGGGCGGCGTCAGGGTCGTGGCCGTTCATATTTCGTTCCTGAGCGAATCGTTACCGTGCGGCGTGGCTGATAGTACCGGTTCTTTTAGAACAGGACCTGCCGAATGACACCGCTGCAAGCTGCGACCCATGCTGACCCTTATGATTACTACGCTCGCTTGCGGCGCAATGCCGGCCTGCTGTTCGATACCGACCTCGGGCTGTGGATAGCCAGTTGCGCGAAGACGGTCGAGGCCGTTTTGGCGCATCCTGACTGCTGCGTACGCCCGCTGCATGAGCCGGTTCCGGCCGCGATTGCACAACGAGTGGCGGGCCAGGTATTTGCTCGGCTGATGCGCATGAATGAAGGCGTGGCCCATCGCTGCCCAAGAGCGGTGATGGAGCCTGCGTTGGCCGCTTTGGATGCGCAACGTATAGCCCTCGACGTGGAGCAGCTCAGTGCCGGCGTGAACAATCTGGATGCGTGGATGTTCACCTTGCCGGTATCGGTGGTTGCACGTCTGCTGGGCTTGCCTGATGAGCAGTTGCAGATCGTTGCCGGCCTGACGCGGGACTTCGTGGCCTGCCTGTCGCCGTTGAGCAACGAAGCCCAACTGCGCAACGCCGATGCCGGGGCATCACAGCTGAGGCAGATGTTCAGCGGGGTGCTTGAGCAAACGGTGTTGTTGTCATCTATCCGCGCGGGCGATTGGAAAGACGCCGAGGTGATGTCTGCCAACCTGATTGGGTTGTTGTCGCAGACCTGTGAAGCAACCGCTGGCCTGATTGGTAATTCGCTGGTGTTACTTGCGCGACGACCTGACTTGGTTGAACGGGTTAAGCGTGAGCCCACAGTGGCGATCGCACTGGTGCAAGAAGTGGCGCGCTTCGACTCGCCCGTGCAGAACACGCGGCGATTCGTGGCACGGCGCTGCACGATTGGCCGTTGGGTACTGGAGGCGGGGGACACTGTTTTAGTCCTGTTGGCGTCCGCCAACCGCGACAGCGATGCACATTCGCAGCCCGATAGCTTTGTGCTTGAACGCCCGCAGCGACGGCTGTTCAGTTTTGGCTTGGGGCGCCACCAGTGCCCAGGCCAGACGCTCGCGCTGACTATTGCCGCGCAGGCCATTGTGCAATTGCTGCGTCGTCAGCCGGCCGTGCTCGAGCACGCTTGCCAGCAAGGCTACTGGCCGTCCCTCAATGGCCGTATCCCCAGGTTCAACGCCGCGCCGGTTCGCTCGTAAAGCTGGCTTTCAACATCCCGCAAAAAAACCGCCAGTCAGCCTTACGTATTTTGTGCTTGAGTAAAGATAACTCTAGGGTTATTTTTATTCGGGCCAAGCCAAGGAGGCTGAGGTGCAAAGCAGGTTATTGATCAAGGAACTGCAAGAGGCAGGTTGGGTGTTGGATCGGGTCACGGGCAGTCATCCTATTTTTACCCATCGCTATAACCCGTACACGATTCCAGTACCTCATCCGAAAAAGGACCTGCCGCTGGGCACCGTCACAAGCATCAGGAAACGCGCAGGCTTGTTTCAGTTTTAAGGAGAGCATTCATGCAATACCCAATCTGTATCGAATGGAACGATGACTTCACCGCCACCGGTATCCAGATCCCCGATATTCCAGGTGCATTCACCGCCGGGGACAGTTTTGAAGAGGCCTACAACGCCGCTGTGGAAGTCGCCCACATCCTGTTGCAGGAGATCGCCGCAGAGGGCGGGCCGATACCGATGCCAACGTCGGTGACCAACTATCACGCGCACGACGACTACGCGGGAATGGGCTGGGGGATGTTGGAGTTGGACATCTCGCCCTATCTGGGCAAGACCGAGAAGGTCAATGTGACCTTGCCCGGATACGTCATTCAACGCATCGATCGTTATGTGCGTGAGCACAAGGTTAAAAGCCGCTCGTCATTTCTGGCGGATGCGGCGTTGGAGAAGTTAGTGCGTTCATAAAACGAAAATATAGTCGAGCTTTATGGTTTAGTGTGAGGGGTTGTTAGTTTTTTTTAGGCCGTACTTTCAGCGTTTCAATTGGTATGAAACCAGTGCTTGTTTGGTGTTTTTTTGTGTGCGATTTTGCTCTGGCATGCACTGCTTACTCAGTCGTAATTCAGGTGCGTAGTGTAAGTAATTATGTCAGGCCTTATAAAAGCTAGAGAGCTGCCCATGAAGACGCCAAGTATTTCCACCGTTCCGTACAATGCCAGCGCTTTAGAATTTCACGCTATTAATCCAGGCGCTAACAAACCTTCCTATGCGACGGATAAAGCGGCGAAACATCTTACACGTGGCGGTTATATATGGAGGGGTCGAAATAAAGACAAGAAAGTAGACCTTTCCTATACCTTGGATCCAAAGTTCACCCCTGATCAGAAGCGACGAATCCGGGAGGACATTCACTCTTGGGCAGAGGTGACCAACGTGAACTTTGTAGAAAATACCAAGGGGCTTGATGGTTCCCTCCATATCTCAGCCATACCTGGATACGCCGGCGGCGTCGCGAGCCTGCCCAATGAGTACATGAGGAGCGGCACGGTCAACGTTGGTACTGGCGGAGCTGATGGAAAGCTGGAACATGGGACCGTGTTTGACAGTGTGGTTGTCCATGAAATTGGTCATGCTATCGGTCTGGAGCATCCTCACGGAGCGGGACCGCGTTATCGGGAGGACTCAACCGCTTATACCGCCATGAGCTACCACGATGCTTCTTTTGGCGATCATCCTTACAAAGGGAAAAAAATCTCGGCCCCCATGATGCATGATATTGCTGCGGTACAAAAATTGTACGGTGCGAATACCAACACTCGAAAAAACAACACTACCTACGGCTTCAATTCCAATGCCGGTCGAGACTTCTACAGCCTCAACAGCGCTAAAGACAAACCTGTTTTCTGTGTATGGGACGCTGGCGGGGTTGATACCCTGGACTTTTCCGCTTTTCACCAGCAACAGAAAATCAATCTGAATGCCGAATCGTTTTCGGATGTGGGAGGCATGAAGAACAACGTCTCCATCGCAAAAGGTGTGAGGCTGGAAAACGCTGTTGGTGGCTCTGGTAATGACACATTGATCGGAAATCAGGTAGGCAATCGCCTCAAGGGTGGGGCCGGAGCGGACAAGCTTGAGGGCGGCGGCGGGGCGGATATCTTTGCCTATGACAGCGTGGCAGATTCCACGGCTGAGTCCTCTGATTGGATTCTGGATTTTGTCAGTGGCACTGACAGAATCGACATATCCAAACCATTGAGGCGTGCTGCTGTGAAGATTCTGTGGATTGTTGACCAATTCAGTGGCCAGGCTGGCGAGGCAGTATTAAGCCACAATGCCAGCACTGGTCAGGGAAGCCTGGCTCTTGATCTGACAGGTAATGGCAAATCCGATTTTCTGGTGAAAAGTAATGGAAAAATTCACTACAAGGACCTGATGGTCAACCCCGAGCCATCCACTTCAATTCAGCATGAACCCGATTTGACGACAGTTCCAGAACCTGATCCAAAGCCAAAGCCAGATCCGCCAAGAACGAGAAGAGATGACAAAACAAAAGACGATAGGGGTGGCAAGACGTTCACGTATGATTCTACTTCTAAATCGAACTGTCAAAAAATCAATCGCTTAAAGAACTTCACAAGTGGCAAGGATAAAATTGATTTAACCAAGGTGGTTGAAAAGTCGGGTGTTTCGCTGACGCAGGTAGATAAGTTTACAGGGAGAGCTGGTGAGACGGTCATCATGAAATCAAACTGTGATGGCCGGTACTGGGTGGACGTTGACTTGGATGGAGATAAATGCAGTGATTTTATTGTCAATAGCCCTCACGTAATACGGGGTGGAGATATTGTAGGTATGAAGTTGAACCGAAAGTATGATCGGCAGTTATCCGAGCGTACTTGATGTTATTGCAACGAAGCGCACTGATTCAATACTCGGTCGATTTCCAGGGACTGATGCCTCATAAAGCCGTCCGCCATTTCTGGCAGACGGGCTTTGACAGGTAGTCAGGCGCGTCAGGCAGTCGCCACCGAGGCCTCCCAAGAAGGACCTGCCGCTGGGCACCTTCAGAAGCATCAGGAAACGCGCCGGCCTGTTTGAGTTTTAAGGAGAATATTCATGCAGTAACCAATCTGTATCGAATGGGGCGATGACTTTACCGCCACCGGTATCCAGATCCCCGATATCTCGGGCGCAGTCACCGCCGGGGACAGTTTTGAAGAGGCCTACAACGCCGCTGTGGAAGTCGCCCACATCCTGTTGCAGGAGATCGCCGCAGAGGGCGGGCCGATACCGATGCCAACGTCGGTGGCCAACTATCACGCGCACGACGACTACGCGGGAATGGGCTGGGGATGCTGGAGTTGGACATCTCGCCCTATCTGGGCAAGACCGAGAAGGTCAATGTGACTTTGCCAGGTTATGTCATCCAGCGCATCGACCGGTATGTGCGTGAGCATAAGGTCAAGAGTCGTTCTTCCTTCCTGGCAGATGCTGCGCTTGAGAAGCTGGTGCGGTCCTGCGGAAGGGTTAATGGATGTGTCCTGAGCGCTGGAAAAACGGCGTACTTGAGCAAGCATTGCTTGTTTAGATTTTGTTTTTCTCTTGCAAAAACAACTCGATATCGCCCGGGCATTTGTGTTGTTGAGTGTTTAATTTGCAAATGAATTCTTGGTTGTTTCGCCCCGTATTTCGAGGCGCGCAAGTGTTGCGATTAGAACCAAATCTGCGTTGGTATCAGATTTTTCAACGTGCGAATTTACCTCTGGAGTGGTTGGCCGACGATCCGTTGGCCGGCCCTATTTATTAAAACCAAAGGCGCCGCACAATGAACAATTATGACCTGCGTAGTGTTATTCCTCTTCACAACCTACCAGTATCGGACCTCGGCCCGTTTGGTGCGAGGGCTGGCAACAAGCCGTCTTACGCCACGGACCAGGCAGCCAAACACATCACACGGGACAACCTGCGATTTCATGACCGTAATGGCGACTCGAAGGTCGACGTGAATTACACGGTGGACAACAGTTTCACTAAACCACAGCAGCAACGCGTCCGCCAGGCGGTGCAGTCCTGGCAGGACGTAGCCAATATCAATTTTCGCGAGCAGTCAGACAACTCGGACGGCACGCTCAATATCCGCAATAACCCTCGCGGTGATCGCGGGGTTGCCACATTTCCCGGTCGCTCCACTTCCAACACATCTGCCACGATCGGCACGCTTAGAGAGAGCGGGTCACCGGCATTGGGCAGTCACTTTTCCGTCACTGCGATCCATGAGGTGGGCCACGCCATCGGCCTGCACCATCCGGGGAACTACAACGGTGGTGGCTCCAATTACCAGAACGGCGCGGTCTACGCCGAGGACACAAAGGCGCGCACGGTGATGAGTTATTGGTCGGAGAAGAATCAGAAGGGGCACGACTTCAAGGGGCAGAACCCCTCTGCGCCGATGATGGACGATATCGCGGCGGCGCAACGCTTGTACGGGGCCAACCACCAAACCCGTAACACCGACACCACCTATGGCTTCAATTCCAATACCGAGCGGGAGGCGATGAGTCTCAATAAGGCCACGGACAAACCCGTGTTCTGTGTCTGGGACGGTGGTGGTGTCGACACGCTGGATTTCTCCGGGTTTTCTCAGGACCAGAACATCAACCTGAATGCCGAATCGTTTTCTGACGTAGGCGGGTTGAAGGGCAATGTGTCCATTGCCAAGGGCTGCACGATTGAACACGCGATTGGCGGCTCTGGCCGGGACACGATATCGGGGAATGAAGCCGGTAATCGGCTCAAGGGGGGTGGGAAGGGCGACACCCTGAGAGGCGGTGCCGGCGCAGACACCTTTGTCTACGACAAGGCCGGCGACTCCACGCCATCCGACCCTGACATGATCGAGGACTTCACCAGCGGCACCGATAAGATCGACGTTTCGGGCGCCATGAAGGACGCGGGTGTGGGGGCCCTGGTTTTTACTGACCGTTTCACCGGGCGAGCGGGTGAGGCGATGCTCAAGCATGACCCCAGTACGGGCCTCTCAAGCCTGGCTATTGACCTGAAAGGCACGGGCAACGCGGACCTGGTAGTCAAGAGCAAAGGGGAGATCAAGTCAGCCGACGTGCAGGGGGGCGGCGAGACACCTAAAGTCCAGCCTACGCCTATGCCTACGCCTGCCCCTGCACCCGCCCCCGCCCCGTTGCAGGATAAGACACTGGAAGGCGCCGCCGGCTTGATCCAAATGTTTGCCATCACCCTGTTAGCGTTTTTCTCGCAGTTGATTAAGCCTGATAACGTCGCCGTCCGGCCAGGCATCCGCGGGGAAAAACCAGCCTTGAACCCGTCACTCAAGCGGTGGCGGCCATGGCCTGACGCGAAGCGCTGAGGAACCGCAACAGCGCCAGCAGCGGAAACGCGCTGCCCACCAGCATCACGCCCAGCCAGCCGCCGTGTTCATACACGCTGCTGGCAATCGCCGAGCCGAAGGCGCCGCCGATGAAGATGCTGGTCATGTACAGCGCGTTCAGTCGGCTGCGGCTGTTGGCGTCGAGGGCGTAGATGGCGCGTTGGCCAAGCACCATGTTCATCTGCACGCAGAAGTCCAGGACCACGCCGGTCACGGCCAGGCCGATGACGCTGTACAACGGATGTACGAAGGCTGGCAGGAAGCTCAGCGCGGCCAATAGCATGGCCAGCAACGAAGCACGGTGGGTATGGCCGGCGTCGGCCAGGCGACCTGCGATAGGCGCGGCGATGGCACCCAGGGCACCGACCAAGGCAAACAGCGCGATTTCACTTTGGCTCAGGCCGTGGTTGCGTGCCAGCTCCAGTGGGGCGGCGGTCCAGAACAGGCTGAAGGTGGCGAACATGCAGCCCTGGTAGAACGCCCGTTGGCGCAGTACCGGTTGCTGACGCAGCAAGGTGCCCAAAGAACCCAGCAATTGGCCATAGCTGGCGGAGTGATCCGGCTGACGTTTAGGAATGGTCAGCATCAGCACCACGCTGATAAATGCCATCAACGCGGCCGCCGCCATGAACATTGCGCGCCAGCCAAAGTGATCCGCGACCACGCTGGACACCGGTCGGGCCAGCAGGATACCCAGCAACAGGCCACCCATGATGCTGCCGACTACACGGCCACGGGACTCGGCGGGCGCCAGGTGCGCGGCCAGCGGGATCAGGATCTGCACCGACACCGAACTGAAGCCGATCAGCAGCGACACCAGCAAAAACAGGTTGGGTTGTTCGGTGTACGCTGCCCCCAGCAGGCTGGCGATAGCGAGCACAGTAGTGGCGATCATCAGCTTGCGGTTTTCCAGCAGGTCGCCCAGGGGCACCAGGAAAAACAAGCCAAGGGCGTAGCCGATTTGCGTCAGCGATACGATCAGGCTGGCCATGGCAGGCGTGAGGCCGATGTCCGGCGCGATCAGTTCGATGATCGGTTGCGCGTAGTAGATGTTGGCGACGATGGCGCCGCAGCAAAACGCAAACAGCATCACCATGCTCCGGGTCATGGTGCTTGTAGCGTGGGAAGTAGCGTTCATGGTGTTCTCATAACAGCGAAGGAAGTGGAGCGAGCCTAAAGACAACACCGTAGCCTGGGTAGGCTGGTGGCAGTGATAACACTCATGCTCGGTAATGATGAGTGAATCGTTAACTTTCTGTGCGAAGGGGAATGATACATTCAGAAACAACCGCCGAAACAGGAAATCCATTGCGATGAAGATCACGTTGAACAAGATGCTCCTGGCTTCCACGCTGGCCGCCGCTATGGCCGTAGGGCTGGCCCAGGCTGCCGAGGCCCCGCGCGTGGGCGTGCGCGGCGCCATCACCGCCATAGACGGCGATACGATGCACGTCAAGGTCAATAGCGGCGAAGACGTCACGGTGCATTTGACACAGGCCACTCAAGTACGCGCAGTCACCCTGGCCAGGATCGACGAGATCAAGCCTGGCAGTTACATCGGTTCGGCGGCCATGCCCAATGCTGATGGCACGTTGACTGCGCTTGAAGTGCATGTGTTCCCACCGGCCATGGCCGGTACGGGCGACGGGCACCGCGCGTTTGATTTGAAAGAAGGCAGCAGCATGACCAACGGCACCGTTGGCGACTTGGTGGTCAGCAACGGCCGTACCCTGACCGTGAAGTACAAAGGCGGCGAGAAGAAGATCGTGGTGCCGGAGGGGGTGCCGATCGTCAACCTGGAAGCCGGCGATCGCAGCTTGCTCAAGGCGGGGGTGAAGGTGGTGTTGTTTGCGGCGCAGGGGGCGGATGGGACGGTCACTGCCCAGGCCATCTCGGCCGGCAAAGATGGCGTAACACCCCCTATGTAGTTGGCTTTTTCATATAGGCTGGTTCCGACGCAGTTACAGGACTTGTCTGGCAAGGCCGCAGGGGCTGCCTGTCGTAGATTCGACGCATGCACGCTCGCAGGCTGAATCAAGACAGGAACCTCACTATGCGGATTATCCAGATGTTGATGCTTTGCCTGCTCATACCGGTCATCACAGTCGCCGCTGAAAAACAGCTCGAAACGATCACTCACACGGTTTACGTCGAGCGGATGGCCGCGGCTACCGCATCCGCCTGGCCGAGGCTGGCGACAATGGAGCGCCTGAAAGGCCAGACCGGATTTTATGCCCAAGCGCAGATTCTGGTGTACGACGGCGTTTCGGCCTGGTTGATCGATGCAAACGGTTATCGGGCGATTGCGGCGGGACCTGTACACGCGCTTGGTTTTTCGTCGGATTACAAATCCTTCAAGGAACTGCTGTGGGAAGGGCAACCCACCGTCTATATGGGCCTGGGTCAAACCTTGCCGGAGGTTGAAGCGCGCAACATACTCAACAACCCCGGCGCAGTACCAGCATTGTTTGCACTGGCAACCCATGAAGCCTTTCATTTCTTTGGTCAGGCCGGTTGGCAATTGATTTCGGGCTCGCGCGCCGGGCGCTATCCTCTTCAGGCCCAGCCCAGGCAGTACCGGCAACACGTGATCAACGCCTTACATGCGTCGCTGCAAGGTGATCCCCAGGCGTTGGGCAAGGCGCGCTATTGGCATAACCGTTGGCAGACCGAGTTTGCCCTGGAGGCTCAGGAAATTCGCTACTACGACATTCTCGAAGGCACCGCCGAATACATAGAAGGGCTTGCTCGGACTTTTGCGAGTGTTGCTGCAGATGAGCCTGAGGCCTGGGCGCAAGGCGTGATGGCACGCTTCCCGAGCGCTGCAGCCTTGTCTCTGGATGGCGAAAGCTACGCGTTGGGCGCATTGGCCATTTATATCCTGGACCGTCTGGACGCCAATGGGTGGCAGTCAATCATCGAGGGGCAAACTCCCGTCCAACGTTTGCTGGCGAACGTGAGGCAGAGCGTCGATGTGCCGGATGCAGCGCTGAATCGACGGATCGCCGAGGAGATCAGCGAGCGCAATCGGCACCTGGCGCAGGTCATTGATCCTGTCATTGCACAGTTGAAGCACCCCGACACGGTACGCCTCATGGTCCCCATGAGCGCTGTGGCCGGGTCTATCAGCATGAGCGGCAGCTATCAGGTTGAAGAGGCGCCCGACGAGATGCTCGTGGATTTCTCGGCACAGTTCTCACCATCAAAAGGTCGTGTCACGTTTGATCGTGCCACGGTAGCACTGGCCGTCAGCGAGGCCTGCGGTGAGAAGAGTGGCTTTGTGGTGGTGCCCATCACCGCGAGTGAGTTCCCAAATGGTCCGGCCGGGCGACTGCGGTTGAAGGGGGCTGGGTTTGAAGTCGATGCGCCGTTTCCCAGGAAGAGTACAGGCAGTGAGGGTGTGTGGTGTATCCCTGCATAAAGCAAAAGCCCCTGAAATCAGGGGCTCTTGAGCCAGGGCTTATTGACCGGAATATATCTGGTCAAACACCCCACCATCATTAAAGTGAGTCTTCTGCACGGTGCGCCAGTCACCAAAGGTCTTCTCCACCGACAGGAAGTCAACTGTCGGGAAGCGGTCGGTGTATTTGGCCAGCACTTTCGGATCACGTGGGCGCAGGTAGTTGTTCGCCGCGATTTCCTGGCCTTCCGGCGACCACAGGTACTTCAAGTAGTCTTCGGCCGCCACGCGGGTGCCTTTCTTCTCGACCACCTTGTCGACCACCGACACCGGCGGCTCAGCTTCGGCAGAGACGCTTGGGTAGATCACTTCGAACTGATCACGGCCGAATTCACGGGCGATCATTTCAGCTTCGTTCTCGAAGGTCACCAGCACGTCGCCGATCTGGTTGGTCATGAAGGTCGTGGTAGCAGCACGGCCCCCGGTGTCCAGCACAGGCGCCTGTTTGAACAGTTTGCCGACGAAGGCCTTGGCCTTCTCTTCATCACCGCCGTTTTTCAGCACATAACTCCAGGCCGACAGATAGGTGTAGCGGCCGTTACCCGAGGTTTTCGGGTTGGGCACGATCACTTGCACGCCGTCCTTGAGCAGGTCCGGCCAGTCTTTCAGGGCTTTTGGGTTGCCTTTGCGCACGATGAATACAGTGGCGGAGGTGAACGGTGCGCTGTTGTTCGGCAGGCGGGTGACCCAGTTGTCCGGCACCCATTTGCCGTTGTCTGCCAGTGCGTTGATGTCGGTGGCCATGTTCATGGTGATTACGTCAGCCGGCAGGCCGTCGATGACCGAGCGCGCTTGTTTGCTGGAACCGCCGAAGGACATCTGCAGGGTCAGCTTGTCGTTTGGGTGCTCGGCTTCCCAATGTTTCTGAAAGGCGGCGTTGTAGTCCTTGTAGAAATCGCGCATCACGTCGTAGGAGACATTGAGCAGTGTGACCGGGGCAGCCTGTGCGGCGCCCGCCAGGACAAGGCCGGCGGCCAGAAGAGAGGCGCTAACGAGTTTTTTCACTGCTCATTCCTTGTTGTTCGAGAAGGTTGCTGTGTGCGTGAGGGCATTTTGCCAGTGACTATAGCTGGCGTCGCATAGACGTTTAAAGATTAAAACGCACTTTGCTTATTCCACTTTACGAAAAAGATGACTCCCACACCGCGAGCAGAACGCGGCGTTGGGCTCATGGCTGTCTTTCTTGCACACCGGGCAGTCGGTCTGCAGCTGTTCGCCGCGCATGGCACTCGCCAGTTCGGCGGTGAAAATACCCGTGGGCACGGCGATGATCGAATAACCGGTGATCATCACCAGCGACGAAATCACCTGGCCCAGCGGCGTCGTCGGCACGATATCGCCAAAGCCCACGGTGGTCAGCGTCACGATGGCCCAGTAGATACCCTTGGGGATGCTGGTAAAGCCGTGTTCCGGACCTTCGATCACATACATCAAGGTGCCGAATACCGTGACCAGCGTGCACACGCTCACCAGGAACACCACGATCTTCTGCTTGCTGCCGCGCAGCGCCGCCATCAAGTAATTGGCCTGCTTGAGGTACGGGCTGAGCTTGAACACGCGGAAAATCCGCAGCATCCGGATGATGCGGATGATCAGCAGGTACTGCGCGTCGCTGTAATAGAGCGCGAGGATGCCGGGCACGATGGCCAGCAGGTCCACCAGCCCATAAAAGCTAAAGGCATAGCGCAAGGGTTTGGGCGAGCAATACAGCCGCAGCCCGTACTCGATCAGGAAGATGAGGGTAAACCCCCACTCGATATAGGCCAGCACGTCAGCGTAGTTCTGGTGGATCTGGTCGATGCTGTCGAGCATCACGATCACCAGGCTGGCGAGTATGACCAGCAGCAGAATGCCGTCAAAAAGCCGCCCGGCCTTGGTGTCACTTTGAAAAATTATGACGTAGAGCCGCTCGCGCCATTCGTTGTTGCTGTCCATAAATCCCGCCTGAAACTGATATTGGGCAAGCCTAGGGTGATTCGAAGGGACTGTCCATGCGGGGTTTGCGCAGCACGCGACCGCCTGCGCGCACCAGCCAGCAAGCAAGGATGAAGGGCGCGGTCAATGTGGGCAGGTGCAGGGCGGCAAAGCCCGGCGTGAGGAGGATCGCCAGCACGATGCCGAGCAGCGGCAGCCAGGGTTGGCGGCGCACTTGGCTCAGCGCCAGCGCTGCCAGCGCAGGGTTGTAGCTGTGCAGGCCGAGGAGGGCGTTGGCGTGTTCGTCCAGCCAAAGCGCAATCAGCACGCCGACACTGGCGCCAATCAAGGCCCACACGGCGGCGCGGCGGTTGGCCAGCCACAGGCCCAGCGCAATCAGGCCCCCGGCGATGGGTTGGTCCAGCAGCACGATTTGGGCGAGCCCGATAAAAGGTGCCGTGAGGATGTTCAAGGTGTCGGGTTCGCTCAGGGTAAACGTACTCTCCTGGACCGTGCCCAGTAGCAGCCAACCCAGTACCACAAAAGGCGCGGTATATGCGGGCAAGTCATCGGGCTGGCTGGCGCGCTTCAACCATTGCCGGGTCAGGATCGCACTCAAGCCACCGCACGCCAGGATCAACGGCGGCAACAAGGCCGACGAGGCGAGGTCATGGCTGATCAACACGCCCAGCAACACGCCGTTGTAGCTATAAAGGCCGGCCTGGCGCTCAGCCTTGGGATAGCCGCGGCGCTGAGCCGTGAGCAATCCCGCCACACCACCCAGCAACGCCCCGCCGAACAAGGCCGGCGCGCCGATCAGGATGGCCAGCAGGCACAGCAGGCCACACAGCGGCTGGCGCAGCAGGAAGATCTGGCTGAAACCGTTGAGCAGGGCTTCGGCCCAGTCTGGGCAGGTTTGGTTGTGCATTTGGTTAAGTCAGTTAGACCGAGTTGCCCCCTTACAGACGCTAAATCAACATCTCTATACGCAACGAGTTCGTCGACCCCGGCTGCCCAAACGGCACCCCCGCCGTAATCACCAAGGTATCTCCGCGCTGCGCCATGCCCTGCGCCTGGGCAATCTCCAGCGCCGTGGAACACACCTCATCCACTTGGCGCAGCCGATCATTCACCACCGAATGCACGCCCCACGCCACGCTCAACCGCCGCGCCGTGGACAGGTTCGGCGTGAGGTTGAGGATCGGCGCCACCGGCCGTTCCCGCGCCGCGCGCAAGCTGGAGCTGCCGGACTCGCTGTAGTTCACCAGCACCGCCACGGGCAGGATGCTGCTGATGCGGCGGATCGCGCAACTGATGGCGTCCGACACCGTGGCATCCGCCTTGGGCCGGCTGACATCCAGTTGGGTTTGGTAGTCCGGGCCGTTTTCCACTTGGCGGATGATCTTGCTCATCATCTGCACGGCTTCCAGCGGGTACTCGCCGGACGCGGTTTCGGCCGACAGCATTACGGCGTCCGCCCCTTCGGCTACGGCATTGGCGACGTCCGTTACCTCGGCACGGGTCGGCGCCGGGGAGAAGCGCATGGATTCAAGCATCTGTGTGGCCACCACCACCGGTTTACCCAGTTGGCGGCAGGTGCTGATGATGTCTTTCTGGATCTGCGGCACGCTTTCTGCCGGCACCTCCACGCCGAGGTCGCCTCTGGCCACCATGATCGCGTCGCTGAGTTCGGCGATCTCCCGCAAGCGTTGCACGGCGGACGGCTTCTCGATCTTCGCCATCAGAAAGGCCTTGTCGCCGATCAACTCGCGGGCTTCGCGGATGTCTTCCGGGCGTTGCACGAATGACAGCGCCACCCAGTCCACACCCAGCTCCAGGCCGAAGCTCAAATCGCACCGATCCTTGGCGGTCAGTGGGCTGAGCTCCAACAAGGCTTGTGGGACGTTGACGCCTTTACGATCAGACAATTCGCCGCCATTGAGCACCGTGGTGTCGATGGCGTCGGTATGTTTGGTGATCACCCGCAGACGCAGCTTGCCGTCGTCCAGCAGCAGGTCCATGCCCGGTTCCAGCGCCGCGATGATTTCCGGGTGGGGCAGGTTGACCCGGCACTGATCACCCGGCGTCGGGTCCAGGTCCAGGCGCAAGGCCTGGCCGCGCAATAGTTGCACCTTGCCCTCGGCAAAACGTCCGACCCGCAGCTTCGGCCCTTGCAGGTCCATGAGGATGCCCAGCGGGTAATTCAACTGGCGTTCGACTTGGCGAATCCACTGGAAGCGCTGGGCGTGGTCGGCGTGATCGCCGTGGCTGAAATTGAGCCGGAAGATATTCACCCCGGCTTCCACCAGCTCGCGGATGTCATCGATACCGTCGGTGGCCGGGCCCAGGGTGGCGAGGATTTTGACCTTCTTGTCAGGCGTCATGGTTGGCAGTCTCAAGAATCAGGATGGCGCGCAAGTCGTTGACGTTGGTGCGCGTCGGCTCAGTGATGATTAAACCGTCGAGGGCGGCGAAGTAGCCGTAGCCATTGTTGTTGTCCAGCTCGTCGCTGGCTGACAGGCCGAGGGCTTCGGCGCGGGCATAGCTGCACGGGGTCATGAGGGCGCCGGCGTTGTCTTCAGAACCGTCAATGCCATCGGTGTCACCCGCCAAGGCGTACACACCGGGCAGGCCTTTGAGGTTGTCGGTAAGACTCAACAGGAATTCCGCGTTGCGCCCGCCACGGCCATTGCCGCGCACGGTGACGGTGGTTTCGCCGCCGGACAGGATCACGCACGGCGCTGCCAGTGGCTGGCCGTGCTGCACGATCTGCCGGGCGATACCGGCGTGCACCTTGGCCACGTCCCGCGCTTCGCCTTCGAGGTCGCCGAGGATCAACGGGCTGAAACCGGCTTGGCGGACTTTCACCGCGACCGCTTCGAGTGATTGCTGCGGGCGTGCGATCAACTGGAAATGGCTGCGGGCGAGTACCGGGTCACCGGGCTTGACGGTTTCCGAGGCTGGGTTCTGCAACCAACTGCGCACCGAGGCCGTGGCGTCGATGTTGTAGCGCTTGAGGATTGCCAGGGCTTGCTGCGACGTGCTGGGGTCACCGACCGTGGGGCCGGAGGCGATCACCGTGGCCTGGTCACCCGGCACATCGGAAATCGCGTAGGTGTAGACCGTCGCGGGCCATGCCGCTTTCGCCAGTCGGCCGCCCTTGATGGCCGAGAGGTGCTTGCGCACGCAGTTCATCTCGCCAATGGTCGCGCCGGATTTGAGCAGGGCTTTGTTGATGGCCTGCTTGTCGGCCAGGGTGATGCCTTCGGCGGGCAGGGCCAGCAACGCCGAGCCGCCGCCGGACAGCAGGAAGATCACGCGGTCGTCTTCGGACAGGTTGCTGATCAATTCAAGCACGCGCTTGGCTACCGCCAGACCGGCCGCATCGGGCACAGGGTGGGCGGCTTCGACCACTTCGATGGTCTTGCACGGCGCGCCGTGACCGTAGCGGGTGACCACCAGGCCGGTGACTTCGCCCTGCCAGCAGTTCTCGACCACGAGGGCCATGGCGGCGGCAGCCTTGCCGGCGCCGATCACGATCACACGGCCGCTGCGGTCGGTGGGCAGGTAGGGTTCAAGGACGTGCCGGGGGTGGGCGGCGTCGATAGCTGTGGCGAACAGCTGGCGAAGCAGGTGTTGCGGATCGACCGACATAAGCGGGCTCCCGGGGGATTCTTGTTATTAGAGTTTCAGCAAATTCGAGCATTGGAACGCGATCAAATGTGGGAGCGATGTGGGTTATTTATCGCGAATCGAAAAATTCGCCATATGCTCCAGGCCCTTGACCAGCGCCGAATGGTCCCAGTTACCGCCGCCAATCGCAGCGCAGGTACTGAACACCTGCTGCGTGCCAGCCGTGTTCGGCAGGTTAATCCCCAACTCCTTGGCACCGGCCAGCGCCAGGTTGAGGTCCTTCTGGTGCAGATTGATGCGGAAGCCCGGATCAAAGGTGCCCTTGATCATGCGTTCGCCATGCACTTCAAGGATCTTCGATGACGCAAAGCCACCCATCAGCGCTTCACGCACTTTGGCCGGGTCGGCGCCGTTCTTGGCGGCGAACAGCAGCGCTTCGGCCACCGCCTGGATGTTCAGCGCGACGATGATCTGGTTGGCGACCTTGGCGGTCTGTCCATCGCCATTGCCACCCACCAGGGTGATGTTCTTGCCCATGGCCTGGAACAACGGCAAGGCGCGTTCGAAGGTCTGTGGCTCGCCACCGATCATGATGCTCAGGGTGCCGGCCTTGGCGCCGACTTCACCACCGGACACCGGCGCGTCGAGGTACTGCGCGCCAGTTGCGTTGATCTTGGACGCGAAAGCCTTGGTCGCCGTGGGAGAGATCGAACTCATGTCGATCACCACCTTGTTGGGCGACAGGCCTGCGGCCACGCCGTCGGCGCGGAACAGCACGTCGTCGACCTGCGGGGTATCGGGCACCATCACGATGATGAACTCGGCTTCCTGCGCCACTTGCTGCGGGTTGGCCAGGGCCACGGCGCCGGCGTCGACGAGTGCTTGCGCAGCCTTGCCGTGGTGCTCGGACAGGAACAGTTGGTGACCTGCTTTTTGCAGGTTGGCGGCCATGGGTTGGCCCATGATGCCGGTGCCGATAAATCCGATTTTAGCCATGAGAAAATCCTCTTGTTATTCGATAGGCAGGCCCAGCTCGGTCTGCCAAGCACCAAAGATCTACTGTGGGAGCTGGCTTGCCTGCGATGGCGATCGTTCAGTTACAGACTGATTGCCTGATACGCCGCTATCGCAGGCAAGCCAGCTCCCACATTGTTTAGTTTTGTGTCTGTTAGATGGCGTTGTGGGTCTTCAGCCAACCCAAGCCCGCCTCGGTGGTGGTCAACGGCTTGTACTCACAGCCAACCCACCCCTGGTACCCAATCCTATCCAAATGTTCGAACAGAAATCGGTAGTTGATCTCCCCAGTCCCCGGCTCATTGCGCCCAGGGTTGTCCGCCAGCTGGATGTGGTTGATCTCACCCAGGTACGCGGCCATGGTGCGGGCCAGGTCGCCTTCCATGATTTGCATGTGGTAGATGTCGTATTGCAGGAACAGGTTGGCGCTGCCCACTTGCTCGCGAATCGACAGGGCCTGCGCCGTGTTGTTCAGGTAGAAACCCGGTATGTCGCGGGTGTTGATCGCTTCCATCACCAGCTTGATGCCCACCGCTTGCAGCTTGTCGGCGGCGTACTTGAGGTTGGCGACAAAGGTTTTTTCCAGGGTTTCATCATCCACGCCTTGTGGCCGAATGCCCGCCAGGCAGTTGATCTGGGTATTGCCCAGCACCTCGGCATAGGCGATGGCCAGCTTGACCCCCGCACGGAACTCCTCGACCCGGTCCGGGTGGCACGCCAGGCCGCGTTCGCCCTTGGCCCAGTCGCCGGCCGGCAGGTTGAACAGCACTTGGGTCAGGTCATGGGCGTCGAGTTGCGCCTTGATTTCAGCGGAGCTGAATTCGTAGGGGAACAGGTACTCGACACCTTCGAAGCCAGCATCGGCGGCCGCTTTGAAGCGAGCAAGGAAGTCCTGTTCGGTAAACAGCATGGACAGGTTGGCGGCGAAACGCGGCATAAGGTTCTCCTTAATCGAGCAGGGAAATGGCAGTCGGCGCATCGTTGCCGACCAGTGCCAGATCTTCGAATTCGTTAACGGCGTTGATCTCGGTGCCCATGGAAATATTGGTCACGCGCTCCAGAATAATCTCAACGATGACCGGGACCTTGAATTCTTCGATCATTTGCTCGGCGCGGCGCAAAGCAGGCGCGATCTGGCTTGGCTCGAACACACGCAGTGCCTTGCAACCCAGGCCTTCGGCGACGGCCACGTGATCCACGCCATAACCGTTGAGCTGCGGCGCGTTGAGGTTGTCGAAGGACAACTGCACGCAGTAGTCCATTTCAAACCCGCGCTGGGCCTGGCGGATCAGGCCCAGGTAGGAGTTGTTCACTACCACGTGGATGTACGGCAGCTTGAACTGCGCGCCCACGGCTAGTTCTTCGATCATGAACTGGAAGTCGTAGTCGCCGGACAGCGCCACCACTTTGCGCGTCGGGTCAGCCTTGACCACGCCGAGCGCCGCCGGAATGGTCCAGCCCAACGGGCCGGCCTGGCCGCAGTTGATCCAGTGGCGTGGCTTGTACACATGCAGGAATTGCGCGCCGGCAATCTGCGACAGGCCGATGGTGCTCACGTAGCACGTGTCTTTGCCGAACACCTGGTTCATCTCTTCGTACACCCGTTGCGGCTTGACCGGCACGTTGTCGAAGTGGGTCTTTCGGTGCAGGGTGGCTTTGCGCTGCTGGCAGTCATTCAACCAGGCGCTGCGATCCTTGAGCTTGCCGGCGGCTTTCCACTCGCGGGCCACTTCAATGAACATCGTCAGTGCCGAGCCGGCGTCGGAAACGATGCCCAGGTCTGGGGTGAATACGCGGCCAATCTGC
Organism: Pseudomonas sp. RA_15y_Pfl1_P11; assembly: GCF_963970975.1. NCBI lineage: Bacteria > Pseudomonadati > Pseudomonadota > Gammaproteobacteria > Pseudomonadales > Pseudomonadaceae > Pseudomonas > Pseudomonas sp. RA_15y_Pfl1_P11. The sequence goes on from NZ_CAXAOY010000001.1 coordinate 336,160, forward strand.
GTCGGCTCGATGTCGACGTGAATGAACTTGCGACCCTCGGTGTAGACCTCCACCGAACCGGTGTGGCGGTTGGCCCAACGGTTACCGATGCCCAGCACCACGTCCGACTTGAGCAGCGTCGCGTTGCCATAGCGGTGGGAGGTTTGCAGGCCGACCATGCCGACCATCAGCGGGTGATCGTCCGGGAGGGTGCCCCAGCCCATCAGCGTCGGGATCACAGGGATACCCGTCAACTCAGCAAATTCAACAAGCAGTTCGCTGGCGTCGGCATTGATCACGCCGCCACCGCTGACCAGCAGTGGGCGTTCGGCCTGGTCCAGCAAGGCCAGGGCTTTTTCGACCTGGATGCGGGTTGCCCGTGGCTTGGCCAGTGGCAACGGTTGGTAGGCATCGATATCGAATTCGATCTCGGCCATCTGCACGTCGAACGGCAGGTCGATCAGCACCGGGCCTGGGCGGCCGGAGCGCATTTCGTAGAAGGCTTTCTGGAACGCGTAGGGCACTTGGCCGGGCTCCATCACCATGGTCGCCCATTTGGTCACAGGCTTGACGATGCTGGTGATGTCGACGGCCTGGAAATCTTCCTTGTGCATACGGGCGCGGGGTGCTTGGCCGGTGATGCACAGGATCGGGATCGAGTCAGCCCAGGCGCTGTAGAGGCCGGTGACCATGTCGGTGCCCGCCGGGCCCGAGGTGCCGATGCACACGCCGATATTGCCGGCCTTGGTGCGGGTGTACCCCTCCGCCATGTGCGAGGCGCCTTCAACGTGGCGAGCAAGGACGTGATCGATGCCACCCACCTTCTGCAAGGCCGAGTACAGCGGATTGATCGCGGCGCCTGGGATGCCGAAGGCGGTGTCCACGCCTTCACGGCGCATCACCAGGACGGCGGCTTCGATTGCTCTCATTTTGCTCATGGTTTTGGTGCCTCTTGCTTTTTGTAATTGTATACAAGTGGTTTCTGCTTGAAGTGTATTCACGGCCGCCTGCGCAGGTCAATGCATTTTATTTTCTGGCCTGCCTGTGCGTCGGATAGCCTTAAGAGCGAGTTTTATCGACGAATGGCGAATTTGTTTGAAAATATTGTATACAGAAATTCATGTCATTGTGTTCTATTTGTTTGATCGAGCATCTGATCTCTCAGACCTCCACCGCTTTCCCAATAACAAAAGAAGGACGGCACCATGAGCGCTTTAACCTTGAAACTCGCCACCCAACTGGCCAGCCAGGCCCTCAGCGCAGGGCGCACGATTGTGGCGGCGCCCCTGACCATCGCAGTACTCGACAGCGGCGGCCATCTGGTCACTTTGCAACGCGAAGACGGCGCCAGCCTGCTGCGCCCGCAGATCGCCATCGGCAAAGCCTGGGGCGCGATTGCCCTGGGCAAGGGCTCACGGCTGCTGGCGCTGGATGCGCAACAACGGCCAGCGTTTATCGCGGCATTGAACAGCCTGGGGCAAGGCAGCGTGGTGCCGGCGCCGGGGGGGGTGTTGATTCGAAGTCAGGAAGGCATAGTGCTGGGGGCGATCGGGATCAGCGGGGATACATCGGATATTGATGAGCAGTGTGCGATTACGGCGATTGAGGGGGTGGGTTTGATGGCGGATGCGGGGGTGTCGGCTTGATTTGAGGTGAATGAAAGGTCCCCTTCGCGAGCAAGCCCGCTCCCACATTTCGACCGTTTTTCAGCATGAGAATGCGGTCGAAATGTGGGAGCGGGCTTGCTCGCGAAGGGCAGCACCTCGGTCTCTGCTCTAAACCCAAATCGCATCCCACAACGGATAGTCGCCAATCCGCGTCACCAGCCCGGCTCGCAATGGATTGGCCACCACATACCTGGCCATTTTCACCAAGTCATCTTCCTTGCGCAGCGCGCGATCATGAAAGCTGGTTTGCCAAAGCCGACCTTTGCGCCCGGTAGCCCCGTTTACGCTTCGAGTGCTTTTGGATTTCACTTGGCACATCAGATCCCCCAGTGAGCCTTTTTGTAGTTCGAGCAGCCAGTGGAAATGGTCGGGCATCACCACCCAGGCTAGTGAGTTTGCTAATCCTTGATACTGGGCAAGCCTGAATTGCCAGACCACCAAACGGCCCAGATGAAAGTCACTGAATATCGGCACACGTTCGTGGGTATTGGTGGTAATCAGGTAGATGCGGTTGGGTTCGCTGAAGCGCCCAATGCGCAGGCGGTGTGATGTGGCTAGATCAGGCATTCCTTGGCCTCTCTTCAGTGGGGTTCTGAGAGGCTAGATCTAGGTGGCTGATGCTGAATGGTAGGCTTTTGGCAGGATGTGTCTGGGAGGGCGCTTTCGCGAGCAAGCCCGCTCCCACATTGGATCTTGGGTGTTTATACAACTTGTGTCTGACGCTAAATCCAAGTGGGAGCGGGCTTGCTCGCGAATGGCACAGGCACCCCGGTCTCTCAGTCCAACTCACACCCCTTCAGCACCAACCGAATAATCGTCAACGCCGCCGCCTCATAATCGGCCTCATCCAACTTGGCCTTCCCGGTCACCGCCGAGATCTGCCAGTCAAAATCCGCATACGTCTGCGTCGCCGCCCAGATGCTGAACATCAAGTGATGGGGGTCGATCGCCGCGATCAGGCCACGATCCACCCAGCTCTGGAGGCACGCGATATTGTGCTTGGCCTGGGCGTTGAGCTGTTCGACCTGATCAGCGCTCAAGTGCGGCGCGCCGTGCATGATTTCGCTGGCGAAGACCTTCGAGGCAAATGGCAGGTCGCGGGAAATGCGGATCTTCGAACGGATGTAGTTGCTCAGCACCACCGAAGGCTCGCCTTCCGGATTGAACGGCGTGGAAGCCGCCAGGATCGGCTCGATAATGCTTTCGAGCACCTCGCGGTAGAGGTTGTCCTTGGACTTGAAGTAGTAATACACGTTGGGCTTGGGCAGCCCGGCCTTGGCGGCGATGTCGCTGGTTTTGGTCGCGGCGAAGCCTTTGTCGGCAAACTCCTCGCTGGCCGCCCGCAGGATCTTTTCTTTGTTGCGCTCGCGAATGGTGCTCATAAACCAGAGGTTTCCTTGCCAGTACAGGCGGTTGCGCATGGTAGCACCGGCCATCCGCGAGCCTCAACAATGTGCCTGCAACGCTTTGCGCCGCGTTATGCTTGCGCCATCTCACTCTTACGGAAGTCCGATTCATGGCAGGAAGCAGCTTGTTGGTGTTGATCGACGATATCGCCGCCGTGCTCGATGACGTTGCCCTGATGACAAAAATGGCGGCGAAGAAGACTGCAGGCGTGCTGGGTGACGACCTGGCACTCAACGCCCAGCAGGTCTCCGGGGTGCGGGCCGAGCGGGAAATCCCCGTGGTGTGGGCGGTGGCCAAGGGCTCGTTTATCAATAAATTGATCCTGGTGCCCACCGCACTGTTGATCAGCGCATTTGCGCCTTGGGCGGTGACGCCTTTGTTGATGCTTGGCGGTGCCTACCTGTGTTTCGAAGGCTTTGAGAAGCTCGCGCACAAGTTCCTGCACAGCAAGGATGAAGATCAAGCTGAACACGCCCAGTTGGTCGAAGCTGTTGGCGACCCGGCGACCGACCTGGTGGCCTTTGAAAAGGACAAGATCAAGGGCGCAATCCGCACCGACTTCATCCTCTCCGCCGAAATCATCGCCATCACCCTTGGCACCGTGGCAGACGCCCCACTGATGCAGCAGGTGGTTGTGATGTCGGGCATTGCCATCGTCATGACGGTGGGTGTCTACGGGCTGGTGGCCGGCATCGTCAAGCTGGATGACCTGGGCCTGTGGCTCACCCAGAAACCTGGCCAGGTGGCGCGCAGTATCGGTGGTGCCATCCTGCGCGCAGCGCCTTACATGATGAAGAGCCTGTCGGTTATCGGCACGGCAGCAATGTTCCTGGTCGGCGGTGGGATTCTCACCCATGGTGTACCCGTGGTGCATCACTGGATCGAGACGGTCAGCCAGGGGACAGGTAGCGTGGCATGGTGGGTGCCGACGCTGCTGAATGGCGTGGCGGGGATTGTTGCGGGGGCGGTGGTGCTGGCGGTGGTCAGCGTAGTGGGTAAGCTCTGGAAAACCGCGAAGGCATGATCCAATAGCCATAAAAAAGGCCATTCAATCGAATGGCCTTTTTTTATGGCGCTAATTACTCCGCAATCTGCAGCTTGCGCGATTCCGTATAGATGTACCGAACCTTCTCATACTCAAACGGGGAGTTCATCTGACCGTACCGGAAGCTGGTCTGATGACGCCTGTCCACTGCACGCAGTGCCCAGAGTTCCGGATGGTTGGAGCTGACTTCAGCCACATTGAGGAAGTTGATCTGGGTTTCGGCGGTGTAGTCGACCAGCAAACCACCGGTGTCGCGCAGGTTTGACGGGCCGAAGACCGGCAGTACCAGGTACGCGCCGCCAGGCACGCCGTAGAAGCCCAGGGTCTGGCCGAAGTCTTCGCTCTGGCGCGGCAGGCCCATGGCGGTAGCAGGGTCCCACAGGCCGGCGATGCCAATGGTGGTGTTGACCAGGAGGCGCCCGGTGGTCTCCAGGGAGCGGTGGCCCTTGAGCTGCAGCAGGCTGTTCAACAGGTTCGGCACGTCGCCCAGGTTGTTGAAGAAGTTGCTCACGCCGGTGCGCAGGAAACTTGGAGTGACGTAGCGGTAACCGTCGACCACCGGCAGGAATACCCATTGGTCGAAGCGATAGTTGAAGTGGTACACGCGACGGTTCCACGCTTCCAGCGGGTCGTAGACGTTGAGCGCGGTGAGCGTTGAACGCTCGAATTCACGCTGGTCCAAGCCGGGGTTGAACTTGAGCTTGGTCAGCGGCTCCTTGAAGCCGTCTGAGCCAACCACGGTGGGTTCGTGAGCCTTGCTGTTGTCGGCATTGGCCACGCCTGCGCACATCAAGGCGGCAAGCAGCAGAAGATATTTAGCCACGGAAGAACTCCAGCATGGCGTCGGCGTTGACGCGGTAATTGAGGTTGCCGCAATGGCCGCCCAGCGGGTAGACGGTCAAGCGATCGCCGAAGGTTTCGCGCAGGAAACCGAGGTCGCCAGGGCCGAGGATCACGTCGTCGGCGTTGTGCATGACGGCGATCTTCGGGTTGGTGTGCAGGTAGTCCTTGAGGGCGTACAGGCTGACCTGGTCGACCAGTTGCAACAGGCTGCCGCCGTCCGAGCGCGCGCGCCACATCGGGATGACTTGTTCTGTGAGGTAGCAATCGAAGTCGCATTGCAGCGCACGCTTGAGGAACGGCGTGAGGCTGGTGCCTTCGGTGATCGGGTATTTCGGCGGGATGATCAGGCCGCGGCGGTTGATCAGGTCCGAGGTAAAGGCAATGTCGGCCGCCGAGAAGCGGAACGAGGTGCCGATCAGCATGGCCATCTGTTCGTTGGTCAGGTGCTGCTTGGAGTTCTGGAAGTCGTAGAGCAGGGCGTCATTCAGATCGATGTAGCCCTTTTGCTGGAAGTAGCGGGTCAGCTTGTTCAGCACCAACTCATAGAAAGTGGTGGAGTTGTTGATGCCCTTGACCTCGGTCTGTACCAGCTTGTCGAGGTTGGTGATCGACGTGTAGAGGTTGACCGGCGGGTTCAACAGCAAGACTTTCTTGAAGTTGAAGCTGCGGCGTGTCTCGTCGAGTTTGCTGACAAACGCCGCATCCAGTGCGCCGAGGCTGTAGCCGGTGAGGTAAAAGTCGGTGACCGGCAGCGAAGCGTTTTGTGCCCGTACGGCCTGCATCACCCGGTACATATCTTCGGCGTCTTCCTGGGTGATCCCCGGCGTGGCGAAGCGCGAGGCGGCGCTGATGAAGTCGAAGCTGGTCGGCGACGACAGTTGCACCACGTGGTAGCCGGCTTGGTAATACAGTTTTTTCAGGTATTCGTTGATGCTGCTGTCAAAACGCGCACCGGTGCCCGCGATCAGAAAGATCAACGGCGCGGCGCGATCCTGCTTGGCGATGCGGTAGGTGAGTTTCTTCACCGCCCAGAAGTTGTCCGGCAGGCTGAATTCGCGCTCGGGGCGCATGTTCAGGGTGTAGTCGGACTGGTTGATCTCGTCATCGCTCGGCAATTTCGGCCGAAGGTCAGGCGGGGTAGTGGCGATGGTCGCCTCGAACGGATTCGTCAAAGGATAGCCATAGGTGGCCTGGTCGATGTCGACGGCCAGTGCTGACGCACTCAAAAAAAGGCTGCCCAGCAAGGCAGCACAGCGCAAGGAACGGAGCATGACTTAATCCCTAGGAGGAAACGTGCTTAATAAAGTTCGCAGGCTATGACCACCGCTTTGCAACCGAAGTGCCAGCTCTCGGCACGAAAAGTCGGAAAATAACGTCGGAATCGGGGTAATAGTAGCGAGAAGATACACTTTGCCGCCCATTGGTGAACAGTTATCTGCGCGTATACCTTGCTAACGGCCGTCGGAGCATTAAGCTGAGCGCCGTTTTTGCCTATCGGAGTACCTCATGTCCCGTCGTTTGCCGCTGATTTTGCTGCTTATTGCCTTGCCGTTATGGCTGGCCGCCAGTTATGGCGCGCGTTACGGCTTTATGGAAGATGGCCGGTGGGTTGGCATTTGCGCCGATGAGGCCAGCCGCTGGGAGTGTCAGCTGCGTTCGAACCTGGGGTTGATGATTCACTTCAAGGTACTCGGCTGGGCGGCGTTGGTTACGTCGGTCCTGGCGTTTTTCGTGCCGGGTCGTGCGGGATGGGGGTTGGCAGTGCTGGGGATGGTGTTCGGGTTGCCGGCGCTGGCGTTGTACAACACGGCTTTTGCGGTGTTTGCGGTGGTGATTGCGGGGTTGCGTTTGGTCAGGAAGCCTCGTGCTGGTTGATAGAGCCTCTTCGACTTGCTCGCGAAAGCGCCGTTAAGCCTTACGCACCCGCAAGCAACGCCACAAAGCCACAACCATGAGCAGGCTGACCACCGCCCAACCCCAAGCCTGCTGGTTCAACAACCCTTCACGGTACAACTGCGGCGCAATGCCGGCACCGATGATAAAAGCCAGCAGCGCGATCTCCCGACGCGGCCCCGTCACCGGACGTACCAGGTACACCAGAGCAGGCAGCACCAGCGCCGCACTCGGGAAGCTGCGATAACGCGGGTCAAACACCAACGCCAACATCATCACTGCGCCGGCAAACCCGGCAATCGCCACCAGCCAGCCTGCACGCTGCTCCAGCCAGTTGAACGCCCGTTCACGCCAGCCTTCGCGCGCGCTCAAAGCCAGTGCGGCGTGAGCCAGCACCAACAGGTTCAACACCATCAGCAAACCTGCCCACACCCATTCATCACTGAAGCGTGCGGTCACCCGGCTCAGCTCAGCCCAGGTGCCGATGGAGCAGGCGGCGACTGCACCCAGCAGCGGCAGGGCAATGGCGGCGCGCGTGCTGCGTACACGCCCACCCAGCGCCAAGGTGCCCAGCAGGATAACCCCACCCACTCCCAGCCACAGTGACCAGTACGGCACATTGGTCACCGGCCCGGCGAGGATACCCTTGTCCTGGCGATCAGCATCGAACAGGCCCCAGTAACCACCCACGGCGCCTTCGCTGGCGCGCTTCCAGGGCTGGTCAAACGCTTCGATCAGGTTGTAACGCCAGCCATTGGCCTCAGCCATGGCCACAAAGCCGCGCATGAACTTGGCTTCGTTGACCCGGCTTGGCACCGCGGTTTCGCGCTGGCGGCCTTCACTGGGCCAGCCGGTCTCGCCGATCAGGATGTCCTTGGGCGCAAACTTGTTGCCAAAGGTCTGGCGCACATCGCCCACGTGCTTGAGGGCCTGGTCGATGCCGGACGGGTCATCTTCCCAGTACGGCAACAGGTGAATGGTCAGGAAATCCACCGCCGGAGCTATTTCTGGGTGTTGCAGCCAGAACTCCCACACATCCGCATACGTCACCGGCTGCTTGATTTGGCTTTTGACTTTATGGATCAGCTTCACCAGTTGCGTGGCGGTGACTTCCTTGCGCAGCAGGGCTTCGTTGCCGACGATCACCGACGTCACGACATCCGGGCTGGCGTTGGCCGAGGCGATCAACTGGTCGATTTCCTTTTCGGTCGCCACCGGATCGCTGCTGACCCAGGCGCCGGCCATCACCTTCAGCCCATGCTTGCGCGCCATGTCCGGCAAGGCTTCCAGGCCGGTCATGGAGTAGGTGCGAATGCATTCAAAGCGGGTGGCCAGCAGGGCCAGGTCGGCGTCCATGCGTTCCGGGCGCAGTTTGAACGGCTGGTCAAACGGCGATTGGTCTTTGTCGAACGGCGTGTACGACGCGCACTGCATCTTGTGCGTAGCACTGGCGACATCGGGTAACACCACGGGCCGGCCGAGGCCATACCAGTAACCGATCAGGGCCAACAGGCCGAGGAGCAAGGCGAAGAAATAGGTTAGGGCAGGGAAGCGGGCATTCGCGGGCATGGTCGGCTTATCTGGAAGAGCAAAGGCGCGCATCTTACCCGGATTTGGCGCGTGCCAGTGGGGCAGCACAATTTTGACATGCAAAGTTCGGGCGGGATTTTGGCGTCAAGCTCTACAAGCCGTCCTGCTGGCGATGTGATGTCGTTTCCTGCTAGTACAAGGTCGCTGACAGAGCAGGTTCCAAGTCCAGTCAGGTCGATGATCGAAGGGGCAGCACTCCACTGACGGCGCAGCAGCCGGATCGATGCGCATGAAGGGGGTGCGGTGCACCACAGAACAACAGGTTGACGTCGCTCGGCATCCGCTGGGCGCAGCACTTTTCGGGGAAGCACAATGAAGATGCGACGACTCTTGGGCGCAGCTGCCACTTTGGCAGTTGCGATGAGCTGCACACTGGCCAGCGCCGACAGCAAAACCCTGAGCATAGGCTACGTAGATGGCTGGTCGGACAGCGTTGCCACCACCCACGTGGCGGCAGAGGTGATCAAGCAAAAGCTCGGCTATGACGTGAAACTGCAAGCGGTCGCCACCGGGATCATGTGGCAGGCTGTTGCCACCGGTAAGCTCGACGCCATGCTTTCTGCCTGGCTACCGGTCACCCACGGTGAGTATTGGGCCAAGAACAAGGACAAGGTGGTCGACTACGGCCCCAACTTCAAGGACGCTAAGATCGGCTTGATCGTGCCGGAGTACGTCAAGGCCAAGTCCATCGAAGACCTCAAGACTGACACCACCTTCAACAACAAAATCGTCGGCATTGACGCAGGTTCAGGTGTGATGCTCAAGACCGACGAAGCCATCAAGCAATATGGCCTCGACTATAAGCTACAAGCCAGTTCGGGCGCGGCGATGATCGCCGAGTTGGCCCGTGCCGAAGACAAGCAGGAATCCATTGTGGTTACCGGTTGGGTGCCACACTGGATGTTCGCCAAGTGGAAACTGCGTTTCCTGGACGATCCAAAAGGGATTTATGGTGCTGCTGAAACAGTCAACAGTATCGGTAGCAAGGGCCTGGAGAAGAAAGCGCCGGAAGTCGCAGCCTTCCTGAAGAAATTCCAGTGGGCTTCCAAGGACGAAATCGGCGAAGTCATGCTGGCAATACAAGACGGTGCCAAGCCTGATGCGGCGGCTAAGGATTGGGTCGCCAAGCACCCTGAGCGTGTCGCCGAGTGGGTTGGTAAATAAAACCCGACGTGTCTAGATAGCACCTTGCAGGCCCGTCTGGCGTTGTCGTCAGGCGGGCTTTGTCGTTTCTGGGCCAAAGCCTGTCAATTCAGTTAGTGCAAAACTGGCGATAACCCTCATGTCGTTCTAATACTAAGGTCGTCTGGAACCCTTTGTGCAGCCGCATACAGTGGATACGTTCCAATAATAAAAAAGCTGTGCTGCGAGGATAAAAACAATGAACGACAGCATTTACCTCTCGATTCAAAACAGCCCGCGTTTCAAGGAGCTGGTGAGAAAAAGGGAACGGTTCGCCTGGATTCTCTCGGCGATCATGCTAGGGCTTTACTCCGGTTTCATCCTGTTGATCGCCTACGGGCCACACGTGCTGGGGGCAAAGCTCAGCCCCGGCTCGTCGATTACCTGGGGCATTCCCTTGGGTGTCGGGCTGATTGTGTCGGCTTTTGTCCTGACCGGCATCTATGTGCGGCGGGCCAATGGCGAGTTTGACGACCTGAACAATGCGATTCTCAAGGAGGCTGCGCAATGATCCGGCGTCTACTGGCAGTATTCGGCGCTTCGCTCTTTGCTCCGGCCGTTTGGGCGGCGGAGGCATTGACCGGTGAAGTGCAAAAGCAACCGCTGAACATCTCCGCCATCGTGATGTTTGTCGCGTTTGTCGGTGCCACCTTGTGCATCACCTACTGGGCGTCCAAACGTAACAATTCGGCAGCCGACTACTACGCGGCTGGCGGTAAGATTACCGGTTTCCAAAACGGCCTGGCGATTGCCGGTGACTATATGTCGGCGGCGTCCTTCCTGGGGATTTCCGCGCTGGTCTATACCTCCGGTTATGACGGCCTCATCTACTCGATCGGCTTCCTGGTGGGCTGGCCGATCATTCTGTTCCTGATCGCCGAGCGCCTGCGTAACCTTGGCAAGTACACCTTTGCCGACGTGGCGTCCTACCGCCTCGGGCAAGCCCAGATCCGCAGCCTGTCGGCGTGTGGCTCCCTGGTAGTGGTGGCGTTCTACCTGATCGCGCAGATGGTTGGCGCGGGCAAGTTGATCCAACTGCTGTTTGGCCTGGACTACCACGTAGCGGTCATCCTGGTGGGTATCTTGATGTGCATGTACGTGCTGTTTGGCGGCATGCTGGCGACCACTTGGGTGCAGATCATCAAGGCAGTGCTGTTGCTGTCCGGTGCCTCGTTCATGGCGCTGATGGTGATGAAGCACGTCAACTTCGACTTCAACGCCCTGTTCTCCGAGGCGATCAAGGTTCACCCTAAAGGTGAAGCGATCATGAGCCCCGGCGGCCTGGTCAAAGACCCGATTTCGGCATTCTCCCTGGGCCTGGCACTGATGTTCGGTACCGCTGGCCTGCCGCACATCCTGATGCGCTTCTTCACCGTAAGCGACGCCAAGGAAGCGCGTAAGAGCGTGCTGTATGCCACCGGCTTCATTGGCTACTTCTACATCCTGACCTTTATCATCGGCTTTGGCGCGATCCTGCTGGTCAGCACCAACCCGGCGTTCAAAGACGCGGCAGGCGCCTTGTTGGGTGGTAACAACATGGCGGCGGTGCACCTGGCCAATGCGGTGGGTGGCAGTATCTTCCTGGGCTTCATCTCGGCCGTGGCGTTCGCCACCATCCTAGCGGTGGTTGCCGGTTTGACCCTGGCCGGTGCTTCGGCGGTGTCCCATGACCTGTACGCCAGCGTGATCAAGAAAGGCAAGACCAACGACAAGGATGAGATTCGCGTATCGAAGATCACCACCATCGCCTTGGGCGTTTTGGCTATCGGCCTGGGTATCCTGTTCGAAAGCCAGAACATTGCGTTCATGGTCGGCCTGGCGTTCTCCATTGCGGCCAGCTGTAACTTCCCGGTGTTGCTGCTTTCCATGTACTGGAAAAACCTCACCACCCGTGGCGCGATGATTGGCGGCTGGCTGGGCTTGATCAGTGCCGTTGGTCTGATGGTGCTGGGCCCGACCATCTGGGTCTCGATCCTGCACCATGAAAAAGCCATCTTCCCGTACGAGTATCCGGCGCTGTTCTCGATGATCATTGCGTTCGTCGGCATCTGGTTCTTCTCCATCACCGACAAGTCGGCGGCGGCAGAGAAAGAGCGTGCGCTGTACTTCCCGCAGTTTGTGCGTTCGCAAACTGGCCTGGGGGCGAGTGGGGCAGTACAGCACTGAAGCAGCTTTAAGCTACAAGTTAAAAGCAGTGCTGTGTAGAGAAATACCCCTGTAGAGATGCAGGGGTATTTTTTTGCTTGCAGCTTGCAGCTTGCAGCTCACTAAATTCCAGCCAAAAAAAACGGCCTCATTAAGAGGCCGTTTTATTTGGCTGGAATTTAGTGCCGATCTTCCAGCTTGGTGATGTCACGCGACTCGTAGCCGGTGTACAGCTGGCGCGGGCGGCCAATCTTGTACGGGCTGGAGAGCATTTCTTTCCAGTGGGAGATCCAGCCCACGGTCCGCGCCAGGGCGAAGATCACGGTGAACATGCTGGTTGGAATGCCGATCGCCTTGAGGATGATCCCCGAGTAGAAGTCGACGTTCGGGTACAGCGAGCGTTCGATGAAGTAGGGGTCGGTCAGGGCGATCTCTTCCAGGCGCATGGCCAGTTCGAGTTGCGGATCGTTCTTGATGCCCAGTTCCTTCAACACTTCGTCGCAGGTCTGTTTCATGACGGTGGCGCGCGGGTCGCGGTTCTTGTAGACCCGGTGACCGAAGCCCATCAGCTTGAACGGGTCGTTCTTGTCCTTGGCCTTGGCGATGAATGTGTCGATGTTCGAGACGTCGCCGATTTCATCGAGCATGGCCAACACGGCTTCGTTCGCACCGCCGTGGGCAGGGCCCCACAGTGCGGCGATACCGGCGGCGATACAGGCGAACGGGTTGGCACCCGAAGAACCTGCCAGACGTACGGTAGAAGTCGAGGCGTTCTGTTCGTGGTCGGCGTGAAGGATAAAAATCTTGTCCATCGCGGCGGCCAGCACGGGGCTGATCGGTTTGATCTCGCACGGCGTGTTGAACATCATGTGCAGGAAGTTTTCCGCGTACGTCAGGTCGTTGCGCGGGTACATCATGGGTTGGCCCATGGAGTACTTATAAACCATTGCGGCCAGGGTCGGCATCTTGGCAACCAGGCGGATCGCGGAGATTTCGCGATGCTGCGGGTTATTGATGTCGAGGGAGTCATGATAGAAGGCCGACAGGGCGCCGACCACGCCGCACATGACGGCCATCGGGTGGGCGTCGCGACGGAAGCCGTTGAAGAAGGTCTTCAACTGCTCGTGAACCATCGTGTGGTTCTTCACGGTGCTGACGAACTGGGCTTTTTGCTCGGCTGTTGGCAATTCGCCATTTAGCAGCAGGTAGCAGGTTTCCAGGTAGTCCGACTGCTCAGCCAGTTGTTCGATCGGGTAGCCGCGGTGAAGCAGAATGCCATTGTCACCGTCGATATAGGTGATCTTCGACTCGCAAGAGGCGGTCGACATGAAACCTGGGTCGAAAGTGAAACGGCCCGTGGCTGTCAGGCCCCGTACGTCGATAACATCGGGACCAACGGTGCCGGTTAAAATGGGCAGCTCGACGGGGGCTGCGCCCTCGATGATCAACTGCGCTTTTTTGTCAGCCATGTGGCCTCCTATTTATGCTTCAAATCATCAGACAGACCCCCCACGCAGGGCCCGCACCACTATAGTGAGATAAATTCAGATGTCAATTTGCCTAAAGTCTTGCCCCAGAAGGCTTTAAGCGTACTTTTTCCTCGAAATTGACTGCCGTTTACGCCTTTTATCCCGTCAGCGCAATCCGCTATTAGGGTGAGGTGAGCGCGTTGTCATTAGTAACCTAACTGTCTATACTCGGCCACCGACCGCCAAGGGCTTTTGGGCTTGCTTTCATTGGGGGTCGCACTCCCTGGGTGGTGCTTACCTGACCAGTGCACTCCCCGACAACTTTGCCCTGATTGTTAGGGGCTCTTAAGTGTGAAAAAAGCCGTGAATAGCCAACGACCTGTAAACCTAGACCTAAGGACCATCAAACTCCCCATCACCGGCGTTACGTCGTTCCTGCACCGTGTTTCCGGCATCATCCTGTTCCTGGGCTTGGGCATCATGCTTTATGCATTGAGCAAATCCCTGGGTTCCGAGGAAGGTTACGCCGAGGTGAAGGCATGCTTGACCAGCCCGCTGGCCAAGTTCGTAGCATGGGGCCTCTTGTCCGCTCTGCTGTATCACCTGGTAGCCGGTGTGCGCCACTTGATCATGGACATGGGCATCGGTGAGACGCTGGAAGGCGGCCGCCTGGGCTCGAAAATCATCATCGCCATTTCTGTGGTGCTGATCGTTCTGGCAGGAGTTTGGATATGGTAACCAGCGTTACGAACCTATCGCGTTCGGGCCTCTATGACTGGATGGCACAACGTGTGTCTGCGGTTGTTCTCGCGGCTTATTTCATTTTCCTGATCGGATACCTCGTCGCAAATCCGGGCATCGGCTATGAGCAATGGCACGGCCTGTTTTCCCACAATGCGATGCGAATCTTCAGTCTGCTGGCCCTTGTCGCCCTGGGTGCTCATGCCTGGGTTGGCATGTGGACCATCGCGACCGACTACCTGACGCCAATGGCGCTGGGCAAGTCCGCGACCGCAGTACGTTTCCTCTTCCAGGCAGTATGCGGCGTCGCGATGTTCGCTTACTTCGTCTGGGGTGTGCAGATTCTTTGGGGTATCTGATTCATGGCTAACATTCCAACTATTTCATTCGACGCCATCATTATTGGTGGCGGCGGTGCTGGCATGCGCGCTGCGCTGCAGCTGGCACAGGGCGGTCACAAGACTGCCGTGATCACCAAGGTGTTCCCGACCCGTTCCCACACCGTATCGGCCCAGGGTGGCATCACCTGCGCCATCGCCTCCGCCGACCCGAACGATGACTGGCGCTGGCACATGTACGATACCGTCAAGGGTTCCGACTATATCGGTGACCAGGACGCTATCGAATACATGTGTCAGGAAGGCCCGGCCGCGGTGTTCGAGCTTGACCACATGGGTCTGCCGTTCTCCCGTACCGAGCAAGGCCGTATCTACCAGCGTCCATTCGGTGGCCAGTCGAAGGATTACGGTAAAGGCGGGCAGGCTGCCCGTACCTGCGCCGCGTCCGACCGTACCGGTCACGCGCTGCTGCACACGCTTTATCAGGGCAACCTGAAAGCCGGCACCACGTTCCTGAACGAATACTACGCGGTTGACCTGGTGAAGAACGCCGACGGTGCATTCGTCGGCGTGATCGCCATTTGCATCGAAACCGGTGAAACCACCTATATCCGTGCCAAGGCTACTGTTCTGGCGACGGGCGGTGCAGGCCGTATTTACGCCTCGACTACCAATGCCCTGATCAATACCGGTGACGGCGTTGGCATGGCGCTGCGTGCCGGTGTTCCGGTGCAAGACATCGAAATGTGGCAGTTCCACCCGACCGGCATCGCCGGCGCCGGTGTACTGGTTACAGAAGGTTGCCGTGGTGAAGGTGGTTACCTGATCAACAAGCACGGCGAGCGTTTCATGGAACGTTATGCGCCGAACGCGAAAGACCTTGCTGGCCGTGACGTTGTAGCCCGTTCGATGGTTAAAGAAATCATCGCCGGCAACGGCTGTGGCCCGAACGGCGACCACGTACTGCTCAAGCTCGATCACCTGGGCGAAGAAGTGCTGCACAGCCGTCTGCCAGGCATCTGCGAGCTGTCCAAGACCTTCGCACACGTTGACCCGGTCGTTGCACCGGTTCCGGTTGTTCCAACCTGCCACTATATGATGGGCGGCGTGCCGACCAACATTCATGGCCAGGCGATCACCCAGAACGCTGAAGGCGTGGACGAGATCATTCATGGTCTGTTCGCCGTAGGCGAAGTGGCGTGCGTATCGGTACACGGTGCCAACCGTCTGGGCGGTAACTCGCTGCTCGATCTGGTGGTATTCGGTCGTGCTGCCGGCCTGCACCTCGAAAAAGCGCTGACCGACGGCATCGAATACGATGACGCGACCGACGCCAACATCGAAGCGGCCCTGGCCCGTCTGAATGCGCTGAACTCGCGCACGGATGGCGAAGACGTAGCTACCCTGCGTCGCGAGCTGCAAAGCTGCATGCAGAACTACTTCGGTGTATTCCGTACCGGCGAATACATGCAGAAGGGTATTGCCCAACTGGCCGATCTGCGCGTGCGCATCGCCAACGTCAAGATCAACGATAAGAGCCAGGCGTTCAACACCGCTCGTATCGAAGCCCTTGAGCTGCAAAACCTGCTGGAAGTGGCTGAAGCGACTGCGATCGCCGCCGAGGTTCGTAAAGAATCCCGTGGTGCTCACGCGCGTGAAGACTTTGAGGATCGCGATGACGAAAATTGGTTGTGCCACACCCTATACTTCCCGGGTGACAAGCGCGTAACCAAGCGTGCCGTGAACTTCTCGCCGAAGACGGTACCGACGTTTGAACCGAAGATTCGGACTTACTAAGGGTGGCTGCCATGTTGAAAGTCAGTGTTTATCGCTACAACCCTGATCAGGACGCTGCGCCGTTCATGCAGGAGTTCCAGGTTGATACCGGTGGTAAAGACCTGATGGTGCTGGATGTATTGGCGCTGATCAAAGAGCAGGACGAAGGTTTCTCGTATCGTCGCTCTTGCCGTGAAGGTGTGTGCGGTTCCGACGGCATGAACATCAACGGCAAAAACGGCCTGGCGTGCATCACGCCGCTGTCTGCCGTGGTTAAAGGCAACAAGCTGATCGTTCGTCCGCTGCCAGGTTTGCCGGTTATCCGTGACCTGGTCGTGGATATGAGCATCTTCTACAAGCAATACGAGAAAGTTAAGCCGTTCCTGCAGAACGACACGCCGGCTCCGGCCATCGAGCGTCTGCAGTCCCCGGAAGAGCGCGAGAAGCTCGACGGTCTGTACGAGTGCATCCTGTGCGCTTGCTGCTCGACGTCTTGCCCGTCCTTCTGGTGGAACCCGGACAAGTTCCTGGGTCCAGCTGCCCTGCTGCAAGCGTACCGCTTCCTGGCAGACAGCCGTGACACCAAGACGTCCGAGCGTCTGGCTTCGCTGGATGACCCGTTCAGCGTATTCCGCTGCCGCGGGATCATGAACTGCGTCAACGTATGTCCTAAAGGCCTGAACCCGACTAAGGCCATTGGTCACATCCGTAACATGCTGCTGCAGAGCGGCGTGTAAGCGACGTTTTTCGTAAAAGCAGGACCGTTGTGCCCGTAAATGCTACGGCGCAGGCTTCAACCGGCGCCGTAGTTTTAACTTGAGCAGCGACTTACAAAGCCGCGGCTCTTATTTTGAAGAAATGAGACAAGCAGGGGCATTCGGGTTGGTACCCGAACTATCAGCGTGATCCTAAGTGGCTTGTTTTGGTCGCTGCACTTGGCCTTTCGCAAGCAAACTCGGTGTTTTCGCCGGTGGTGTCCCCAAATCGAGGGTGACCAAGCATGCAAGAAAGCGTGATGCAGCGCATGTGGAACAGCGGCTATCTTTCAGGTGGTAACGCTGCCTATGTGGAAGAGCTTTATGAGCTCTACCTGCACGACCCTAACGCTGTGCCAGAAGAATGGCGCACCAAATTTCAGACGTTGTCTTCAGACGGCAACGCTGCCACCGATGTATCGCACGCCACGATTCGCGATCAGTTTGTGCTGCTGGCAAAGAACCAGCGCCGCGCCCAACCGGTTTCCGCCGGCAGCGTGAGCAGTGAGCACGAGAAGAAGCAAGTTGAGGTATTGCGACTGATCCAGGCCTACCGGATGCGTGGCCACCAGGCGGCCCAGCTTGATCCGCTGGGGCTCTGGAAGCGTCCTGCACCTGCTGACCTGTCGATCAATCATTACGGCTTGACCAATGCCGATCTTGATACGACCTTCCGTGCCGGCGACCTGTTCATCGGCAAAGAGGAAGCGAGCCTACGCGAAATTCACGAAGCGTTGCAGCAGACATATTGCCGCACCATTGGCGCTGAGTTCACGCACATCACCGATTCCGAGCAACGCCACTGGTTCCAGCACCGTCTGGAAGGTGTGCGTGGTCGTCCAGTGCTGTCTGACGATGTCCGCAGCCATCTGCTCGAGCGCGTAACCGCTGCCGAAGGCCTGGAAAAGTACCTGGGTACCAAATACCCGGGCACCAAGCGTTTCGGTCTGGAAGGCGGCGAAAGCCTGATCCCGATGCTCGACGAGTTGATCCAGCGTTCGGGTTCCTACGGCACCAAGGAAATCGTGATCGGCATGGCTCACCGTGGTCGCTTGAACGTGTTGGTCAACACCTTCGGCAAGAACCCGCGTGAGCTGTTCGACGAGTTCGAAGGCAAGAAGAAGGTTGAGTTGGGTTCCGGTGACGTTAAATACCACCAGGGCTTCTCGTCCAACGTGATGACCACCGGCGGTGAAGTTCACCTGGCCATGGCCTTCAACCCATCCCACCTGGAAATTGTTTCTCCAGTGGTCGAGGGTTCGGTCCGTGCTCGCCAGGATCGTCGTAATGACACCACCGGTGAAAAGGTTCTGCCGATTTCCATCCACGGTGACGCGGCTTTCGCCGGTCAAGGCGTGGTCCTGGAAACGTTCCAGATGTCGCAGACCCGCGGCTTCAAGACCGGCGGTACCGTTCACATCGTCATCAACAACCAGGTTGGCTTCACCATCAGCAACCCGCTGGACGCGCGCTCTACCGAGTACGCGACCGACGTTGCCAAGATGATCCAGGCGCCGATCCTCCATGTGAATGGCGATGATCCGGAAGCTGTGCTGTTTGTGACCCAGTTGGCCATTGATTACCGCATGCAGTTCAAGCGCGATGTGGTGATCGACCTGGTTTGCTACCGCCGTCGCGGTCACAACGAAGCGGACGAGCCAAGTGGTACTCAGCCGTTGATGTATCAGCAGATCACCAAGCAGCGCACTACCCGTGAGCTGTACGCCGAAAGCCTGACCAAGGCCGGCGTGGTTGACGATGCGCGTGTTCAGGCGAAAGTCGATGAATACCGCAACGCGCTGGACAATGGTCTGCATGTTGTAAAAAGCCTGGTTAAAGAGCCGAACAAAGAGTTGTTCGTTGACTGGCGTCCGTACCTGGGCCACGCCTGGACTGCGCGTCACGATACGTCGTTCGATCTGAAGACCTTGCAGGAGTTGTCCGCCAAGCTGCTGGAAATCCCGGAAGGTTTCGTGGTTCAGCGCCAGGTTGCGAAGATCTACGAAGACCGTCAGAAGATGCAAGCCGGCGGCCTGTCGATCAACTGGGGTTACGCCGAAACCATGGCGTACGCGACCCTGGCGTTCGAAGGTCACCCTATCCGCATGACTGGCCAGGACATCGGCCGTGGTACGTTCTCGCACCGTCATGCTGTGCTGCACAACCAGAAAGACGCGGGCACCTATATCCCGTTGCAGAACCTGTATGCAGGCCAGCCACGTTTCGACCTGTACGATTCGTTCCTGTCCGAAGAAGCCGTACTGGCGTTCGAGTACGGTTACTCGACCACCATGCCGCAGGCGCTGGTGATCTGGGAAGCCCAGTTCGGCGACTTCGCCAACGGTGCCCAGGTGGTTATCGACCAGTTCATCACCAGCGGCGAGCACAAGTGGGGCCGTCTGTGCGGTCTGACCATGCTGCTGCCGCACGGTTATGAAGGTCAGGGTCCGGAGCACTCCTCGGCCCGTCTGGAGCGTTACCTGCAGCTGTGCGCCGAGCACAACATCCAGGTGTGCGTGCCGACTACCCCGGCCCAGATCTACCACTTGCTGCGTCGCCAGGTGATCCGCCCGCTGCGCAAGCCGCTGGTGGTACTGACACCGAAGTCGCTGCTGCGTCATAAATTGGCCATCTCGACCCTGGAAGATCTGGCGGATGGTTCGTTCCAGACCGTTATTCCAGAGATCGACACGCTGGACGCGGCGAAAGTGACTCGCCTGGTCCTGTGCAGCGGCAAGGTCTACTACGACCTGCTGGAAAAACGCCGTGCCGAAGGCCGCGAAGACATCGCCATCGTGCGTATCGAGCAGCTTTACCCGTTCCCGGAAGACGACCTGATGGAGGCCATCGCGCCTTACACCAACCTCACTAATGTTGTGTGGTGCCAGGAAGAACCGATGAACCAGGGCGCTTGGTACAGCAGCCAGCATCATTTGCGTCGCAGCATCGGTAACCATAAGCAGGCCCTGGGCCTGGAATATGCCGGTCGTGACGCTTCTGCTGCACCTGCGTGTGGTTATGCGTCGATGCACGCCGAGCAGCAGGAAAAACTGCTGCAAGATGCTTTCACTGTTTAACGCCTTCGCGCTGACTGAAACCGAATTTTAAGGACCCACAGATAATGGCTATCGAAATCAAAGCCCCGTCATTCCCGGAATCGGTTGCCGATGGCACCGTTGCCACCTGGCACAAGAAACCAGGCGACGCTGTAAAGCGTGACGACCTGATCGTCGACATCGAGACCGACAAAGTCGTTCTGGAAGTGTTGGCCGAAGCTGACGGCGTACTGGGTGCAATCGTTGCCGAAGAAGGCGCTACCGTTCTGTCGAACCAGGTGCTGGGCTCGATCGAAGAGGGCAGCGCTGCTCCTGCTGCCGCTGCACCGGCTGCTGCTTCGGCTCCCGCTGCTGCTCCGGCTGCAGGCGGCGAAGATCCAATCGCTGCACCGGCTGCCCGTCAGCTGGCTGAAGAAAACGGCATCAACCTGTCGTCCATCAAAGGCACCGGCAAGGACGGCCGTGTGACCAAGGAAGACGTGGTGGCTGCAGTTGAAGCCAAGAAAAACGCTCCAGCTGCCGCACCTGCCAAGGCTGCTGCCCCGGCTGCCGCTGCGCCTGTGTTCGCCGCTGGCGACCGCACCGAGAAGCGCGTACCGATGACCCGCGTACGGGCCACCGTGGCCAAGCGTCTGGTTGAAGCACAGTCGAACATGGCGATGCTGACTACCTTCAACGAAGTCGACATGACCGAAGTCATGGCCCTGCGTTCGAAGTACAAGGACCTGTTCGAGAAGTCCCACAACGGCGTGCGCCTGGGCTTCATGTCGTTCTTCGTGAAAGCGGCTACTGAAGCGCTGAAACGCTACCCGGCAGTCAACGCTTCGATCGATGGTACCGACATCGTTTACCACGGCTATGCAGACATCGGCGTTGCCGTGTCCAGCGACCGTGGCCTGGTAGTTCCAGTACTGCGTAACGCTGAGCTGATGAGCCTGGCTGAAATCGAAGGCGGCATCGCAGGCTTCGGCAAGAAAGCCCGTGACGGCAAACTGACCATCGACGAGATGACCGGCGGTACGTTCACCATCACTAACGGTGGTACCTTCGGTTCGATGATGTCGACGCCGATCGTCAACCCGCCACAAGCCGCGATCCTGGGCATGCACAACATCATCCAGCGCCCGATGGCCATCAACGGCCAAGTCGTGATCCGCCCGATGATGTACCTGGCACTGTCTTACGATCACCGCCTGATCGATGGTAAAGAAGCCGTGACTTTCCTGGTGACCATCAAAAACCTGCTGGAAGACCCAGCTCGTCTGCTTCTGGATATCTAAAAAGCAGCTGCAAGTCGCAAGCTGAAAGCGCCAAGCCCAAAGTGGCGAACGGTGCTTTCAACTTGCGGCGTGCAGCTTGTAGCTTGCAGCTAAAAAGGGAACCTTTTTATGACACAGAAATTTGACGTTGTAGTGATTGGTGCAGGTCCTGGCGGCTATGTTGCCGCCATCAAGGCCGCACAACTGGGCCTCTCGACTGCTTGCATCGAAAAATACACCGACAAGGAAGGCAAACTGGCATTGGGCGGTACTTGCCTGAACGTTGGTTGCATTCCTTCCAAGGCGCTGCTGGACAGCTCCTGGAAATTCCACGAAGCCCAAGACGGTTTCGCGATCCACGGCATTAACCACGCTGGCGTGACCATGGACGTGCCAGCGATGATCGGCCGTAAAGCCAACATCGTTAAAGGCCTGACTTCCGGCGTTGCCACCTTGTTCAAGGCCAACGGCGTGACTTCCCTGCAAGGTCACGGCAAGTTGCTGGCCGGCAAGAAAGTTGAAATCACCAAGCCAGACGGCTCGGTTGAAGTCATCGAAGCCGAGAACGTGATCCTGGCCCCAGGTTCGCGCCCAATCGACATCCCGCCTGCTCCAGTTGACCAGAACGTGATCGTTGATTCGACCGGCGCCCTGGAGTTCCAATCGATTCCTAAGCGTCTGGGCGTGATCGGCGCTGGCGTGATCGGCCTGGAACTGGGTTCGGTATGGTCCCGTTTGGGTTCCGACGTCACCGTGCTGGAAGCCCTGGACACGTTCCTGCTGGCTGCCGACACCGCGGTGTCCAAAGAAGCCCTGAAAACCCTGACCAAGCAAGGTCTGGACATCAAACTGGGCGCCCGTGTTACCGGTTCCAAGGTCAACGGCGAAGAAGTCGTTGTGACCTACACCGATAAAGAAGGCGAGCAGACCATCACATTCGACAAGCTGATCGTAGCCGTTGGTCGCCGTCCAGTGACCACTGACCTGCTGGCAGCTGACAGCGGCGTGAACATCGACGAACGTGGCTTCATCCACGTTGACGATCACTGCGCTACCACCGTGCCTGGCGTGTACGCCATCGGTGACGTGGTTCGCGGCATGATGCTCGCGCACAAGGCTTCCGAAGAAGGCATTATGGTTGTCGAGCGCATCAAGGGTCACAAGACCCAGATGAACTACGACCTGGTCCCATCGGTTATCTACACCCACCCGGAAATTGCATGGGTCGGCAAGAACGAACAGCAGTTGAAAGCTGAAGGCGTTGAAGTTAACGTCGGCACCTTCCCGTTTGCTGCATCTGGCCGTGCCATGGCAGCCAACGACACCGGTGGTTTTGTCAAAGTCATCGCTGATGCCAAGACTGACCGCGTATTGGGCGTCCACGTGATTGGCCCAAGCGCTGCAGAACTGGTTCAGCAAGGCGCGATCGGTATGGAATTCGGCACCAGTGCCGAGGACCTGGGCATGATGGTCTTCTCCCATCCGACCCTGTCCGAAGCGTTGCACGAAGCAGCGTTGGCGGTGAATGGCGGCGCCATCCACATCGCCAACCGCAAGAAGCGCTAAGCGAGATAATAAGAAACCACGGCGGAGTTGCCCGTCGTGAGCCTTGCGCGCAAGACTCACCGCGGAATATCCGCTGGACGCAGTCTTGCGCAGCTTTACGGGCCCTGAGCCCCGCAAGTTGCGCAAGCAGCAGTCACAGGTGGCGCGGCACTCATAATGAGCGCAGCGCCGAATGCGCAGTACCTAACGAAGACGGTAAAAAGCATGAATCTTCACGAGTATCAGGGTAAGCAGCTGTTCGCTGAATACGGCCTGCCAGTATCCAAGGGCTACGCAGTAGACACCCCGGAAGCAGCAGCGGAAGCGTGCGACAAAATCGGCGGCACCGAGTGGGTTGTCAAAGCCCAGGTCCACGCTGGTGGTCGCGGTAAAGCGGGCGGCGTTAAGCTGGTTCGCAGCAAAGAAGACGCCAAAGCCTTCGCACAGCAGTGGCTGGGCAAGCGTCTGGTGACTTACCAGACTGATGCCAATGGCCAGCCAGTCACCAAGATCCTGGTTGAATCGTGCACTGATATCGCTAAAGAGCTGTACCTGGGCGCTGTCGTTGACCGTTCGAGCCGTCGCATCGTGTTCATGGCTTCCACCGAAGGTGGCGTGGACATCGAGAAAATCGCTCACGAAACCCCAGAAAAAATTCTGAAAGCCACTATCGATCCACTGGTTGGCGCTCAGCCATTCCAGGGTCGCGAGTTGGCATTCCAGCTGGGCCTGGAAGGCAAGCAAGTTGCCCAGTTCGCCAAGATCTTTGTGGGTCTGGCCAAACTGTTCCAGGATCACGATCTGGCCCTGCTGGAAGTGAACCCGCTGGTGATCAAGGCTGACGGCGATCTGCACTGCCTGGACGCCAAGATCAACATCGACGCCAACGCCATGTACCGTCAGCCTAAGCTGAAGACTTTCCACGATCCGTCGCAAGACGATCCGCGCGAAGCGCACGCTGCCAAGTTCGAACTGAACTACGTAGCGCTGGAAGGTAACATCGGTTGCATGGTCAACGGTGCTGGCCTGGCCATGGGTACCATGGACATCGTCAACCTGCATGGCGGCAAACCAGCCAACTTCCTCGACGTAGGCGGTGGTGCTACCAAAGAACGCGTGACCGAAGCCTTCAAGATCATCCTGTCCGACGCCAACGTCGCTGCAGTACTGGTCAACATCTTCGGCGGCATCGTTCGTTGCGACATGATTGCCGAAGGCATCATCGGTGCAGTGAAAGAAGTCGGCGTTAAAATCCCGGTTGTTGTTCGCCTTGAAGGTAACAACGCTGAACTGGGCGCTAAAGTACTGGCAGAAAGCGGTTTGAACATTATCGCGGCTACCAGCCTGACCGACGCTGCTCAACAAGTTGTCAAAGCTGCGGAGGGCAAATAATGAGCGTCCTGATCAATAAAGACACCAAAGTTATCTGCCAGGGTATTACCGGTTCGCAAGGTAGTTTCCATACCCAGCAAGCCATCGAATACGGCACCAAGATGGTGGGTGGCGTTACTCCTGGTAAAGGCGGTACCGAGCACCTGGGTCTGCCAGTGTTCAACACCGTGAAAGAAGCTGTAGAAACCACTGGCGCTACCGCCAGCGTGATCTACGTTCCAGCTCCTTTCTGCAAGGACTCCATCCTGGAAGCAGCCTTCGGCGGCATCAAGCTGATCGTTTGCATCACCGAAGGCATTCCTACCCTGGACATGCTGGACGCTAAAGTTAAGTGCGACGAGCTGGGTGTTACCCTGATCGGCCCTAACTGCCCAGGCGTGATCACCCCAGGCGAATGCAAGATCGGCATCATGCCAGGACACATTCACTTGCCAGGCAAAGTCGGTATCGTTTCCCGTTCCGGCACCCTGACCTACGAAGCTGTTAAGCAGACCACTGACGCCGGTTTCGGTCAGTCGACTTGCGTCGGCATCGGCGGTGACCCGATCCCAGGCTCCAACTTCATCGACATCCTGAAGCTGTTCCAGGAAGACCCGAAGACCGAAGCGATCGTCATGATCGGTGAGATCGGCGGTTCGGCTGAAGAAGAAGCGGCTGCCTACATCAAGGCACACGTGACCAAGCCGGTTGTTTCCTACATCGCTGGTGTGACTGCCCCTGCTGGCAAGCGCATGGGCCATGCTGGCGCAATCATCTCTGGCGGCAAGGGCACTGCAGACGAGAAGTTTGCTGCCCTGGAAGACGCAGGCGTTAAAACCGTGCGTTCGCTGGCAGACATCGGCAAGGCTTTGTCCGAGCTGACGGGTTGGGCTGTCAAATAAGCCTCGCGCTTAGCTGACGCTTTACCCACACAAAGGCCACCTTCGGGTGGCCTTTGTGCGTTTAAAGGCAGCTATAAGCGGCAAGCTTTAAGCTGTAAGAGAGAAGCATGCGGTGCTTCTTGCCGCTTGAAGCTTGCCTCTTGTTGCTGCTCTTACGAGAATGCGACATGGAACTGTCGCTTATCGGACAGTCCGCCCCGCAACAGTGCGTTTGTCAGCCCAATTCTGTACCCTAGCCGCCTCTTTATGCGCCCGCATCCCAAAAGGAAGCCGCGCGCTAGACCGGTCGGCTCCCATAAGGGCCGGCAGTATTTCCCTCATCCATAGGGAATCCCTCTCTAAATTCCGATTCAGTAGTGTGGTATTTCCTCAAATGAAAGTGTTGAAAGGCCAGGACATCCTGGCGCTGGGTTTTATGACCTTTGCCCTGTTCGTGGGCGCCGGCAACATCATCTTCCCGCCTATTGTGGGTTTGCAGTCCGGACCTCACGTTTGGATGGCAGCGCTGGGCTTTTTGATCACCGCGGTGGGTTTGCCGGTGGTCACCGTGATCGCGCTGGCCAAGGTTGGCGGCGGTATGGACGCGTTGAGCAGCCCGATCGGCAAGATTGCCGGTGGCCTGCTGGCGGCGGCGGCGTATCTGGCGGTAGGGCCGCTGTTCGCCACGCCGCGTACCGCGACCGTATCCTTTGAGGTGGGCCTGGCACCGCTGACCGGCGAAAGCCCGTTGGCGCTGTTCCTCTACAGCTCGGTGTATTTCCTGGTGGTGTTCTTTGTCTCCCTGTACCCAGGCCGACTGCTGGACACCGTGGGTCGATTCCTCGCACCGCTGAAGATCATTGCGTTGGCCATCCTCGGCATCGCCGCGTTTGCCTTGCCGGCCGGTGACGTGGGTGTCGCTACCCCGGAATACGTGGCTGCGCCGTTCTCACAAGGCTTCATCAACGGCTACCTGACCATGGATACCCTGGGCGCCCTGGTGTTCGGCATCGTGATCGTCAACGCCATTCGCTCCCGTGGCGTGGAGTCGCCAAAGCTGATCACCCGCTACGCAATCATCGCCGGCTTGATCGCCGGTGTGGGCTTGGCGCTGGTGTATGTCAGCCTGTTCCGCCTTGGTTCGGGCAGTCATGAAGTCGCCGCCGGTGCTGCCAATGGCGCCGCCGTATTACACGCCTATGTGCAACACACATTTGGCTCCCTGGGCAGCGGCTTCCTGGCTGTGCTGATCTCCCTGGCGTGCCTGGTCACGGCTGTTGGCCTCACCTGTGCCTGCGCCGAGTACTTCAGCCGCGTCTTGCCGCTGTCCTACAAGACCCTAGTGGTGATCCTGGCGCTGTTCTCGCTGTTCGTGTCCAACCTGGGCCTGACCAAGCTGATTGCCTTCTCGATCCCGGTACTCACCGCGATCTATCCGCCGTGCATCGTGCTGGTTGCGCTGAGCTTCTGCAAAGACTTCTGGCAGGAGCAGGGCCGTATCGTTGGACCGGTGATGTTGGTGTCGTTCATCTTTGGCTGCATCGATGCGCTCAAGGGTGCGGGCCTGGCGGGTTGGTTGCCGTCGCAGTTTGCAAATTTGCCCTTGAGCGAGCAGGGCCTGGCGTGGCTGGTGCCTTCGGTGATGACCCTGGGGGTTGCGGTGGTGGTTGACCGTATGCTCGGCAAGCGTAGCGAAGCCATCGCATAACCCACGCTCGCGCAGTACTGAAATGCCCCGTATCAATCGATACGGGGCATTTTTTATGCTTATGAGACAACAACCTTCTAAAGTTGGAGCGCAGTAAATATGGGAGCGAGCAAGCCCGCCCCCACATTTTAGACTGCGTGAACATCCACACCACCGTGTAACAGGACCCACATGTCGTTCGTCGAAACCAATCAGATCCACCTGCTTGCCGCCCTCTGGTTCGTCCTCTGCTGGGGGGGTTACACCCGCTATGCCACCTGGAAAGCCCGGGACACCGCGTGCCTCGCCAGCGTGCTGCATCTGTATCGCGAAGACTGGATGCGCCGCATGCTGTTGCGCGACAACCGCATCGCCGATGCCAGTGTGATCGGCAACCTGGAACGCAACGCCTCGTTCTTCGCCTCCAGTACCTTGATTATCCTGGCCGGCATTCTCACCGTGCTCGGCGCCTCGGAGCGCGCGGTGTCGCTGTTGGCGGACATCCCCATGGTGCAACAGGCCTCCCAAGGCATGTCAGAGATCAAGCTGCTATGCCTGGCGCTGGTATTCGTCTATGCGTTTTTCACGTTCAGCTGGTGCATGCGCCAATACAACTTCGCGGCGGTGCTGGTGGGCTCGGCACCGATGATCGGCGAGCGGCACGTGTCGGAGCAGGAGCGCAACGCATTCGCCCTGCGCGCGGCACGGGTGATCTCCATGGCCGCCAACCAGTTCAACTTTGGTCTGCGCGCTTATTACTTCGGCATGACCATGCTCGCGTGGTTTGTCAGCCCCTGGTTGTTCATGTTGATGAGCAGTGGGGTGGTGCTGGTGTTGTATCGCCGGGAGTTTCATTCCGACGTACTGCAAGTGATGGTGTATACGCAGACCGATACGCCGTTGCCGGAAGTGGTTAAAGAGACGATTTAGTTAAACCGTCAACTCTAAATGCCAGACAAAAGAAAGCCCGCTATCTAAGCGGGCTTTCTTCTTGCAGCAAAGCTATTTCAAGCCGCGGTCTCAAGAACCGGTGGCAGGGGTAGCAGGTGCTGCTTCTTTTGCGGCGGCGTCGTTCGATTCAGCCTGAGCTTTGGCAGCATCGGCATTTTCTTTCGCGGCGTCGTTCACTTTATCCTGAGCCTTCGCCATGTCTTTCTGAGCTTGCTCGGAATGTGCTGCGGCGTCTTGGGCTTTGTCTTCGGATTTCTTGTCGCAGGCAGCGAGACCGAGGGCAGCGGCCAGCATCATGGAAATAGCTAAAGTCTTGCGCATTGGGTGTTTCTCCTTATTGAAGATATCTACTGGCCTTTCGAGCATGGCGGTTCAGCATTAGTTCCTTTTGTTACGAAGATATATAAAAACAGTCACCTAGGAACTTCCATATGCGCCACCGATATTGCGAATCCATACAAATAAGAGTCCAGACACGATGACCGAAAATCCCCTGCTAGCGCGTGCGACACGCTTTGTATCGGCCTTGCGCCATTGTCAGGTGTTGGGCATTACTGCCCATCATGCCGACGCGCAGGGCGTCACACTTGTCATGCCCTACGCCGCGCATCTGGTAGGAAACCCCGCTACCGGCGTGATCCACGGCGGCGCGCTGACCTCCTTGATGGACACGGCCTGCGGCATGGCCACCTTGTGTGTATTGCCGGAATTCGAGGTGTGCCCGACCCTCGACCTGCGGGTCGATTACATGCATCCCGCCGCGCCACATAAACCGGTGTATGGCTTCGCCCAATGCTATCGAGTGACCACCGACGTGATCTTCACCCGTGGCTTCGCCTATCAGGATGACCCTCAGCAACCCATCGCCCATGTGGTGGGTACGTTCATGCGCATGGGCAAGCGCCTCAAAGGCACACAAGGGCTGGGCAGTACGATCAAGGGAGAACAGGCATGACGTACCGTTTCAAGACCCGCCTGGAGCAGGCCCATGCGCGCGGCGATTACGAGGCGCTGCTCAACCTGATCCCTTACGCCAAACTGATCGGCATCGAATGCACCCGGCTTGGAGATGAATTGCTGTTTCGGCTGCCGGCCAACAAGGACAATATTGGTAACCCGATATTGCCGGCGCTGCACGGTGGGGTGATAGCGGGGTTTATGGAGCTGTCGGCGGCGCTGCACCTACTGGTGTTTACCGGTACGCCAGGCATCCCGAAAATCATCGATTTTTCCCTGGATTACCTGCGCGCCGGGCAGTTTCGCGACACTTACGCCAAATGCCAGGTGTGGCGCCAAGGCCGACGAGTGGCAAACGTGGCGATCACCGCCTGGCAAAGCATCGCGGCCGAGCCCATCGCCACCGCTCGTGCGCATTTCAAAATCGAGTAACAGAGCTGCCCTTGAAATCCTGGTCTTAGCCCCCAACTTTGATGACAACCCGCCGCCAACCCTCAAGGGCGCGGCCACTACCATCCAATTGGAGTTTGATGACCATGAGTGTGGAAACTCAAAAGGAAACCCTGGGCTTCCAGACCGAGGTGAAGCAACTGCTGCACCTCATGATCCATTCGCTGTATTCCAACAAGGAAATCTTCCTTCGCGAATTGATCTCGAACGCCTCTGACGCTGTCGACAAATTACGTTTCGAAGCCCTGTCCAAGCCGGAGTTGCTTGAAGGTGGCGCCGAACTGAAAATCCGTGTGAGCTTCGACAAGGACGCCAAGACCGTCACCCTCGAAGACAACGGCATCGGCATGAGCCGTGAAGACGCGATTACCCACTTGGGTACCATCGCCAAATCCGGTACCGCTGATTTCATGAAGAATCTGTCGGGCGACCAGAAAAAAGATTCGCACCTGATCGGCCAGTTCGGTGTGGGCTTCTACTCGGCCTTTATCGTTGCCGATAAAGTTGAAGTGTTCAGCCGCCGTGCCGGCCTTGCCGCTGGTGAAGGCGTGCACTGGTCATCCAAAGGTGAGGGCGAGTTCGAAATCGCTACCATCGATAAGGCCGACCGTGGCACGCGTATCGTGCTGCACCTCAAAGACGGTGAAGACGAGTTTGCCGATGGCTGGCGCCTGCGCAACATTATCAAGAAGTACTCCGACCACATCGCTTTGCCCATCGAACTGCCTAAAGAACAGGCTGCTGCCGAAGGCGAAGAAGCGCAGGCCCAGGAATGGGAAGTGGTCAACCGCGCGAGCGCGCTGTGGACCCGTCCGCGTACCGAGATCAAGGACGAGGAATACCAGGAGTTCTATAAGCACATCGGTCACGACTACGAAAACCCGCTGAGCTGGAGCCACAACAAGGTCGAAGGCAAGCTGGAATACAGCTCGCTGCTCTACGTGCCGGCCCGTGCTCCGTTCGACCTGTACCAGCGTGAAGCGCCGAAGGGCCTCAAGCTCTACGTGCAGCGCGTGTTCGTGATGGACCAGGCGGAATCCTTCCTGCCGCTGTACCTGCGCTTTATCAAAGGCGTGGTCGACTCCAACGACCTGTCGCTGAACGTGTCGCGTGAAATCCTGCAGAAAGACCCGATCATCGACTCCATGAAGTCGGCGCTGACCAAGCGCGTGCTCGACATGCTGGAAAAACTGGCGAAGAACGAGCCTGAGCAATACAAAGGCTTCTGGAAAAACTTCGGCCAGGTCATGAAAGAAGGCCCTGCTGAAGATTTCGCCAACAAGGAAAAAATCGCCGGCCTGCTGCGTTTTGCCTCGACTCATGAAGAGGGCGGCGAGCAAGTTGTGTCGCTGGCCGAGTACCTGGCACGTGCCAAGGAAGGTCAGGACAAGATCTACTACCTGACCGGCGAAACCTACGCTCAGGTCAAGAACAGCCCGCACCTGGAAGTCTTCCGCAAGAAAGGCATCGAAGTGCTGCTGCTGACCGACCGTATCGATGAGTGGCTGATGAGCTACCTCAGCGACTTCGACGGCAAGTCCTTTGTCGACGTGGCCCGTGGTGACCTGGACCTGGGTAACCTGGACTCCGAAGAAGAGAAGAAAGAAGCCGAAGAAGTCGCCAAGGCCAAAGAAGGCCTGGTTGAGCGGATCAAGGCGTCCCTGGGCGAGGCTGTCAGCGAAGTGCGGGTTTCCCACCGTCTGACCGATTCCCCGGCGATCCTGGCCATCGGCGAAGCGGACCTGGGCATGCAGATGCGTCAGATCCTCGAAGCCAGCGGGCAAAAGGTTCCGGATTCCAAGCCGATCTTCGAATTCAACCCGGCTCACCCGCTGATCGGGAAGCTCGACGCCGAGCAGAACGAAGAGCGTTTTGGCGACCTGTCGCACATCCTCTTCGACCAAGCGGCCCTGGCTGCTGGCGACAGCCTGAAAGACCCGGCCGCCTATGTGCGCCGCCTGAACAAGCTGTTGGTTGAACTGTCGGTTTGACACCGTTGTAGAGAAAACCCGCCTCGGCGGGTTTTTTCGTTCTAGTGCATCTCAACTGGAGTAAATGATGAGCCAAGTCACTGTGCGTTCCGTGGTCTATCAGATTGATGGCCAGTCTTATGAAAGCCGCCTGGCGTTCGATGCCAGCCACAAAGGCCCGTTGCCGGGCCTGCTGATGGCGCCGAACTGGATGGGTGTGAGTGCGGGTGCCGAAGAGATCGCCAAAAGCGTGGCCAGCAAGGGCTACGTGGTGCTCATCGCCGACCTGTACGGGCAAACCGTGCGTCCGTCGAATGGCGATGAAGCCGGCGCAGCGATGATGCCGTTGAAGAATGACCGCCCGTTGCTGACCCAGCGTATGCAGGCGGCCTTCGAGCAGTTGCAAGGCCAGGCCGAAGCGAAGGTTGATACCTCCAGGTTGGCAACCTTTGGGTTCTGCTTTGGCGGTTGCTGCTCCCTGGAGCTGGCGCGCACCGGTGCGCCGTTGAAGGCGGCGGTATCGTTCCACGGCACCCTCGACACGCCGAATCCGGCGGATGCGAAGAACATCAAGGGTTCAGTGCTGGTGCTGCACGGTGCTTGCGACCCGTTGGTGCCGAAAGAGCAACTGCCGGCGTTTGAAGATGAAATGAGCGCGGCGGGTGTGGATTGGCAGTTGCTGAGCTACGGCGGCGCGGTACATTCCTTCACTGACCCGCATGCGAATGTGCCGGGCACGATGATGTACGACGCGAAGACCGCTGCGCGGGCCTTTCAGTCGATGCATAACTTGTTGGATGAAGTGTTCAAGGGCTAAATCCCTAGCGCTTGTTCGGGCCTCATCGCGAGCAAGCCCGCTCCCACATTCGAGCGCATTCCTACAGGGTAAACGCGGTCGAATGTGTGCGGGCTTGCTCGCGAATGCTATCTCACCGGCAACTCAATTCTCTCAGACTCACCCGGCACCGTCGGCCAATCCCCAGCCGCCCAGCGCTGCCGCGCCTGTTCGATTCTTGAGGGGTCACTCGCCACAAAATTCCAATTGATCCGCCGTGGCCCATCCAGCGCCGCGCCGCCAAATACCACCAGATGGCAGTCACTCTCGGCACACAACGTCATTTCCTGCCCGGTCGGCAACACTACCAGGCTGTGCACCTCCAACACCTCACCATCCAACTGCGCTTCACCCTCCAGCACATACACCGCGCGTTCCTCATGCTCATCAGGAATCAGCAGCGTCGTGGCGGGTTGCATGCGCACCTCTGCATACAGCGTGGGCGATAGCACCGGCACCGGCGACTTGAGGCAGAACCCATCACCCGCAATCAGGCGGATCTGCACGCCGAGGTTGTCACTCACCGGCAAGCTCGCTGCCGGGTGATGGCTGTAATGTCCCGGCCCCGTTTCGTGGTCCTTTGGTGATGCCAGCCAGACTTGCAGCCCATGCAGGCTGAAACCGCTGGCCTTGAGCGCCTCTGGCGTGCGCTCGACGTGGGCAATCGCACTGCCGGCAGTCATCCAGCTGACATCGCCGGCCTGCACCACTTGGTCCGAGCCCAGGCTGTCCTTATGCTGCAGTGCACCGTCGAACAGATAAGTGAGGGTCGACAGCCCGATATGCGGGTGCTGGCGGATGTTCATGCCATCGCCCGGCGTGTAGCGGGTGAGCAGCATATGGTCGAAAAACACAAAAGGCCCAACGCTGCGGCATTCTCGCGATGGCAAAGGGCGCAGGATCGGTTGGCCTTCGACATCTTCGGGGCGAGGGCGAATCACGGTGAGGGTGGTCATGGTGCATCCCAGTCTGAGCGGGTTGGATGCTTCTGAGCATAACCCGCTCGGTAGGATGTTGCCGCTATTGGCTGAAGGCGCCTTCCGACAATTGGGTCTCGATGCTGACCTCGGCGGTAGTCATCAACTTGTGCACCGGGCAGCGATCAGCCACGCGATGCAGCTCATCGCGTTGTTCGTCGGTGAGTACGCCCTTTAGCGTCAGCTTGACGTTGAGCTTGTATTTGCCCTTTTGCTCTTCGGTGGCGTCGTGGGTGACTTCCACGGTCACGCCGGTCAGCGGGATGTCTTTTTTCTGGGCATAAAGCCTGACGGTCAAGGCCTTGCACGACGCCAGTGCCGCGTCGAAGTAGTCATGGGGGGAGGGCGCCGAATCGTCGCCGCCCAGGCTTTTGGGCAGGTCAGTAAACAACTCATGGTTGTTGATATTGACGCTATGGCGAAAGTTGTCCTGGTTCAGGGTATTCACGGTAACAGGCATGGCAAACCTCACAGGGTGGCAGGATGAAGGTCATGCAGTTATAGAGCATGCGGGCACTTCGGTGTTCCGCGTTTTTTGCTGGATGAACCTGGCATGGCGCGCAAGGTCTACCCGTATCAGCCCTAATCGAGGTTTTACCGTGCCCTGGACTCGCCTGACCCTTGCCTTGTGGCTCGCCGCCAGTAGCCTTGCCGTGCAGGCTCGCGACTATGCCTACAGCGACGCGCACCTGCATTACGTGGATTTCTTCCAGGAAACCGCGGGCATGGACAAGCTGCTCAAGGCGATGGCCGACAACCGCATTGAGCATGTGATGATTTCCGGCATACCGGTCGCGAAGAAATGGCACGAAGACGAGCCCAAACGCCCACGCTACTACGCCGGTGATGACGCCGATGCCTATTGGTACAGCGCCACCGACGTGATCGTCGCGGCAGCCGTCAACAAACTGACCCCAGAGCAGCGCCAGCACTTTCATCCGTTCCTGTCCGGCTTCAATCCCAACGACAAGAATTCAGACGCCCATATCCAGCGCATGCTCGACCTCAACCCAGGGCTTTGGCAGGGCATCGGCGAAGTCTTCACGCGCCATGACGACCTCACAGCCATCACGGCGGGTGACACGCCGCGCGCGAATAACGAAGCCATGACACGCATCTATCACCTCGCCGCGGAAAACGACCTGCCGGTGATGCTGCACTCCAATATCACCTCCAAACGCGAGCGTAACCCGCTGTATCTCGCCGAGGTCGAGGAGCCGCTGCGCAACCATCCGCACACCCGCTTTATCTGGGCCCATGCCGGCACCAGCAAGGAAATCCACCGGCATCAGGTGCAGATGGACTTTTTGTTGCCCGCGTTGAGCCGCATGCTGGAGGCCTACCCCAACCTGTATATCGACTTGTCCTGGAGCATGCTCACGCCGTATCTACTGGACGACGCAGGTCAGCCACGCTCGGAGTGGGTAGCGCTGGTGAGGCGCTTTCCAGATCGGTTTATGGTGGGCTCGGATGTAGTCGGGCGTTTCAACAAGCTGGGTAAGGAAATGCGCCGCTTTGACCCTTTTCTAGATGCGTTGCCTGAGGAGGTTGCCAAAAAAGTCGCGCGTGACAACTTTCTTGCCGTCTTGCCTAAAGCGAGCCGCGATGGCGGAGCACGTTGATATCACGTTGTGGTCTTGCGCAATGGCCGTAATCGGCCGATTCCTTTCAGGAGCCGGCTGCAAATGGATGCAGCGCGTTTGGAAGGAGCCAAGGCATGAGTATCAGACGTCTGAATATCCCCCGCGTGCAGGATTGGGTTTTGGTGTGTTGGCGTTGATGGTGTTTGCCCTGGGCGGTTTTGCTGACACGCAGTATCGTGCAGCCGTTGGCGTAGTCGTTGAAAGTCGCCCAGGGCGTGGCCAGCGGAGACTTGACCGGTGAGGTCGGCGTGAGTGGCCGCGACGAGCCGGCGCGCTTGCAGCGGGCGCTCAAGGGCATGCAGGAGAACTTGCGCGACACCATCCGGCGTATCTCCGCGTCTTCCAACCAGTTGGCGTCGGCCTCTGAAGAACTCAGCTGTGTGACCTCGGCGGGCACGGCGCTGGAGGAAATTGCCTCGGCGTTTACCCTCATCAATGAGCGTAACCTGGTGATTGCCAGTGCGTCTGAGCAACAGGCGGCAGTGGCGCGGGAAGTGGATCGCAATTTGATGAACGTTCGCGATCTGGCGCATCAGACATCGAGGGGGCGAATCAGGCGAGTGCGGCGAGCCAGGAGTTGTCGCGGTTGGCGGTGGATTTGAATTCGATGGTGGCGCGGTTTTCTGTGTAGCGCAGCACGATCTCAAATTCAGTGACCCACAAAAAAGCCCCGAACCAGTCGGGGCTTTTCATATGATCAAACTGCGAGGTTTATTTACCCTGCCAGCGTTTCAGCACCAGGGTAGCGTTAGTGCCACCAAAGCCGAAGCTGTTGCTCATCACGGTGTCGATCTTGGCGTTTTCAACGGTCTTGGTCAGGATTGGCATATCAGCCACAACCGGATCAATCTCGTCGATGTTGGCCGAGCCGGCCATGAAGTTGCCTTCCATCATCAGCAGGCAGTAGATCGCTTCGTGAACGCCAGCGGCGCCCAGGGAGTGACCGGACAGGCTCTTGGTAGAGCTGATGGCCGGGGCCTTGTCGCCGAAAACCGCACGCACGCCTTCCATTTCCTTGGCGTCACCGACCGGAGTCGACGTGCCGTGGGTATTCAGGTAGTCGATTGGGGTGTCAACGGTAGACATTGCCATTTGCATGCAGCGGATGGCGCCTTCACCGCTTGGTGCAACCATGTCGTAGCCATCGGACGTCGCGCCGTAGCCAACGATTTCCGCGTAGATCTTGGCACCACGGGCCAGAGCGTGTTCCAGCTCCTCGACCACCACCATGCCACCACCGCCGGCAATGACGAAACCGTCACGCTTGGCGTCGTAGGCGCGGGAGGCCTTTTCCGGGGTTTCGTTGTACTGGGTGGACAGTGCACCCATGGCGTCGAACAGGAACGATTGGCTCCAATGCTCTTCTTCACCGCCGCCGGCGAACACGATGTCCTGCTTGCCCAGCTGGATCTGCTCAACGGCAGTCCCGATGCAGTGAGCACTGGTGGCGCAGGCGGAGGAGATCGAGTAGTTCACGCCCTTGATTGCAAATGGCGTGGCCAGGCAGGCCGAAACGGTACTGCCCATGGTCCGCGTAACACGGTACGGGCCAACGCGCTTCACGCCTTTTTCGCGCAGGATGTCCAGCGCTTCCATCTGGTTGAGGGTCGATGCGCCGCCGGAGCCAGCGATCAGGCCGGTGCGTACGTTGGATACCTGGTCTTCGCTCAGGCCGGAGTCGGCGATCGCGTCTTTCATCGCCAGGTAGGCGTAGGCGGCTGCGTGGCCGACGAAGCGATAGATCTTGCGATCGATCAGTTCTTCGAGGGGCAGGTCGATGGAGCCGGAAACCTGGCTACGCAGACCCATTTCGGCATATTCCGGGTTGAAGCGGATGCCAGGGCGACTTGCACGCAGGTTAGCGGTGACGGTCTCTTTGTCATTGCCCAGGCAAGAAACGATGCCCAGACCAGTGATAACGACGCGGCGCATGCGGATAACCCTTAAAAGTTGTCAGTGGAAGTGAATACGCCGACTCGAAGGCCTTCGGCAGTATAGATCTCGCGACCGTCGACAGTCACCGAACCGTCAGCGATAGCCAGGTTCAGCTTGCCCTTGAGGACGCGCTTGATTTGAATGTTGTAGGTGACTTTCTTGGCGGTCGGCAAGACCTGGCCAAAGAATTTCACTTCGCCTGACCCCAGGGCGCGACCGCGACCCGGCAGGCCTTGCCAGCCCAGGTAGAAGCCAACCAGTTGCCACATGGCGTCAAGGCCCAGGCAGCCTGGCATCACCGGGTCACCTTCGAAATGGCAGGCGAAGAACCACAGGTCCGGGGTGATATCCAGCTCGGCGACCAATTCACCTTTGCCGTACTTGCCACCTTCTTCGCTGATATGGGTGATTCGATCCACCATCAGCATGTTCGGGGCGGGCAGTTGCGCGTTACCTGGGCCGAACAGCTCACCGCGACTGCAGCGCAGCAGGTCTTCCCGAGTAAAGGCGTTTTGTTTGGTCATGCGAGCTCCTCAATAATCCCATGCGGCAGGGTAGGGCAAATCTTCCCGAACCGAATGAAGCGTTCATGCCTCATGTCGGCAGCCTACACATAGACTATTGCGTTGTAGTGAAAGTCACAGCGGCAAGGCACTGAATGTACACTTGTTCACTGAAATTTTAAACCGGGTCTGTTTATGGGCCCGTTCGGGTGCCTAAGACTGCCGCACTTTCGCCTTTCACGCCAGTCGGAGTTGGCTGATGGCGCGGCGCTATTGCACCCAACGTTGCAGTATTTGCTGCAAATCCGTGCGTTTGAACGGCTTGGCCAGGTAATCGTTCATTCCGGCTGCAAGACAGGCTTCACGGTCACCCTGCAAGGCGTTGGCGGTCAGGGCGATGATCGGCAGGTCAGCGCACCCCGGCAATTGGCGAATCTGCCGGGTGGCTTCGTAGCCATCGATCAGCGGCAGCCGGCAATCCATCAGGATCGCCGTGAAAATCAGGCTTTCGGCGCTACGGATCGCCTCGGCGCCGTCGGTGGCAATGCTCACTGCGAAGCCCAGGCTGCGCAGCATGGCTTCGACCACGGTGCGGTTGACTGGGTTATCTTCCACCAGCAGGACATGGCGGCCATCGCCGGCGCTGCCTTTGCCGTCGGCGTCGGTAGCGATGGTCGGCAAGCTCTGCTGATCAATGGCCAGGGGAATTTCCAGGGTGAACAACGAGCCACGGCCTTCTTCGCTCTGGGCGCGCAGGGTGCCGCCCATGCGTTCAGCGAGGGTACGGGCGATGGGCAGTCCCAGGCCGGTGCCGCCGTAACGTCTTGAAATGGAACTGTCGGCTTGCTGGAATGCATCGAACATCAACTCCAGGCGCTCGGTGGAAATCCCGATGCCACTGTCACGCACGGTACAGGTGAACCACACCAGCTCATGGTCGAGGGTCTGCCACTGGGGTTCAACGCTGACCGCGCCGTGCTCGGTGAACTTCAGTGCGTTGCCGATCAGGTTCACCAGGATTTGGCGGATCCGCGTCGGGTCGCCCTGCACGCGCAAGGCGTCCATTCCTTGCGGGATCGACAGCTGCAGCGCTAACCCACGCTGCTGCGCGCTGTGCTGGAAGGCCTGGGCGCAGTTGTTGATCAGGTCCGCGAGGTTGAACGGAATGTGCTCCAACTCCAGCGCGGCGCGCTCGATCCGCGAGAAGTCGAGGATGTCATTGATGACCTTGAGCAAATGCTCGGTGGACTCGCAAGCCAGCGCCGCGTACTCGGTCTGCTCCTCGGTCATCTCGGTGGTTTCCAGCAACTGCAACATGCCCAGCACACCGTTCATGGGCGTGCGCAGCTCATGACTCATCATCGCCAGGAAATCCGACTTGGCGTTGTTGGCGCGCTCGGCTTCTTCGCGGGTCTGGATCAACTGGGCCATGGCCTGCTGTTGTTCGCGACTGGCCTG
Organism: Pseudomonas sp. RA_15y_Pfl1_P11; assembly: GCF_963970975.1. Taxonomy (NCBI): domain Bacteria; kingdom Pseudomonadati; phylum Pseudomonadota; class Gammaproteobacteria; order Pseudomonadales; family Pseudomonadaceae; genus Pseudomonas; species Pseudomonas sp. RA_15y_Pfl1_P11. The sequence continues at coordinate 374,468 of NZ_CAXAOY010000001.1, forward strand.
ATTGAGCCCTTCGGCGAGGTTATTGATATGCCGCGACAGGTCGCCGAGCTCCGAATCATCCACGATCGGCAGCGGCGTCTTGTAGTCCCCTTGCTGGATGGCCTTCACCGCATTGCCCATGGCGCTGATCGGTTGTGACAGGCTGGCGGCCAGGCGCCGTGCGAGCAGGAAGGTGAACAACAGGGCGAACAGCGCCAGGATGCCGGCCTTCAACAGGATCTCCTGCTGGCGCTGGCTGAACGCGTCGTTGGACATGCCGACGATCACCCGGCCCAGGTAGTCCTCACGCGGTGCCTTGGGTTCGTTGAGGGTGTCCTGGAAGAAGTCATTGCCCAACTGGATGTGTTGCAGGCGAATCGGCGCCTGGAACACTTTTACCGACAGCGAACGGTCGTGGTGCTCTGAAGGTTGCTCGACGTACACCAGAATGTTCTCGCTGCTGTCCTGGATCTCCAGGAAGCGCACATGGGGCGTGGCCAGCGTGGCGCGCAACAGGCTATCAAGCACATCATTGTTGCCGGAAATCACCCCGTATTCGGTGGCGGGCGCCAGTTGGTTCGCGATCAATTGGCCGGTGTGGTCCAGTTCCTGGCGCAGGTCCTGGATACGCACGAAGGTAAAGAAGCTGATCAACAGCAACGTCAGCAACAGTGCCGGGCCCAGGGTGATGAGCTGGGTACGGGTGTTGATATCCCAACGGCGACGCAAGGTCATGGGCGTTTTTCTCCTTCGGCCAATCGCGTGGCAACGCTGGCTTCGTCCACCTGTTCGATCCCCAGTGAGCGCGCGACTTGCGGGTTGCCCACGACTTTGAAGTGTTCCGGATACAGCGAACTCGGCCAATGGGCTGGCGGATGGTCGAGCAGGCGGTCGAGCACGCGGTCGAGCACGCGCAGCCAGTCGTCCTGGTCGCTGTAGGTGCTGGCCAGGCTGCCGGCCCGCACAAAGCCCGCATTTGGGCCCACCAGCGGCAATTGCTGGGCATAGCTGCTCAGCAACAGGTTCTTCGCGGTTTTCGGGTTGTACAACTGCGGGTCGTCGAGGCCGAGCAACACGTCACTTTTTCTGAACAGGGTTTGTAGCGGCCGACTGTCATTTATGTTGTCCCAGCGCTGCGGCACGATTTCCAGGCCCAAGGGCGTGGCGTGCTGGCGCAATTCGGGCAGGAGAAATTCACTTTCGGTGCCATAGAGCACGCCGATGCGCCGTGCTCGGGGAAGGATGCCGGTGATCAGGCGCAATTGGCGCTCCAGCGGCGGGTCGCTCCACAACAGGCTGATGCGTGGGTGCTGCGTTGTGCCCAGGCGCTGGTGGGCCTGCACCCGACTGATGCGCAGCACCAGGGTCGGCGGGCCCAGGGTGTCCTGCAGGCGCCAGTCGAGACCGGGCAGGTCGAGCAAGATCAGGCGCGTGTTGGCCGGCAGGTGGCTGGGAGCCGGTAAATCCTTGAGGGCGGTGAAAGTGACGTGGTCTTCGGGGCGTTGTTGGGCCAGCGCCTGGGCAAAGGCTTGCACGCCCGCGCCGTCTTCGGCGGCGGTCAGCAGGATATCGGCGCTCCAGGCAGGAGCGGCAAACAGCAGGCAACCGAGCAGCGCAGCGCGTCGCCAGAACGTATTGACAAAAGAACGGGTCATCCGTGACGAGTCGCCCATGTCAGAACTCTAACTCCGCGCTGAAGTAGAGCACGTGGCGACTGTCATAATTGTTATCGGCCCAGGTGGTGGGCTGGTTGTCGAGGCGTTGTTGCAGCATGCCGGCCAGCTCCACATTGGCTTTGCCCAGGGCAATGCGCTTGGCCACCCGCAGGTCGGCCCGTTCGAAGCGATAGCCGTTGAGTGCGTCGTCGCCATAGTAGAACAGCGCGCTCGACCAGCCCTGACCCCATTCACGCAACCAGCCGGCGGAGCCACTGTTACGCGCGGTTTGTGCTTTATCACGCGGGTTACTGCTGGTGGCATCGACGTAAGCATAGGTCAGCCGCAGGCGGTCGGCGTTGCTCACGCGCCAGTCGAACTGGGATTCAGCACCGGTAAACCGAGAGCTGTTGGCGTTGCTGGCAATGTATTGGTTATTGCGCAGCGGCGAGCTGATCATGTTGGTGATCTCGTCGTAGAACAGTTTCACGTCCATGTTCAGCCCGATGTCGGCAAAAAAGCCGTTGTACCCTAGTTCCCTCGATTTCATCATCTCTTTATCGAGGTTGCCCGGGCCCCGGGTCTTTACGAAGTATTGCCCGGTGGTCTGCCCATAGGCCGGGGAGCCGAGGTTGGTGACGCGATAGCTCCAGTTGACATTGTTCTCGAACATGTCCGGCGAGCGGATCGCTTCGGAATACACCGCGCGCAGGCCGTGGCGCGGGTTGATCAGGTAGTTGACGGCCACCCGTGGCGTCAGCGAGTTGCCGCTCAGGTGCGTGTCTTCGTACATCGCGCCGCCTTGCAGCAGCCAATGTTCGCTGGCGCGCCATTCCAACTGGCCGAACAGACGCCAGGTGCTGTCGTCCAGAGTGCCGTTGAAATAGGTGTCGGAGTCGGCGCGGTCGTAGCGGTAGTTCATGCCGCTGACCAGGCGCAGGCTGTCGGACAGGCTGAGAGTGTCCTGAATCTCCAGGTCGTAGCGGCTTTCGCGAGTGCTTTGGTCGATGTCACCGCACACGCTCTGGTTGGCGCCGTTACGCCATTGGTCCAGCACCTGGTCGGCCAGGGCTTGCTCGGCGGGGCTGCCCGGTGGCGCACTGCCTTGGCTGTAGGTGTCCATGTGCCGGGCCAGCCGTTCGGCATAATTGGGGTTCAACTGCCATAACTGGGTCAGCTCCGGGCTGAACGAGACCTTGGCATCACAGGCGTTCCAGATTTGCCGGCGATCCCACTGTTGGGCCGAGCCCTGGATATACAGGCTGTGGTCAGGATTGAAATCAAAATTCCAGCGCAGGGAACCCGCGTAGTCTTTGGCTGTGACGTCGGAATTGTTACCGCCTTCGGTAATCCCGGCAAACACTGGAGTGTAGGTATAAGGTCGTTGGTTGGTGCCTTCCTTTGCATCCAACTGCACGTCGATGCTCTGTTGGGTGTTCAGCGTCTGGCTGATCGCCAGGCTGAAGCGGTTGAGGCGGCGGCCGTCACGGCGGTCGGCGCCGGCAGCGTCGCTGTCGAAACCGTCGTCCTGTTGCCCGGAGAGGGACAAGCGCAAGTCGCCGGTTTCCCAGCCTGCGCCCTGGCTGGCATAGAAGTCGTTGATGCCGCGTGCGCCACGCACCACCTTGACCCGCGAGCCATGGCTGTTGGCCGGCGAGCGCGTGAGGATGTTGACGACCGCCATCAAGGCATTGGCGCCGTAGCTGACGGTGTTGGGGCCGCGGAACACTTCGATGCGCTCGATATCTTCCATGGCGACCGGAATGTCGCTCCAGTCCACGGTGGCCAGGCCCGCGCGATACACCGAGCGGCCGTCTATCAGCACCTGCATGCGCCGCGCATCGCTGGCACTGGTGCCATGGTAGTTCACCGTCGCCTGGTTGCCGGTGGTGTAGCCGACCATCATCCCTGGTACCAGCCGCAGCAGTTCACTGATATCCCGCGCGCCACTGGCCTTGATCAGCTGGCTGTCGATCACGGTCATACTGCCAGGCACGGCGGCGGCCGATTGCTTGAGGCGCGTGGCGGTCAACACTTGGGGCAGGGGCTGGCTGTCGAGGAACAGGTCATCGGCCATGACCGGCGCGCTGCACAGCAGCATCAGCCACAGAGGTAGACGAGGAGGAGGGCCCAAATACACGGCACGGCCTTGATAATTGCGGATAGCCGCCCATGTTAACTGAGGTGGGGCCTTTTGCCAGTCGTCGGACTTGTAATTACTTCATGTAAATTTGCCATTTTCCGGCAAACGCATGAATTGATACGGGGGCTGGCCGCAAGCGGGTCGGCCCGTATAATGCGCCATCGCCACTGGTATGGATTAACGGATTGCATATGACTGAACAGCGCCCTATCGCGGTCCTGGGAGGCGGAAGTTTTGGTACCGCCGTGGCAAATTTGCTGGCCGAAAACGGTCACGCTGTGCGCCAGTGGATGCGCGATCCCGAACAGGCCGAGGCCATTCGGGTTAACCGGGAAAACCCGCGTTACCTCAAAGGCATCAAGATTCATCCGGCGGTCGAGCCTGTCACCGACCTGCTGGAAACCCTCACAGCCTGCGACCTGTGTTTTGTCGCGCTGCCGTCCAGCGCACTGCGTTCGGTGTTGGCGCCTCACGCTGAACGCCTGGCGGGCAAGCTGCTGGTCAGCCTGACTAAAGGCATCGAGGCGCAGACCTTCAAGCTGATGAGTGAAATCCTTGAAGAAATCGCTCCTCAGGCGCGCATTGGCGTGCTGTCCGGGCCGAACCTGGCGCGGGAAGTGGCCGAGCACGCGCTGACCGCCACCGTGGTCGCCAGTGAAGACGAAGCGCTCTGCGAGCGCGTCCAGGCCGTGCTGCATGGCCGGACCTTCCGCGTCTATGCCAGCAACGACCGCTTTGGCGTCGAACTGGGCGGTGCGCTGAAAAACGTCTATGCGATCATCGCCGGCATGGCCGTGGCGCTGGGCATGGGCGAAAACACCAAGAGCATGCTGATCACCCGCGCATTGGCCGAGATGACCCGTTTTGCCGTGAACCAGGGCGCCAACCCGATGACCTTCCTGGGGCTGGCGGGTGTGGGCGACTTGATCGTCACCTGCTCCTCGCCGAAAAGCCGCAACTACCAGGTGGGTTTCGCCCTCGGCCAGGGCTTGAGCCTGGACGACGCGGTCACGCGCCTGGGTGAAGTGGCCGAAGGCGTCAACACCCTCAAGGTGCTCAAGGCCAAGGCCCAGGAGGCCGGCGTGTATATGCCGCTGGTCGCCGGGCTGCACGCTATCCTGTTTGAAGGGCGCACCTTGGACCAGGTCATCGAGCTGCTGATGCGCGCCGAGCCGAAAACCGATGTCGACTTTATTTCCACCAGTGGTTTCAACTGAGGAACGCGTCATGAACGATCCAAAAGCAGCGCCCAAGTACGAATCCATTGGCCTGCGCATTCTGTGGATGCTGGTGTTTGCCCTGGTGTGGCAGGTGGCTCAGTTCCTGCTCGGCGCGCTGGTGGTGGTGCAGTTGATCTACCGCTTGATCTATGGCGCACCGAACCTGGGCCTGATGAACTTCGGCGACAGCCTCAGCCAGTTCCTGGCGCAGATCGGCCGTTTCGGCAGCTTCCACTCCGAACAGAAACCATGGCCGTTCGCCGACTGGCCGACCCCGCGCGCACCCGAGGGCGAAGCCGCCCACAGTGTGCCGCCAGCGCCGCACCCGGTGCGTGATGAGGAGCCAAAGCTGTGAAGTTGTGGATTTTGCGTCACGGCGAAGCAGAAGCCCATGCCCCCTCCGACGCTCAGCGCAACCTCACCGAACACGGGCGCGCCGAAGTGTTGCGCAGTGCTGCGCACCTGATTGGCCAACCCCTCAGCGCCATCATCGCCAGCCCCTATGTGCGGGCGCAGCAGACCGCGCACCTGGTGCGTGAGGCCTTGGGTTTCGAGCCGGATATTCGCACGGTGCCGTGGCTGACGCCGGAGGGCAATCCTTTGCAGGTGCTGGAAAAGCTCGACACCGATGACAACGTGCTGCTGGTCAGCCACCAGCCGTTGGTGGGCAGCCTGATCAGCTTTCTGCAGCATGGTCACCAGCGTCAGCCGCAGCCGATGCACACCGCCAGCCTGGCGGAACTGGAGGGGGATTTCCCGCTGGCGGGGCTGATGAGCCTGGTCGGTGTGAAACACCCGTAGGCTATATCGCTGCTTTGTGTGTGCTATATATTCAACCAAGCAAGTGCTTGGTTGGCTATCGTCGGACCACAAAGGAGCGCGTCCCATGCCCGTCGCTTTTCGTTTGCCGTTGCAGGTCTTCTTTGAACGTGAAGCGCGCCACCCGCGTCAGACCTTTCTGGTCCAGCCCGTTGGCGGCAGCGAGGTGCAACGCCTCAGTTGGGGCGATGTCGGCCACCAGGCCCGTTGCGCCGCGCAGTGGCTGCGTGCTCGCGAGTTGCCCCAGGGCTCGCACATTGCCCTGATCTCGAAAAACTGCGCGCACTGGATCATTGCCGACCTGGCGATCTGGATGGCCGGGCACGTCTCTGTGCCGCTGTACCCCAACCTCACCGCCGACTCCGTTGCCCATGTGCTCAGCCATTCCGAGGCGGCACTGGTGTTTATCGGCAAGCTCGACGATTGGCCCGCCATGGCACCCGGTGTGCCGGCGGGTGTGCCGACCATCAGCCTGCCACTGTGCCCGTCGGGCGCGTTCGATTTCAGTTGGGCCGACTTGCAAGCCTGCCCGTCGATTCATGACGACCCCCAGCCTGCCGCTTCGGACCTGGCCACCATCATCTATACCTCCGGCACCACCGGCCTGCCCAAAGGCGTGATGCACAGCTTTGGCGCCTTGGGGTTTGCCGCCACCCGCGGCACCGAGTTATTTGGGCTGGGGGAGGGCGACCGGCTGTTGTCCTACCTGCCGTTGTGCCATGTGGCGGAGCGGATGTTTGTGGAGATGGCGTCGATTTACACTGGGCAAACGGTTTATTTCGCAGAAAGCCTGGATACTTTTTTGACCGATCTGCGTAGGGCGCGTCCGACCGCACTGTTTGGCGTGCCGCGGATCTGGAGCAAATTCCAGATGGGCGTCTACGCCAAGATCCCGCAAAAGCGCCTCGATACCTTGCTGCGCCTGCCCTTTATCGGCAAACGTGTAGGCCACAAGGTACTTGCCGGCCTGGGCCTGGACGCGTTGCGCATCGCACTGTCCGGCGCGGCGCCCGTGCCTGAGGCGCTGCTGCGCTGGTACCAACGCCTGGGCCTGGATGTGCTCGAGGTGTATGGCATGACCGAGAGCTGCGGCTACTCCCATGTGTGTCGTCCCGGCCAGCAGATCCTCGGCTGGATTGGCCTGCCGTGCCCCGGTGTTGAAGTGCGCATCGACCCCTCGGGCGAAGTGCAGGTGCGCAGCGGTGCGACCATGCTCGGCTACTTCAAGGACCCACAGAAAACCTGCGAGACCCTCACCGCCGATGGTTTCTTGCGTACCGGCGACAAGGGCGAGCAGGATGCCGATGGCCGTTTGCGCCTGACCGGGCGGCTCAAGGAAATCTTCAAGACCAGCAAAGGCAAATACGTAGCCCCGGCGCCGATCGAAAACCGCCTGGCCGAACACTCGCGCATCGAGCAGGTGTGCGTAGTGGGCGACGGCCTGGCTGCGCCAATCGGCCTGTGTGTGCTGTCGGCGGGGAGCCAGGACCGGCAAGTGCTGCGCAGCAGCCTTGAGCGCCTGTTGGAACAGGTCAACGGCGCCTTGGACAAGCATGAGCGTTTGCGTCAACTGGTGGTGGTGAACGAAAACTGGGCGGTGGAAAACGGCTTTCTGACCCCGACCCTGAAGATCAAGCGCAACGTGATCGAATCGACCTACGGTGCACAATTGCAGGCGTGGAGCGAGCGTTCCGAATCGGTTCTGTGGCAGGATTAGGCCCATCATAAAACCAAGAAGGACACTTGTATGAGCCTGTGGCGCACCCAGCCGAATATCGAGCAACTCAATGCCATGCAGAAAAACACCATCGGTGAGCTGCTGGATATTCGCTTCGACAGCGTGGACGACGAGTCCCTGACCGCCAGCATGGTGGTCGATCATCGCACCCATCAACCCTACGGCTTGCTGCACGGTGGTGCGTCGGTGGTGTTGGCAGAAACCGTCGGCTCGACGGCCGCCTACCTGTGTATTGATCCCGCCAAGTTCTATTGCGTCGGCCTTGAGGTCAACGCCAACCACCTGCGTGGTGTGCGCAGCGGGCGGGTGACTGCCGTGGCGCGCGCGATTCACATCGGCCGCACTACTCAGGTGTGGGACATCCGCTTGACCAGCGACGATGGCAAAGCCAGTTGTATCTCGCGCCTGACCATGGCGGTGGTACCGCTGGGCGAGAACCTCCCGGCGCGATAGGCGTGGCGTGAGTGTCATCATTCCTGGCAGTTACAGTCATTGCTGTGCCGGCCAGGCATGGTGACAATCAATCTCTGTTTTTGTAGATGGATCCGGTATGTCGCAGCATGTGTTTTTTGCCCACGCCAATGGCTTCCCTTCGGCCACCTACGGCAAGCTGTTTGCCGCCCTGGCCCCGGAATACAAGGTGGCTCATCTGCCGCAGCACGGTCATGATCCCAGGTTTCCGGTGGATGATAATTGGCAGAACCTGGTGGACGAGTTGATCCACCACCTTGAGCAGCAGCCGGAACCGGTGTGGGGCGTGGGCCATTCCTTGGGCGGCGTGTTGCATCTGCACGCGGCCATGCGTTGCCCGCAGTTGTATCGCGGTGTGGTGATGCTCGATTCGCCGGTGCTGACCCGCGCCGACCGCTGGGTAATTCGCGCGGCCAAGCGCTTGGGTTTCATCGACCGCCTGACCCCGGCTGGACGCACCCTGGGCCGTCGCGAGGAATTTACCGACCTAGAGGCTGCGCGCAGTTACTTCGCCGGCAAGACCTTGTTCCGTGGCTTTGACCCGGAATGCTTCGACGCTTACCTGCAACATGGTTTGTATCAGGTGGGTGATCGCCTGCGCCTGCGCTTTGACCCGGCCACAGAAATCAGCATCTACCGTGGCGTGCCGCACACCAGCCCGGGCCAGGTGCGCCAACTGAAGGTGCCGCTGGCGGTGGTGCGCGGCCGACAGAGCCGCGTAGTGATGCGTCACCACGCCAGCGGCGTCGGACGTCTGCCCATGGGTGAAATGCTCACCATGCCCGGCGGCCATATGTTCCCCCTTGAGCGCCCCCAAGACACCGCGACCTTGATCAAGAACCTGTTCTCCCGCTGGGAAACGCGCGAGCGTAGTTGCGCATGAGCACACCCGTCGAGGACGTCCGCCTGAGCCTGCCGCATATCGAACTGGCGGCCCACCTGTTCGGCCCCGAGGACGGTGTGCCGGTGATCGCGCTGCATGGCTGGCTGGACAACGCCAACAGCTTTGCGCGACTGGCCCCGAAACTTCAGGGTTTGCGCGTCGTTGCGCTGGATATGGCCGGGCACGGGCATTCGGCGCATCGTCCTACAGGCGCCGGTTATGCCTTGTGGGATTACGTCTATGACGTGCTGCAAGTCGCCGAGCAACTCGGGTGGAAACGTTTTGCATTACTTGGTCACTCTCTCGGCGCTATCGTGTCTCTGGTGCTCGCCGGTGCGTTGCCGGAGCGCGTAACGCACCTGGGATTGATCGACGGCGTCATCCCGCCGACGGCCAACGGTGAGAACGCCGCCGAGCGGCTGGGCATGGCGTTGCAAGCGCAATTGAACCTGCAGGACAAGCGCAAGCCGGTCTATAACACCCTGGATAGCGCCGTCGAAGCGCGCATGAAAGGCGTGGTAGCGGTCAGTCGCGAAGCCGCAGAACTGCTGGCCCAGCGCGGTTTGATGCCGGTGCCGGGTGGTTACACCTGGCGTACCGATAGCCGCCTGACCCTGGCTTCGCCGATGCGCCTGACCGACGAACAAGCCATGGCCTTCGTGCGGCGCGTAAGGTGCCCTACGCAGTTAGTGGTCGCTGCCGACGGCATGCTGGCGAAACATCCCGAATTGCTTTCCCAGCTACCCTTTACCGTGACCACGCTGCCCGGTGGCCATCATTTGCACCTGAATGATGAGTCTGGGGCGCTCCTTGTTGCAGACTGTTTCAATCGGTTCTTCCGAGCGCCTTGACTTGGGGCGGTCAACTGCCGAGGCTGGGCGGATTGAAAAGGAGTCAACCATGAACAACTTCGACATCGCTATGACCAACGATGGCCAGGGCTCGTTGATCTTATGAGCGTGCGTAACGGATGTATCCGTGTCTTGGGCTTAAGCCTGCTTAGCCCGTTGGTATTCGCCGCCGACCTACCGGGTAGCCAGGACCTGCCCGCCGTGGCCCGCCAGGTCGATTCGCAAATCGTCGATTACCGGCCCGCTGAAGAAAAAGAACGGATCTACCCCATGGGCGCGATCCGCAAGATCAGCGGCCAGTTGCGCTATGAAGACCAGGCCATCGCGCGCGGCCAAGCCACCGCCATCACCTATGAGTTGCCCGCCGAACACAGCTCCAGCGCCGCGTTTACCGCGACGCGTGAAGCGTTGCAGGAAAAGGGCGCGCAGTTGTTATTCTGGTGCAATGCCCGCGATTGTGGTGAAAGCAGCCTGTGGGCCAATGAGATTTTCGGCAACGCCAAGTTGGTCGGCGCCGACAGCCAGCAGGAATACGTGTTGCTGCGTCTGGCCGAGCCACAGGCCAACTCCCTGGTCGCGCTCTATGGCATCACCCGGGGCAATCGCCGCGCCTATCTGCATGTGGAGCAATTGGACGCCAGCGCGCCATTGGGCCATCTATTGCCGACCTCGGCGACCCTGTCGCGCGAGCTGAAAAGCACCGGTGAGCTGGACTTCCCCGCGCTCGCCGGCGCACCCGACACCACCTGGCTGACCTTGATTTCCCGTGGGTTGAACCTCGACACCACGTTGCGCGTCAGTTTGACCGGGCCGAACGCCGAAGCGTGGCGCCAGGGCCTGATCGACAAAGGCGTGCGCGCTGCTCGCCTGGAAACCGGCGCCGGTGATGCCAAAGGCCTGCGCGTGCATCTGATACGCTAGGCGTGACCAGGCGAACGGACCCGCTTCGTTCGCCTAAGCTGTCTTCCTAAGCCTTCTTCTAGAGATACCCCATGCTCAATAACGATCGCCTACTGGTGCAAATCCTGCTGCTGGTGCTGTTTGGTGCCAGTCTATGGGTGATGGCGCCGTTCTGGTCGGCGCTGTTCTGGGGCGCGGTGCTGGCGTTTGCCAGTTGGCCACTGATGGTCCTGCTCACGCGTTGGCTCGGCGGCCGGGAGTCTTTGGCGGCCGCCATCCTGACGCTGGGCTGGATCTTGCTGGTGGCGGTGCCGCTGGTGTGGATGGGCTTCAACCTCGCGGACCATGTGCGCGACGCGGTGGCGTTGATCAAGGATATCCAGGTCGACGGCTTGCCGGCGGCGCCCACCTGGCTCGGTTCGATTCCCTTTGTCGGCGAGCGGCTGGTGGCAACCTGGGACAGCATCGACCAACAAGGCGCGGCCTTGATGGTCAGCATCAAACCGTACCTGGGGCAGGTTGGCAATTGGTTGCTGGCGCGCAGTGCGCAGATCGGCGGCGGCATTCTTGAACTGACGTTGAGCCTGGTGTTCGTGTTCTTTTTCTATCGAGACGGGCCGCGCTTGGCGATGTTCGTCCACCGTTTATTGGAACGCTTGATCGGCGAACGCGCGGGCTACTACATCGAACTGGTGGCTGGCACCGTACAACGGGTGGTCAACGGCGTGATTGGCACCGCCGCCGCCCAGGCGGTGCTGGCACTGATCGGCTTTCTGATCGCCGGCGTACCGGGCGCGCTGGTGCTGGGCGTCGTCACCTTCCTGCTCAGCCTGATCCCCATGGGCCCGCCGCTGGTGTGGATCCCTGCCACGGCCTGGCTGGCCTGGAAAGGCGATTACACCTATGCGGTGTTCCTCGGTGTATGGGGCACGTTCATCATCAGCGGCGTGGACAACGTGCTCAAGCCCTACCTGATCAGTCGGGGCGGCAACCTGCCGCTGGTCATTGTGCTGCTCGGCGTGTTCGGTGGCTTGATTGCCTTTGGTTTTATCGGCCTGTTTATCGGCCCGACCTTGCTGGCGGTGGCCTACAGCCTGTTGACGGATTGGAGTGCGACCCAGGCTCAGGCGCGTCTGGAAGATAAGCCGCTGTAACGGTTGTATGAGGCCTAATGTGGGAGTGGTGCTGGCCCTCAGGTCCTGGGCAACCACATCACGGCAGTCAGTCCACCACTTGGGGTTTCCTCCAGGTTCAGGCGACCGCCGAGGCGTTCCGCCGCTTCCTTGGAAATCGTCATGCCCAGGCCGACGCCGCCGGAGTTGCGGTTGCGTGAGCCTTCCAGCCGGTAGAACGGCTCGAACACCGCTTCACGCTTGTCGGCGGCGATGCCGGGGCCATGATCAATGACGCGGATGACCAGTGCCTCGCGACTGTCCGTCAGCTCGATGCGTGCCGAGCCGGCATAACGCAAGGCGTTGTCGATCAGGTTATTCAGGCACGAACGCAAGGCCATCGGCTGTACTTGCAACGGCGCGCAGGTGCCGGCGAATTGCACATCCGAACCCTGGTCCTGGGCGTTTTCGCTCATCGACTCCACCAGCGCTTGCACGTCCAGCCAATGCCGGGTTTCGCTGGTGCGTTGTTCGTGCAGGTAGCTCAGGGTGGCGTCGAGCATGCCGATCATGTCGTCCAGGTCCTGGCGCATCTGGCCCTGCAGCCGCGTATCTTCGATCTGTTCCAGGCGCAGCTTGAGGCGTGACAGTGGGGTGCGCAGGTCATGGGAGACCGCACCGAGCATGCGCGCGCGTTGGCTGACCTGTTCGCGGATGCGTTTTTGCATCAGGTTGAAGGTCGATGCCGCCTGCCGCGCTTCCAGCGGCCCGGACTCTTCCAGCGGCGGGCTGTCAAGGTCCAGGCTTAAACGCTCGGCCGCCTCGCTGAGGCGTTGAATCGGTCTGCTCAACAGCTTGGCCCCGTACCAGGCGGCGATAATCAGTGAGACAAATTGAAACGTCAGGGGCACCACCGGGCCGCCAAACCAGGGGCGGTGGTGCTCTTTGCGCTCCGGTACCCTTGTTCCGTCCGGTTGCTCGATAAACCGCTCAGGCGGTGGCGGCGGCGGTTGGCCGTAATGGTGGAACCAGAAGAACGCCAGCGCGTGGGCCAGCACAATCGCCACGAGCAACACGCCAAACAGCCGACCAAACAGCGTGTTGAAGGGCGCACGCATCAGCCGATATCTCGCGCATCGAACAGGTAGCCTTCGCCACGCACGGTCTTGATCAACTGCGGTGCCTTGGGATCATCCCCGAGTTTCTGCCGCAGGCGCGATACCAGCAAGTCGATGCTGCGATCAAAGGCTTCAATTGATCGGCCACGGGCTGCATCCAGCAACTGCTCGCGGCTCAGTACGCGGCGCGGGCGCTCGATAAACACCCACAGCAAGCGGAATTCCGCGTTGGACAGCGGCACCACCAAACCATCGTCGGCCACCAGCTGGCGCAGCACACTGTTCAGGCGCCAGTTGTCGAAGCGGATATTCGTGCGCTGTTCAATACGGTCGTCACGCACGCGGCGCAGGATGGTCTGGATGCGCGCCACCAGTTCGCGCGGCTCGAACGGCTTGGACATGTAGTCATCGGCGCCCAGTTCCAGGCCGATAATGCGGTCGGTGGGTTCGCAGCGGGCGGTGAGCATCAGGATCGGGATGTCCGATTCCGCGCGCAGCCAGCGGCACAGCGAGAGGCCGTCCTCGCCTGGCAGCATCAGGTCGAGCACCACCACGTCAAAGGTTTCGGCGTGCATGGCTTGGCGCATCGCGGTGCCGTCGATGACGCCGGTGGCGAGAATGCCGAAGCGTGCCAGGTAGTCGATCAGCAGTTCGCGGATCGGCACATCGTCGTCAACGATCAGCGCACGGGTGTTCCAGCGCTTGTCGTCGGCGATCACCGCGGCTTTTTGCTCGTCGTTCATAAAGACGGAAGGGGTGTGCATAATGCAATCATCTGCCTGGTCGTTGCGGTCAGCATAGGCGCCCAGCCCCATGGCTGGAAGTGCTGGTCGGTGGGTCGTGCAGGCGAGGCTAGCCGTAGGGCGTGTTGTGGGCATGTCGTGAATGTATCAGCTTTGAAATAATTTCCAGAAATGCCCGCCTGACGGCGCTTGGTCAGTATTTACCGATCATCGGATCCCGCAAAGGCGCTGCTTGCGCTACAATCCGCGCCGATTTCGACTTGCCTGAGAGCCCATTCCAATGCCCGTCTGCCAGACTCCTATCATCGTCGCCCTGGATTACCCCACTCGTGACGCCGCACTGAAGCTGGCTGACCAGTTGGATCCGAAGCTTTGCCGCGTCAAAGTCGGCAAGGAACTGTTCACCAGCTGCGCCGCGGACATCGTCGGCACCCTGCGTGATAAAGGCTTCGAGGTGTTCCTCGACCTGAAATTCCACGACATCCCGAACACCACCGCCATGGCGGTCAAGGCTGCCGCCGAAATGGGCGTGTGGATGGTCAACGTGCACTGCTCCGGCGGCCTGCGCATGATGGCCGCCTGCCGTGAAGTGCTGGAACAGCGCAGCGGTCCTAAACCGCTGCTGATCGGCGTCACTGTGCTCACCAGCATGGAGCGTGAAGACCTGGCCGGTATTGGCCTGGACATCGAGCCCCAGGAGCAAGTCCTGCGCCTGGCCGCCCTGGCGCAGAAAGCCGGCCTCGATGGCCTGGTGTGTTCGGCGCTGGAAGCCCAGGCGCTGAAAACCGCGCACCCGTCGCTGCAGCTGGTGACTCCGGGGATTCGTCCGGCGGGCAGCGCCCAGGATGACCAGCGCCGTATCCTGACCCCGCGTCAGGCACTGGATGCGGGTTCGGATTACCTTGTGATTGGCCGCCCGATCAGCCAGGCGGCGGATCCGGCGAAGGCGCTGGCGGCGGTAGTTGCCGAGATCGCCTGATATCAGGTCGAACCTGGAAACATAGATGTGGGAGCGAGCACGTCGCATCGCTGCTCCCACAATTAGATCCAAGGTGTGTCAGTTGACCTTGAGTACCAGTTTGCCAAAGTTCTCCCCGTTGAACAGCTTCATCAACGTCTCCGGGAACGTCTCCAGCCCCTCCACGATATCTTCCTTGCTCTTGAGCTTGCCCTGCGCCATCCAGCCGGCCATTTCCTGCCCGGCCGCGGCAAAGTTTGCCGCGTGATCCATCACCACAAAACCTTCCATACGCGCGCGATTGACCAGCAATGACAGGTAGTTGGCCGGGCCCTTCACGGCTTCCTCGTTGTTGTATTGGCTGATGGCACCGCAAATCACCACGCGCGCCTTCAGTGCCAGGCGGCTGAGGACGGCGTCGAGAATATCGCCGCCGACGTTATCGAAATACACATCCACGCCCTTGGGGCATTCGCGCTTGAGCGCGGCGGGCACGTCTTCGCTTTTGTAATCGATGGCGGCGTCGAAGCCCAGTTCATCCACCAGGAACGTGCACTTGTCTGCACCGCCGGCAATGCCCACCACGCGGCAGCCTTTGAGCTTGGCGATCTGCCCGGCAATGCTGCCCACGGCGCCGGCCGCGCCGGAGATCACTACGGTTTCGCCTGCCTTGGGTGCGCCGGTGTCCAGCAACGCGAAGTAGGCCGTCATGCCGGTCATGCCCAGGGCAGACAGGTAGCGCGGCAAAGGCGCGAGTTTTGGATCAACCTTGTAGAAACCACGCGGCTCGCCCAGGAAGTAATCCTGCACACCCAAGGCACCGTTGACGTAGTCCCCGACCGAAAATTTCGGGTTGTTGGACGCAATCACTTTTCCCACACCCAGCGCGCGCATGACTTCACCGATGCCGACCGGCGGAATGTAGGACTTGCCTTCATTCATCCAGCCGCGCATGGCCGGGTCGAGGGACAGGTATTCGTTGCGCACCAGCACCTGCCCATCCTGGGGTGTGCCCACCGGCACTTCCTGGTAGGTGAAGGTTTCCCGGGTCGCCGCGCCGACCGGGCGCTTGGCGAGCAGGAATTGGCGGTTGGTCTGGGCGGTCATGGCAGGGACTCTTCTGGAAATGAACCTGAAGTGATAAACCTTGAACGGCCATGGAGCAAGGTTCACCCAATGCGCGAATGCTTGTCGATAGGCATTGCTGATAGTCAGCCTATGTCTGTTATCACTGCGATCCATGCAGCCTTAACTGGCCTTTTGATAGTGCTGACGCGTCCGGCGTGGCGTTGGCTAGACTCGGGCCACGGCTAGATTTCCCACAACACACTCTTCAGGACATCCTCCATGAGCATGACGTTTTCCGGTCAAGTCGCCCTGGTAACCGGTGCCGCCGCCGGTATTGGTCGCGCCACTGCGCTCGCATTCGCCGCCGAAGGCTTGAAGGTCGTGGTTGCCGACCTGGATGCAGCGGGCGGCGAGGGTACCGTCGCCTTGATCCACCAGGCGGGCGGGGAAGCGCTGTTTGTACGCTGCAACGTCACGCTGGAGGCCGATGTGCAGCAATTGATGGCCCAGACCATCACCGCCTATGGCCGCCTGGACTATGCCTTCAATAACGCCGGAATCGAGATCGAGAAAGGCAAGTTGGCCGACGGCAGCCAGGATGAGTTCGACGCCATCATGGGCGTCAACGTCAAAGGCGTGTGGCTGTGCATGAAGTACCAGTTGCCGCTACTGCTGGCCCAGGGTGGCGGGGCAATCGTCAACACCGCGTCGGTAGCGGGTTTGGGCGCGGCGCCCAAGATGAGCATTTACGCCGCTTCCAAGCATGCGGTGATCGGCCTGACCAAATCGGCGGCCATTGAATATGCGAAGAAGAAAATTCGCGTCAATGCGGTCTGCCCGGCGGTGATCGATACCGATATGTTCCGGCGTGCCTATGAAGCCGACCCACGCAAAGCCGAATTTGCCGCCGCCATGCATCCGGTCGGGCGCATTGGCAAGGTCGAGGAGGTCGCCAGCGCGGTGCTCTACCTCTGTAGCGATGGCGCGGCCTTTACCACTGGCCAGGCCTTGGCGGTGGACGGTGGTGCTACGGCTATCTAGGACCTCGCGTCGCCCGCCATTCGAAAAGGTTTGGGAGGGCTGTGGGGCGTTTCCATAGCTGGCAATGGGCCCTGTCAGAATGTGTATCATTAGGTAAATAATTCAATAAAATCAATACTTTAATAAAATTTGGCGACGGGTTGTGAGGGGCTTCTGTGCTTAACTGTTCTGGGTTGAATAACAGACAGAGGAAGTGAGTGGCGCATGGATTTAGGGATCGATCGACAAGCCCTTGTACCGGTGGTGCAGCAAATCATCAGCGCAGTGGCGCAGTGGATTCGCAACAGTGGGGCGAGTCCCGGCACGCGCTTGCCGTCCATTCGACAGGTGGCCCTCGATAATCTGCTCAGCCAGTCCAGCGTGATCGAGGCGTTCGAGCGGATGGCCGCCCAGGGCGTACTGGTGTCCAAGCCCGGCTCGGGGTTTGTGGTCGCGCAGCCGTCCGGCTTGCATGAGGGCCAATGGTACGAAGGCGCAGAGCGGGAATGGGGGCCGTTCATCGATAACCCAATGGGTGAGCTGAAACTGGGCTGCGGCTGGTTGCCGGATGCCTGGCGCGAAAGCGATGACATCAGCTATGCGATTCGTGAAGTCACCCGTACCGACACCGCCGGTCTGTTCAACTACAGCACCCCATTGGGTTTGCTGGCGCTGCGCGAACAACTGCTCAAGCGACTGACCCAGATCCACATTGCCACCCACCTTGACTGCATTCTCACCACGTCAGGCGCCAGTCATGCACAGGACTTGCTGATACGCACGTTGCTCAAGGCTGGCGATTGCGTGGTGGTCGAATCGCCGGGGTACGGCAACCTCTATCGGCAACTGGCGTTCCACGGCGTGCAACTGCTGCAAGTGCCGCGCACCCAAGGAGGCCCGGACCTCTCGGCGCTGGAAGCATTGTTGCAGCGGCATCGGCCCAAGTGCCTGTTCATCAACAGCCTGTATCACAATCCCACCGGCACCAGCCTGAACCGCACAGTGGCTGAACGTTTGCTGGAACTGGCGCACCGCGAGAACTTCCTGATCATTGAAGAGGATGTTTTCGGCGACCTGCAACCTGCCAGTTGCACGCGGCTGTCGGCGTTTCCCCATGATGACCGGGTGATCTATGTCGCGAGCTTTTCCAAGACCCTGAGCAGTGCCCTGCGCGTGGGGTATCTCAGTGCCAGCACGGTGATCATCGCGCAACTGGCCAGCCTCAAGACCATGACCGGGTTTGGCACCTCGCGATTTGCCGAGGCGGTGGTGGCCACGCTGCTGGCTAATGGCACCTATCGCAAGTGTGTGCAGCGCCTGCGCAAGCGACTGCGTGCGCAAATGGCCGCTACGTTGCAGGTACTGGAGGACGAGGAGTGGGAGGTGTTCGCCAAACCCGCTGGCGGTATGTTCCTGTGGGCACGGCCAGGGGTGGGGGATCGGTCACGAGTGCAGGGGTGTGCCCGGCGGCTCGGTGTCTTGTTATCGCCGGGGGCGCTGTTCAGTCCAACCGGCGAACCCAGTGACTGGCTGCGTATCAATGTGGCCTATGCGGCCGATCAACGAGCCTTGGCGTTGTTCCGCGCCATGGGGCCTGCCAGATCGACCTCGACCATCCTGAAAACGACGAGCGTGTAGCTTTTTGCCATTATTGTGGCGCCAACGCCTTGTGTTCAATGCCTTGTGGTTGCGAATCTCGCCTGAGTTAACCGGGCTTTATGGCATCTGCCATTGCAAGAGGATTCAAGTGCAATGATTTCGGTCGTGCAACGACATTTCGCCAACCTCGGTATGGCAAAGAAACTGGGCTTGGGCTTCATGCTGGTATTGCTGCTGACCGCGTTGGTCGCGGCCATCGGCGTGTGGTCCCTGCAATCCGTTGGACAGCGTTTCGAAGGCCTCAAGGCCATGTCTTCGCTCAACAGCGGCCTGCTCAAGGTGCGCCTGATCGAGCAGGACTACGCATTGCATGCCGACCCCAAGGCCGTCGATGCCCTGCATGAAAGTGTCGATACCCTGGCAGCGCTCGCGGCCAGCCTCAAGGCTCAATCGCCCGCCAACGTGCCGGTGATGAACGATGTCGAGCAAGCCTTGGCGGAATACCGCAAGGCATTCGATGAGTTTGTCGAATTGACCCAGACCAAGGACCTGGCCCTTGAAATGGCCAGTTGGTCGGTGTCCAGCGTGGCGAACAACCTAGACGTCTTGCAGGCCGGGCTGGCAGATGACGGTGCCTATGGCCTGAAGGAAAGCCAGGGCAAGGAGGGCGCTGAGTTTATCGAGCAGGCGGGACAGATCAGCCAAGTCTCACGCTTGATGTTGCAAGCCATGAACGAAGCCCATGTGCGTCTGGATCAGAGCCGCAAAGTGAGCGGGGAGGGCACTGAGCAGGGCAAGATCGAGCAGGCCGACCAGGCCCTGGCCCAGGTCGAGCAACTGAAGACCTCGGTCAAGGACTCGGGCTACCAGACCGTGCTCAACGAAGTCTCCGGGCATATTGCCGCGTTCAGTGAAAAGCTCGGCGAATACACCGGCCTGCTGGCGCAGGAGAAAGTGGTCTACAAACAGTTGCATGATCGGGCGGAGCAAGTGGTCAGCCGGGTCAACCAGGCTTACAGCGCCGAAGATCAGTCGATGCAGGCGCAGTTAAAGAAAAGCGCAGGGCTGATCATCGGTTCTTCGGCCCTGGCACTGCTGGTAGGGTTGATTGCGGCGTGGGTGATAACCCGATTGATCGTCGCGCCGCTGCGCAGTGTGATCGCCGTGGCCCAGCAGATCGCCGCCGGCGACTTGAGCGGGCGCATGGACGTCAGTCGTCGCGATGAAATCGGCCAGTTGATGCAGGCGATGCAGCAGATGGGCAGTGGCTTGAGCCAAATGGTCAGCGGCCTGCAAGCCGGTATCGAACAACTGGCCAGCTCGGCGCATTCATTGTCCAGCGTCACCGAGCAGACCAATATCGAAGTCAGCAGCCAAAAAGAAGAAACCGAACAGGTTGCCACGGCGATGAACCAGATGACCGCCACCGTTCACGACGTGGCGCGCAATGCCGAAGAGGCCGCGCAAGCCGCGCAGACGGCGGATGACAAAGTCGACAGTGGCCAACGGGTGGTGCGCCAAAGCCTGCAGCGCATCGAATTACTGGCCACCTCCAGCACCAGTGCCAGCACCAGCATCGAGAGCCTGAGCGCAGAGATCCAGCATATCGGCACCGTGTTGAGCGTCATCAAAAGCGTGGCTGAACAGACCAACCTGCTGGCCCTTAACGCCGCCATCGAAGCCGCCCGCGCGGGCGAACAGGGGCGGGGTTTTGCGGTGGTCGCCGATGAGGTGCGCGCGTTGGCCCTGCGCACCCAGCAATCCACGGAAGAAATCGAGCGGTTGGTCAGTACCTTGCGCAGTGCGGCGCAGTCGTCCGTGCAGCAGATCCAGCAAAGCGGCGAGCTGGTGAAGCTGGCAGTGAGCGATGCGCTGGAAACCGAAAGCGCCCTGGGCAGCATCGCGGCGGCGGTGTCGTTGATCCAGCAGATGAACCAGCAGATTGCCGCTGCGGCCGAGGAACAAAGCTCGGTGGCCGAAGAGATCAACCGCAGCGTCACCAGTATCCGTGCCAGTGCGGATCAGTCGGCGCTGAGCATGCAGGGCAACGCTGCGTCGAGTATTCAACTGGCGCAGTTGGGGGCGGAGCTCAAGGGCATGGTGGGGCATTTTCGCCTGTGATCGCAGCGTGTTGGCTGCGATCACTGGGGAGGGCGGTCAGGCGTGGTTGGCCAGGAAGGTCAGCAGCGCTTCGTTGACGAAGTCCGGATGTTCCCTCGCACTGATATGGCCGGCCTGCGGAATCAGGATCAGGCTGCAGCCGATCAGACCGGCCATCTCCTCGGACTCGGCGGGAGGGCGCGGTTTGTCCTGTTCGCCACACATTACCAAGGTAGTGTTGGCATCCAAGCGTGGCAACTGCGCCAGCACATCCTCGCGACTGAAGATCAACCGGCCCAGGGGCACGATGCTGCGCAGCAGGCGCTCTTTGGAGTAACCCTGCAATTGCTTGCGCAAATCCTGGTACAGCGCTGATTCGCGATCGATGCCTGGGCGGAAGAAGATCGGAGTAATAACATCCAGCAAAGGTTCAGGGATGGCGCCGGCGTCTTCGATCATCTTGAACAGCGAGAAATAGTACTGGCGCGTGGCCTCGGGCTCGGCGCCGAGGTAGGTGTCCATCAGCACCAGGCTGTTGACCCGCTCGGGTGCGAGCAACGCCAGCCGCGCACCCCACATGCCACCGACTGAGAGACCCACCAGGTTGATGTGTGAAATGTCCAACTGGTCCAGCAGGGCCAGGGCCTGGCGTGCGAGGTCGTCGAGGGAATGGGTTTGCGCCGGCAGCGGGCCGGACTCGCCATGGCCCCACAGCTCGGGCACGATCACGCGGTACTGTTGCGACAGGGCTTCGACCTGCGGCGACCACATGTCGCGGTCCCACAGGTAGCTTGAGCCCAGCAGGACGACGGGGCCGCAGCCCTGGTCGACGTAGTGCAGCGGTTGTCCATCAATGACGGCGACAGGCATAGCAGGCCTCTGACTTCACGGAGTGAGGGGCACTTTTTTACGCTAGTCGAGGGGCGGCGGATAGATGCAAAGTGATGGCATGTGGCGAACAGAGTTCGCCACATGGAGAGGGGCCAATCAGTCGTAAATGGCTTTTTTCTTCCATTCCGCGTCGGCGTCGACCACTTTGAGGCCTTCGGTCAATTCGTTGACCTCGTCTTGGGCAGGCTTGCTGTTGGTCAGTACCGTGGAGTTGGCGCGGACCAGTTGGGCTTCCAGTTGTTGCAGCTGTGCGCTGTAGATCCCCGGCTCCGGTTGTTTGCGCAGGTACTGCACGCCACGTTCGAATGCCAGGCGCGCCTGGCCCGGCTGGCTTTGCTGCAAAGCGTGCTGGCCGAGGTTGTTGAAGAACTCGATATGCAGCAACACCAGGATATGGCGGATTTCCTTGATCCAGTGCTTGGCCTCGTTGGACGACAGGAAGCCGTCCTGAGCAGCGCGGGTGACCTGGCCGTGGAGGGCTTCAAGCAGGAAACGCACGTCCTTGGCCTTGGCTTCGGTCTGGATCGGCGCGGGCGGGTTGCTCACCGGGATCGATTCACCCTGGGCCACCAGCGCATTCAGCTCGGCGATGCGGGCCTTGATCGGTGCGCTGGTCTTGTTGAGGTTCAACAGCCGCTGGTTAACGTTGAGCTCCAGTCGTGTCAGCAACAGTTTGAGCGCCGGGGTCATCAACTGGCCAGGAAAGGTCTCGGTGATTTCACCGCAGCGGCGCAGCCGATCATTGAGTTCGATTTCGGTACGTTTCTTTTCCAGCTTGTTGTTTTCCACCACGTGGTTCATATAGCCAATGGCAATCAGTATGGCGATAACGGCTATTACCAACAGGGTGATCATGAGTGGTGTCACCGGTGTGACCTCTTTATAGGGTTTACAGTGGAGTGTAGTGACTGGGCGTTCCGGCGGATAGAACTGATCGACCAGTTGCCCAGGTAGTTTGCTTCTATATAGATAGGCGTTCCCTGCATGAATGCACATTGCCATCATTTTCCGGAGTGAACTATAGCGTCTTGTCGGGCGCCAGAATATAGGCGCCAAAGCCCGAACGGGCATAACGTTCGCACAAGCCCGTAAAGCAGGGCGAAGTCATTGATTTAAATAAATTTATCCTTGGGGGTTGACGACCTTTCAATCCATCCATAGAATGCGCGCCACTTACAGCGTAAAGCGCACAGCGAAACGCGGTTGGGAGTGAATGTTGTACGTGTGTCCCCTTCGTCTAGTGGCCTAGGACACCGCCCTTTCACGGCGGTAACAGGGGTTCGAGTCCCCTAGGGGACGCCAATATGCGGGAATAGCTCAGTTGGTAGAGCACGACCTTGCCAAGGTCGGGGTCGCGAGTTCGAGTCTCGTTTCCCGCTCCAAATTTAAGCAGTGTTGCTCTTGGGCGACACTGAGTGAAACCAGGGCATGATCTTCGGATCTAATCTCTGGGCACTGAAATACACACCATGTATTTCAGTAGCGTGTCCCCTTCGTCTAGTGGCCTAGGACACCGCCCTTTCACGGCGGTAACAGGGGTTCGAGTCCCCTAGGGGACGCCATTTGCGGGAATAGCTCAGTTGGTAGAGCACGACCTTGCCAAGGTCGGGGTCGCGAGTTCGAGTCTCGTTTCCCGCTCCATATTCAACGAAAACGCCGATCAGAGATGATCGGCGTTTTTGTGTGTGTCGATTTTTATTCCTGAGTGTGCAGCCACGCCGGTGGGTGGGGGTGGGCTTGATAAAAGCCGCGCAGCGCCGTCACATCACGTTTGAAGCCTTCCCGTACCCAGGCGTGATAGGCCGCTTGAATAATCGATTCCCCCGCCGGCCAGGACAGGCAATCAACAATCGCCGAGGCAGCCTGCATGCCTGAGATCAATGCCTTGATTACGCCATGGGAGGCACAAGGGTCGAGGGTTGCGGCGGCATCGCCGACTAAAAAGTAGCCAGGCCCCGTGGTGTGCTGAGCGCACCGCCACGTCACGTCGGCGCCTCGCGTCACGTCGGTCGCTGTTTGTTGGTCCAGTGCTTTAGGGATCGCCCTGCAGGTGTCCGCAGCGTAAAACGACAGCTGCGTCCAATGCACGCAGGTGCTGCTGATTCGAGCAAGCCAGTGCCAGCCCTGGCGGTTGGCAAACAGTCCCAGTGCTGTATCCGGAAGGCGGTGGTCCTCGCAGTAGCCATACCTTGCAATCAGCCGAGGTGAAAGGCGCAGGCAGGGTATCTGCAATTGACGTTGCAGCCAGCCATGCCGACCGGTGGCGTCCAACACGTAGCGCGCGGTCCATTGGGTAGCCCCGACCTGAACGCCCGATACCCGACCGTGCTGTTGCAACACCTGGCTGACGCACTTCGGTTGGCTAACCTGCACGCCCAGCGTGCGGGCCTGTTGGAGCAATTGCTGATCGAGCAGGGCGCGCGGGATCTGAAAACCCCGCCAGGCCTCACCGCCAAACCCATGGAAGCGCGGTGGGCCATCCCAATGCACCCAGTGCCCGGCGTGTCTCAGGTATGCCGGATCGGTCAGTAGTGCGTTGCCGCCGAGTTGCCGCAGCAAGGGTTCAACCCCTGGATGCAAAGTCTCCCCGGGTCGGTGTCGAGGGAAATGGCTTCTTTCTACTAAGCCAACCCGCAAACCGCGTTGTGCGCAATGAATCGCCGCGGCACATCCCGCCGGGCCCGCTCCCATGACCACCACGTCAACGTCGTTCATCAACTTTGCGCCAGGGCCCACCGTCCTGGCGGACAAGCAGCGCGTCCTGGCCCATATACAGTTGCACCTGTTGCTCGATCTGCACATGGCGAAGCTTGAAGTTGTCCGTCGGTGTGGTGATCCCCCCGCGCTTGTACAGCCAGTAGTGCTGCACATCGCCCTCCAGCCGATGATTGGCTTGCTGTTGCGCCGCCTCGAAGGCGTCATCCGGCAGTTCTACCCGATAAAACGACAGCAGGGGCCAGAGTTTTCGCTGTTCTTTGTCTGATCCTGCGCCGACTGCCTTGTACGCGCGCCGCATGCCCAGCACACGCTGATGGTACTGCTCGGTGCTGGTCTGCCCGGTCATCGCCAGCGACAACTGGCCGGCCAGTGCGGCTCTTGTGTAATCGCTGTACTCATAGGCCTCGTACTGGACCACCGAGCGTCCTTCAACTTCAATCAGTGCCGGTCCGCTGCGGCCATCCCAGCCCGGGCTGCCGCGCTGGCCTGTTTCGCTGTCTGTCAGCGGGATGACCGTGGCCGACACACTGCGCGGTTCGAACGTGCGGGTCGAGTCCGGCGCGACACCTGGCCAGTAGGAGCCCAGCGCGGCACAGATACGTGCGTCCTCGGTAAATGGGCTGGCCAGTTGATAGCCGCAAAGCACATTGGTAAACGGCGCATCCACCAAGCCGCGGCCGACTTCCCAGCCGGGTCCAAACACACCGTTGGCGAAATCCGGCAGCCAGGATTGTCGCTGGGCACCCGCCACCGACGTGCTCGCGTTGGGCGTTGTCGAGGGCTGGGGATGGGAGATAATCGCCGTGACGCCGCGATCTTCCGGGGAGAAGTGATTACCCGTCAGGGACTGATTGATATAGAAGCGCACGTCGCACAGCGGATTGACCCGTGTATGCCACACCTCCGGGCAAGGTGGCGCCGGGCAGGGGAACACCTCGGGGTCGCTGGACCACGCCTTGAGTTCTCGTTGTCCGCACAGTGGGAAAAAGTCCGGGGCACCAATGATGGAATAGGCGGCAATGCTTTCCAGCATCAACTGCGGGCAGTTCGCCCGCACCCAGCCGTCCGCCATGGCGTCTTGATAGTGCAGGGCGCGATAGCCGCCGGCCTTGACGATTGCATCGACGTTTTCCAACTCATTGAGGTCTTCGACCGAGCCGTCGTCGCGCACGCGATGCCGTCCATGGATCAGGCCACCCGAGTCCGACGGCATCATGAACGACAGCGGGCTGCCCTGATAATAAGCCAGCTCCACCAGGGTCTTTTTAGCGTCGGGCACCAGCAGTCCCGGCGCGAACGTATCGACATCCGCCCAATGGCAGAGTCCTTGGGTAATCACGAAAGGCGGGTTGAGAATGTCAGGTTCCTGCCAGCCGGTACCGTGAAAGCGCCGGTGGATCTGCCCGATCTTTTCGTTGATCTGGTGGCTTTCCAGTTGCACCCTCAGGTCCATCCCCGCCAGGCATTCATCTCCATCGAAAAGTTTGTGCAGGGGCACCCAGAACTCAAGGTCCGAGTCGATGGGCTGGGCGTTCATCGGGCCAAATTGTTCTGGCTGGCCAATGTGTTTTGCCGCGATAAAGGCGCCGTAGCGCGCCGGTATAACGCGCATTTGACTGGGCTGGCCCTCAACGAATGGCAAGAACCCTCGCCGTTGCGGGTCATATAGCGCGGCGGCTGTGCCCACGCGGGCCACGCCGGTGCGGGAAAAACACAAGTCGGCCTGGCGGCGATGCACGGTTTCAGGCTGTGTCCGGTATTCGTAGGCAAACACCGCGATCGCCAGTTGCTGATCACCGAATGACGCCAAGCTGGGGGGCGCTGCGCCGTAGACGTAATTGAGGATCTGCTCGATTTCAGCCGCTGTCGGAAATTCGGTCAGTGCTTCACCGCGGATATCGGTGCTCACGTTGGGCGATGCGAATGCATGAAACAGCAGGCTGTCAGCCGGTCGCCCCGGTTCGATACCACGCATAGCGCTGACAGAGAAGTCTTCGAAACCCGCCAATGTGCGGTTGATCTGCAGAGGTTGGGCAAGTTCTTCGCGCAGCGTGCCCGAAGTGATATCCAGGCCATGGAGCAGCAACAGGTCGCGCCACCCAAAGGGAGCCAGGCGTGTACAGGCACGTTCGACAGCGTTGAGCAGAGACATCCCGATTCCTCCGACAGAGTCAGAGGGCAGGGTACGCAAGAGGATTCAGCGTGGTAACTGACCGAATGGCTAGGTCGGCGCCAAAAGGACCCGCCAGGCTGGCGGGTCCGGGGAGGGTCAGAGCTTCGGCAACTGCCCGATACGGCCCATCATTTCTGTGACAATCTGCAAGTCCAGCAAGAACTGGTCGACGGTCTTGAACTCGTTGTCGGTGTGCCCGGTGTACTTTACTTCCGGCCGCGCCAGGCCGAATTGCACGCCGTTCGGCAGTTCGTGCACGGACGTTGCGCCGGCCGAGGTGCCGAACTTGTGCTCCATGCCGAGGTTTTCGCTGGCCACTGCCAAGAGTGCTTTCACCCATTCACCTTCCGGGTTGCGGAACATCGGTTCGGCCACCGAGTAGGTAAAGTCCACGTTAACCTTGGTTTTCTTGTCCCAGGCGCTCAACTTTTCGGCGATTTGTGCCTTGAGTTTCTCCGGGGATTTGCCCTTCGGCACACGCAGGTTCACCGCCAGTTTGAAGGCTTTGTCATCCAGGCCAACAAAGGTCAGCGAGGTGGTCAGCGGTCCCATGAATTCGTCAGAGAAGCCCACGCCCAGCTTGCCGCCGAGGTAGTCCAGGCCCCAGTTGTCAGACGCATAACGTGCGGCATCGGTAATCTGGTTGTGCTTGAGTGCGATTTTGCCGTCGATGCTGTGGATCAGTTCCAGCATGCGCGATACCGGGTTGATGCCGGACTCCGGCTCGGACGAGTGAGCCGAAACACCAGTGACCGTCAGCTTGACGTCTTTACCGTCGACCTTGGTGGCGACCTCGAAATCACCGCCGTTACGCTTGGCATATTCAGTGCCGGCCTTTTGCAGGCTGGCGGCCAATTCGGCAGGTTTGTCGCTGAGAAACGTTGCAACCGAAGCCGACGGGATCTGGTTAGTCGCCATGCCGCCGGTCATCGAGATGATTTCCGCGCCTTTGCCTTCAGGCTTGCGACGCGGGAAGGTTGCCATCACCGTGCCGTAGCCTTTCTCGGCAATTACCACTGGGTAGCCGCCATCCAGCGCGAGGTTGTATTGCGGCGTCGGGTTCTTTTCAAAGTAATACGGAATTGCGTCGCCGGAGGTTTCTTCGGTGGTGTCCACCAGCAGCTTGAAGTTACGCGCCAGCGCCAGCTTCTCTTCCTTGATGACCTTCATGGCATACAGGGCTACCACAATGGCGTTTTTGTCATCCTCGGTGCCACGGCCGTACATGCGGTCGCCGATCAGCGTGACCTTGAACGGATCTAGCTTGGTGCCGTCTTTCAGCACCCAGTTTTCCGGCGTTACCGGTACCACATCGGCATGGGCGTGGATGCCGACCACCTCATCGCCGCTGCCTTCCAGAGAAATTTCGTACACACGATTGTCGATATTGCGGAAATTCAGGTTGAAGGCCTTGGCGAGGTCTTGGATCTTGCCGGCGATCTTGATGAATTCCGGATTTTTATACTGCGGTAGACCGTCCACATTGAAGGTCGGAATTTCCACTAGCTCACGCAGGGTTTCGGTGGCGGCCTTGCCATACTTCACCCGCGTATAGATGCCCAGCAGCCGATTGATTTCGTTCTGCTGGTCGGCGCTCAGGGTTTTGTTGTCGAGAAAGGCACTGATCGCCGGGCCCACATCGCTGGTCTTGCCAAGGTCGCCGTTGGCCAGGGTACCGAGGAAACCACGAAAATCACTGACGGAGGTTTCGCTGAAACTCTTGAGAATCGCCGTGCTTTGGTCGGGGGTGATAGTGGCGAAAGCTGGGCCAGAGATGGCCGATAGGCTCGCCGCGAACAGGGTGGCAGCCGCCAGTTGCTTGAGTGGAAAGTGCATGGAGGGACGCATTCCTTTGCTGGTAGTCAGTAGAAGATTTCTGATCGAATTGTCAGAAATATTTCCACACACTACCACCTCCTTTTTCCATGGGCGAGGGGGTCGAACGGACCTGTAGAAGCAGGCTTGCCGGCAATGGTCGTCAACGACGACGCGAATTGACCGGCTAACCGGCGTGCCTAGGCTATTTGCAGTTGCACGCGCACTTGCGGAATATAGGCGTCTTCTCAGTTGATTTCGTAGCGAACGCAGAGCGCGCCCTTTTTCTCCGACACGGCCAGGATGGTCACCTGGCCCAACTCGCTCAATGTCTGCACATGAGTACCGCCGCAGGCATACGCGGGTAATTCGCCGAAGCCGACTTCGCGAGTGCCGTCTTTGAGGCTCATATGGCGTGGGGAGTCCGCAGCGATCCATTGGTTGACCTGCTGTTGAATCGCCGCGGCCTCCATGACCTGCGCAGTTTCACCACGGATAAAGGTGATCTTGCCTTCGCCTGGCCAGTGATGGGCCTTGATCGGCATCCAACCCAAGGTCTCGCCCACGTTGCCGATCAAGTGCCCGGCGGAATGCAGCCGGGTGTGCAGCGCGCGGCGTTGTTCATCGACCCGCGCGGTGATCGGGCCCGGTTCCAGTGGCCGGTCGACGTAGTGCACTACGCGATCGGCTTCCTGGGTGACGCGCAGTACAGTGCTGTCACCGAGCCAGCCGGTATCGAAGGGTTGTCCGCCGCCCTGGGGGTGAAAAATGGTCGAGTGCAGGATGACTGCAAACTGGTCCTCGTGCGGGGTGCAACCCAGTACTTCAAGCTCGGCAGTCAGGTGGTCGTGGGTGAAAAACAGGCGCTCGGTCATTATCTACATCCGTATCAGGGTTCTACCGACAGTATAAATAGTGCGCAAATGGGTGATAATCCGCCGAATCGTCAATGGACCTGTGCACCATGAGCATCAATCTACCTTTGCCGCTGCTGGGCGAAATGGCGATTTTCGTCAATGTGGTGGAGGCCGGCAGCTTCTCCGAAGCCGCCCGGCAGATGGGCGCTTCACCCTCCTCGGTGAGCCGCAGCATCTCGCGCCTGGAGAGAGCCCTGGCGACTCGGTTGCTGCAACGTACCACACGCAAATTGCGCTTGAGCGAGGGTGGCGAAGAGGTGTTCAGGCGCTGCCAGGAAATGGTCAGCGCGGCGCGTTCGGTGATGGAGATCAGCGGCCAGTTCACCCATGAAGCCGAAGGGCTGGTGCGGGTCAGCGTGCCCAAGGCGGTGGGGCGGTTTGTGGTGCACCCGCACATGCCGGAGTTCCTGCGGCGTTATCCCAAGGTAGATGTGCAGTTGATCCTCGAGGACCGGCCGGTGGACCTGATTGATGACAATATCGACTTGAGTATTCGCATCACCGACAGCCCACCGCCGGGGTTGGTGGGCCGGCAGTTACTGCCTATCGAGCATTTGTTGTGCGCGACACCGCAGTACCTGGACGATCACGGTACGCCGGGCCATCCTCATGATTTGCTGGAGCACAGTTGCATCTATCTGGGGGAAACGCCGGGGGATTCTCGCTGGAGATTCCGCCAGGCCGGCAAGGCAGTGACGGTTCCCGTGCGCGGGCGTTATGCGGCGAACCATACCGGTGTGCGCTTGGATGCGGTGTTGCAGCATGTAGGGATTGGCAGCTTGCCGTATTTCACGGCGCGCCATGCCTTGGAAGAGGGGCGGTTGGTGCATGTGTTGGCGGGGTGGGACTTTATTGCGTCCTATCATGGCGAGGCGTGGTTGCTGCATTCACCCACGCGGTATCTGCCGCCGAAGTTGCGGGTGTTTATCGATTATCTGGTGGAGTGTATGGCAAAGGAGCCGACACTGCGTCGTCGGTAGATGTGGTAGCTGGCTAGCCTGCGATGGCATCACCTCGGCTCAACTGCAGACCGAGTTGCCTGCATCGCAGGCAAGCCAGCTCCCACAGGAATCAGTGCTTGCTCTGGTCTTGCGGCATGGCCAGCAGCTGTTTTTCCCGGTTCCAGTCGAACGGCTCGTCGTTTTGTTCGGCTTCGAAGCGACGTTCTTCCAGGGCCTGGTACAGGTCCAGTTCTTCGTCTGGCATAAAGTGCAGGCAGTCACCGCCAAAGAACCACAGCAGGTCGCGCGGCACCAAGTGGGCAATTTGTGGGTAGCGCAGGATGACTTGGCTCATCAGGTCCTGGCCCAGGTACTGGCTTTCGATCGGATCAATCGGCAGCTGGGCGCGCAATTCGTCAAAACGCTCCAGAAAAAGCGTATGGCTTTCCTCGGGCACCTGCTCGGCTTCGCCGACGGCAACCAGGATGCTGCGCAAGTGGTCGAGCAAGACGAGATGATCGGCAACGATGTTGGACACGAGATAAGTCCTCTAAAGCAAAAACGGGCGCGAGAGTATATAGCTCTCACGCCCGCATTTATATGACCGCTGAGGTCAGCGGACTTTACCTTCGGCTTGGGTCAGCTCTTCCTTGCTGAAATCATCCACGTCGATGACCTTGCGCCGTGCCGCTTCGGCATCACGCAAAGATTGCGCCTCGGCCGGTTGCAATACCCCGGCGTGCAGCGCGGCGTCGATGGCATGTTCCCCGGCAGCCGGTTTGACCTGGCCGCTTTTTAACGCAGTGTGCAGTTTTTTCTGCAGTGGATGGCTCGCGCCGAGCAGGTCGTAGGCATGCTGCAGGGCGCCCACTGGGTCTTCCGCAGATTGCGGGCGGTAGCAGCCAGCGAGCAGTTCTTCCAGGGTTGGGTCGCCTTTGGCACGGCCGATTACCGCGGCCACTTCGGCATCCAGTGCATCGGACGGACCGGTATGGCGACGGCCGAACGGGAACACGATCACCCGCAGCAGGCAGCCCAGGACCCTGTTCGGGAAGTTGCTCAGCAGTTCATCCAATGCCCGCTCCGACTCGCCGAGGCTCTCTTCCATGGCCCAGGTGAACAGTGGTTGCAGATGATCCGGTGAATCGAGGTCGTGATAACGTTTGAGTGCGGCCGAGGCCAGGTACATATGGCTCAGTACATCACCCAGGCGTGCCGACAGGCGTTCGCGGCGCTTCAGCTCGCCCCCCAGAAGCATCATGCTCAGGTCGGCCAGCAGCGCGAACGCGGCAGCCTGACGGTTCAATGCGCGGAAATACCCCTGGCTCAAACGGTTGCCCGGCGCTTTCTCGAAATGACCTACGCCGAGGTTCAGCACCAGGGTGCTGGCGGCGTTGCTCACGGCGAAACCGATATGTTGCATAAGCAGGCTGTCGAATTCCTTCAGCGCCTGGTCATGGTCTTCGCGACCGGCCAGGGCCATTTCCTTGAGCACGAACGGATGGCAACGGATGGCGCCCTGGCCGAAGATCATCAGGTTGCGCGAGAGGATATTCGCGCCTTCCACGGTGATGAAGATCGGCGCACCTTGCCAGCTGCGGCCCAGGTAGTTGTTCGGGCCCATGATGATGCCCTTGCCACCGTGCACGTCCATGGCGTGGCTGATGCACTCGCGGCCACGTTCGGTGAGGTGGTACTTGAGGATCGCCGACAGTACCGAAGGTTTCTCCCCCAGGTCCACGGCATTAGCGGTCAGCATGCGCGCGCTGTCCATCAGCCAGGCGTTGCCACCGATGCGGGCCAGGGCTTCCTGGATGCCTTCGAAGGCCGACAATGGCACGTTGAACTGTTCGCGCACCTGCGCATATTGGCCGGTCACCAGGCTGGTGAACTTGGCGGCGCCGGTCCCGACGGCGGGCAGTGAAATCGAACGGCCCACCGACAGGCAGTTCATCAGCATCATCCAGCCCTTGCCGAGCATTTCCTGGCCGCCGATGAGGTACTCCAGGGGAATGAACACATCCTTGCCGGAGTTGGGGCCGTTCATGAAGGCGGCGCCGAGGGGGAGGTGGCGGCGGCCGATTTCCACGCCGGGGGTGTCGGTCGGGATCAGCGCCAGGCTGATGCCCAGGTCTTCTTCTTCACCCAGCAGGTGGTCTGGGTCATGGGCCTTGAAGGCCAGGCCCAGCAGGGTCGCGACCGGGCCGAGGGTGATGTAGCGTTTTTCCCAGTTCAAGCGCAGGCCGAGGGTTTCCTTGCCTTCCCATTCACCCTTGCAGATCACGCCGGTGTCGGGCATGGCGCCAGCGTCGGAACCCGCCAGCGGGCCGGTCAACGCAAAGCAAGGGATGTCATCGCCACGGGCCAGGCGCGGCAGGTAATGGTTACGTTGTTCGTCGGTGCCGTAGTGCAGCAGCAGTTCGGCCGGGCCGAGGGAGTTGGGCACCATCACGGTGGACGCAAGGTCGCCGCTGCGGGTGGCGAGTTTCATCGCGACTTGGGAGTGGGCATAAGCCGAGAAGCCCTTGCCGCCATATTCCTTGGGAATGATCAGCGCGAAAAAGCCGTGGGTCTTGATGTGTTCCCAGGCAGCCGGCGGCAAGTCCATGGCCTGGCCGATTTCCCAATCGCTGACCATGGCGCAGAGTTCTTCGGTCGGGCCGTCGATAAAGGCCTGTTCTTCTTCGGTCAGTTGGACCTTGGGATAGGCCAGCAACTTGTCCCAGTCAGGGCGACCACTGAACAGCTCGCCGTCCCACCACACCGTGCCGGCTTCGATGGCGTCGCGCTCGGTTTCGGACATCGGCGGCAGGACTTTCTGGAACCAGCTGAATAGCGGCTTGGTGAAGTATTGGCGGCGCAGATCGGGTAGCAACAGCGGCGCGGCCACAACCGCGATCAACACCCAGAAGATCAGCAACAGCCAGCCCGGTGCGTGGCTCCAGGCGCCCATCGCCAGCAAGTACACGGCGACGACGCCAAGGGCGGGCAGGGGGGCGACGCGGCGGTGTGCGAGGTAGGCAATGCCGACCACCAGCACCAGTATCCACAACAACAGCATATTCAATCCTCCGTGAAACCAGGGGCGAAACCACCAGGGAGCTTAGTCGGCATCCGAGCAAGCGGGGTGATCAGGGTGTAACGAGATTTGG
This sequence comes from Pseudomonas sp. RA_15y_Pfl1_P11, assembly GCF_963970975.1. Classification (NCBI taxonomy): domain Bacteria; kingdom Pseudomonadati; phylum Pseudomonadota; class Gammaproteobacteria; order Pseudomonadales; family Pseudomonadaceae; genus Pseudomonas; species Pseudomonas sp. RA_15y_Pfl1_P11. The sequence continues at coordinate 407,452 of NZ_CAXAOY010000001.1, forward strand.
CCGATTCGTCGTTAACTCCACGGCAGGCCTGTGGTTAGACTCTAGGCTTCCTTCGGAGATAACACTCATGGATACGTACCTGAGTTCCAGCCGCTTCATCGATAGTGACCACCCTGCGGTGGTGGAGTTCGCCGAAAAACATCGCGGAACTCGTGCGAATTTAAGTGACCAGGCAGTCAGCCTTTACTACGCCGTGCGTGAGGCGATTCGCTACAACCCCTACACCTTCAGTCGCGATCCAGACACATTAAATGCCAGCTTTGCCCTGTCCACCGGCGAAAGCTACTGCGTGCCCAAGGCCACGTTGCTCGCGGCCTGTGCCCGCCACTGCGGCATCCCGGCGCGCATCGGCCTGGCGGACGTGCGCAATCACTTGTCGACCCCGCGCCTGCTCGCCTTGCTCAAAAGTGACGTGTTTGCCATGCACGGTTATACCGAGCTTTACCTAAATGATCGCTGGGTCAAAGCCACGCCCGCGTTCAACAGGCAACTGTGCGATGTGTTCGACGTGCCGCCGCTGGATTTCGACGGGATCAACGACAGCGTTTTCCACGCTTTCAACCGCCAGGGCCAGCGTTCGATGGAGTACGTGGTCGACCATGGGCAATTCCCTGACGTACCCGAGGCGTTTTTCTTCGCCCATATCCAGCAGTGTTACCCGCATCTGTTTGCCGAGGATATGCCGCCCCTGCTTGGCGATATGCACAGCGATTTGAGCCGCGCCTGAACCGGCGTATGCTGCTGCGTTCATCCAGCCATGTTCATCAACAATGAAGGCGCGGTCATGCTGAAAATCTGGGGTCGTAAAAATTCATCAAACGTCAGGAAAGCGCTGTGGTGCGCCGAGGAGCTCGGCCTGGACTATGAGGCAATTGATGCGGGCGGGGCTTTTGGTGTAGTCGACACACCGCAATACCGAGCGTTGAACCCCAACGGTCGGGTGCCGATGATCGAAGACGGCGACTTTGTGCTGTGGGAATCCAACACCATCGTGCGTTACCTCTGCGCCAAACAGGCGTCCAACTGGTACCCGAGTGACTTGAAAGCCCGCGCCAACGCGGAGAAGTGGATGGACTGGACCACTTCCACTTTCGCCGAACCCTTCAAGATCGTGTTCTGGGGCGTGCTGCGCACCCCGGCCGAAAAACAGAACTGGGACAGCATCCACGCCGGGCGCCAAACCTGTATCGATGTGCTCAAGACCGTTGACGAGGCGCTCGCCGCGCAGCCGTATCTGTCGGGCAATGAGATCGGCATGGGCGATATCCCCTTGGGCAGCTTCATCTATGCCTGGTTTGAAATGCCCATTGAACGGCCTGAAATGCCCCATCTAGAGGCCTGGTATCAGCGCCTGCAACAACGGCCGGCCTACCGCAAAGCGGTCATGACCGTGTTGACTTAATACTGACTATTAATACAGGTGACTGTACTTGTGCCGCGCGTGCAAGCACCATGCCTGCCATGCATCGCAGGTTGAACTACCTGCGCTGCGCCCTCATCTACTCTTTCTATTCCCTTCTTTTGGTGCGTATCCCGATATGAGTTCCGCTCTGTCCATCCGGCAGCTAACCAAAACCTACGGCAACGGTTTCCAGGCCCTGAGTGGTATCGATCTGGACGTTGCCGAAGGTGACTTCTTCGCCTTGCTCGGCCCCAACGGCGCCGGCAAATCCACCACCATCGGCATCCTCTCGACCCTGGTTAACAAGACCAGCGGCTCGGTGAATATCTTCGGCCATGACCTGGACAAATCCCCGGCGGCGCTCAAGCGTTCCATCGGCGTGGTGCCCCAGGAATTCAACTTCAATCAGTTTGAAAAGACCTTCGATATCGTCGTGACCCAGGCGGGCTACTACGGCATCCCGGCGAAAATCGCCAAGGAGCGCGCCGAGCAATACCTGACCCAACTGGGCCTGTGGGACAAGCGCGATGTGCCCTCACGCTCGCTGTCTGGTGGCATGAAGCGCCGCCTGATGATCGCCCGCGCGCTGGTGCATGAGCCGCGCCTTCTCATCCTTGATGAGCCCACTGCTGGCGTGGATATCGAGCTGCGTCGTTCGATGTGGACATTCCTCACCGAGTTGAACGAGAAAGGCATCACTATCATCCTCACCACCCACTACCTGGAGGAGGCTGAGCAGTTGTGCCGCAACATCGGCATCATCGACCATGGCACCATCGTCGAGAACACCAGCATGCGTAACCTGCTGGGCCAGTTGCACGTGGAAACCTTTTTGCTCGACCTGAAAAATAACCTGTCGGTGGCGCCGCAACTGATGGGCTACCCAAGTCGTCTGCTGGACAGCCACACCCTGGAAGTGCAGGTGGACAAAGCCATGGGCATCACCGCGCTGTTTACGCAGTTGGCGACCCAGAACATCGAAGTGCTGAGCCTGCGTAATAAAACCAATCGCCTTGAGGAGTTGTTCGTGTCCCTGGTGGAGAAAAATCTGGCGAAGGTGGCGGTATGAGTTCCGAACTGCAACCCAACCTCGTCGCGCTGCAAACCATCGTCTATCGCGAAGTGAAGCGCTTTACCCGGATCTGGCCGCAGACCTTGCTGCCGCCGGCGATCACCATGGTCCTGTACTTCGTGATCTTCGGTAATCTGATCGGCCGGCAGATCGGTGACATGGGTGGTTTCACCTATATGGAATACATCGTGCCGGGCCTGATCATGATGTCGGTGATCACCAACTCCTACGGCAACGTGGTCTCCAGTTTCTTCGGCAGCAAGTTCCAGCGCTCGATTGAAGAATTGATGGTGTCGCCGGTGTCGCCACACACCATCCTGATCGGCTACACCGCCGGTGGTGTGCTGCGTGGCCTGATGGTCGGCGTGATCGTGACCTTGTTGTCGCTGTTCTTCACCCACCTGCAAGTGCATCACCTCGGGCTCACCATTCTGGTGGTGGTCCTGACGGCGACGATCTTCTCGCTGCTGGGTTTCATCAACGCCGTGTTTGCACGCAACTTCGATGATATTTCGATCATTCCGACCTTCGTGCTGACGCCGCTGACCTACCTCGGTGGCGTGTTCTACTCGATCAGCTTGCTGCCGCCTTTCTGGCAGACCGTATCGCTGGCCAACCCGGTGCTGCACATGGTCAACGCCTTCCGCTACGGTATTTTGGGTGTGTCGGATATCAAGATCAGCGTGGCGATTACGTTCATGTTGGTGGCGACCGTGGTGCTGTATATGGGCTGCGCGAAGCTGCTGGTGAGCGGGCGCGGGATGCGTACGTAAGCGCGGACCTAAACGCGGTCTAAAATGTGGGGGCGGGCCCGCTCCCACATTTGGTTTTGTGCAAGGGCTTCAGACCTTCAGTGCCAGTTCGATCAGGCTATGCAGCTGTTCAACCGTCAGCGGCGAGGTCGAGAATAGAATACGAAACACCGTTGGCGCCGCCAGCAGGTTGATTAGGTGATCCACGCTCGGCGGGCTGCTGTCCGGATAGCGATCGACAATCGCCTGAAACTGCCCGCTCAGGATGCTCACGCAGTAGCCTGGCGTAATCATGCACTGCACATCACGCATCATGTTCCGCCCAGGCTCTGAACTCATCTCATCCAGATACTGCTCGGCCCAGGCCTGCAAATCGCCGCGCAGGCTGCCGGTGTTCGCCGGCTCGCTGTCCGGGCGCATCCGTGCTAACGCCACATCCGCCAGCAACACAGAAAGGTCGCCCCAACGCCGGTAGATGGTCGACGGCGTCACCCCCGCGCGCGCAGCGATCATCGGCACGGTGACGCTGGAGCGCTCATGGGCTTCGAGCAGTTCACGCACGGCTGAATGGACGGATTCTTGTACCCGGGCACTGCGGCCCCCCGGGCGGAGGCCTTCTTTTATCGCCATGTGTAAAACCTTAACACAAAGAATTTGCTTTAAGCCCAGCCTGGTAGCACACTCCGCAAAAGCAAAGTATTAGCTTTAGCGGAGTGTGCGCATGCCCAACTTTATTTCTCAGCGTTCCAGCCTGGTGTTCCTTGCGATCACCTTGCTGACGTTTCTTGCCGCCTCCAGTGCGCCGACGCCGTTGTACCACCTGTATCAGGAAGGCCTGCATTTTTCCGCAGGCATGCTCACGCTGATCTTTGGTGTCTATGCGCTGAGTCTCCTGGCGGCGCTGCTGACCGTCGGCTCACTATCGGATCACCTGGGGCGCAAGCCGGTGATCTTCGCTGCATTGATCCTTAACATGCTGGCGATGCTGCTGTTTATCAATGAAGGCAGCGTGGCCTGGTTGATCGCCGCACGTACGCTGCAGGGCTTTGCTACGGGCATGGCCACTGCCGTGCTGGGCGCAGCACTGCTCGACACGGATCGCCAGCAAGGTCCACTGGTCAACAGCGTGGCGCCGCTGCTGGGCATGGCGTGCGGTGCGATGGGCAGCAGTCTGCTGGTGGAATTCGCGCCGCTGCCGACCCAGTTGATCTACTGCACGCTGTTCGTGTTGATGCTGTTGCAGGCCGTGTACGTATGGCGCCTGCCGGAAACCGTCAGCCGTATCCCCGGCGCACTGGCTTCGCTGTGTCCGACCTTACATGTACCGCCGCAAGCGCGCCGGGCCTTGTGGTTGTCGCTGCCGGTGGATGTGGCGGTGTGGGCGATGGGCGGATTCTACCTGTCCCTGGCGCCGTCACTCGTACGGGCCGCCACCGGTTCGACCTCCAACCTGATCGGCGGCGGCCTGGTGGCGGTGTTGACTTTGAGCGGCGCATTGATGATCTTCACGCTGCGCAATCGCCCGGCCGACAAAGTGCTACGCCTTGGGGCCGGCTTGCTGGCAGTCGGTGTGGCGCTGATCCTCACGGCCGTGCACAGCGCCAGCCTGCCTTTGTTTTTTATCGCCACCCTGATCGCCGGCAGTGGGTTTGGCGCAGGCTTCCTCGGTGCCCTGCGCAGTGTGGTGCCGCTGGCCTTGTCCCATGAGCGTGCGGGTTTAATGTCGGCGTTTTATGTGCTGAGTTACCTGGCGTTCTGCCTGCCGTCTTTGCTGGCGGGCAACCTGATTCGCAGCTTTGGTTTGATCGTCACCACCGATGGTTACGGCGCGGTACTCATCCTGCTGTCCCTCGGCGCACTGGTCGGGCTGCTGTTGCAGGATTCGGCGCGCGCCAAGGCGACGACACGCGGCTGATAGGTAATAATCGCCTCTCGTATCGCCCGACCGAGATTCAAGCATGAAGATCATCCGCAGCAAGGACTTCACCGGCAGTCGCGCCTGGGAGGCGCTGGATATCGCCAATATGAACGGCATCACCACGCGCCTGCACTGGACTGACCAGCCGTATCGCTGGCACATCAATGACGGCGAGGAAGTGTTCGTGGTGCTGGATGGCCGCGTGCAGATGCACTACCGCGACAACGGCTTCGAACAGGTGGCGGAGTTGGGCGTAGGGGATATCTTCTATGCCAGTGTCGGCACCGAGCATGTGGCCCATCCCCAAGGCCCGGCGCGTATTCTGGTGATCGAGTGCGAAGGCAGCGTTTAGGCCATATCTACAAAGTAGATAACAGATAGAGATATTACCCGTTATATAGATATTCGATCAGGTTCTATCATGGTCTCAACCTCATGTGAGGAAGAGGATTGCCATCATGACCTGCTCGAATACCATCAGTTATAAACCCTTCAGTTACCTGACCCGTCCTCGGGAAGTGATTCGCCAGTTCACCCCCAACTGGTTTGCCGCGACCATGGGCACGGGCGTGCTGGCGCTGGCGCTGGCGCAGTTGCCGGTCAACCTGCCAGGTTTGTACGCCATCGCCGAAGCGCTGTGGTTGTTCACCGTCGGCCTGTTCGTGTTGTTCAGCGTGTTGTACGCAGCCCGCTGGGTGATGTTTTTCCACGAGGCGCGGCGGATTTTCGGGCACTCCACGGTGTCGATGTTCTTCGGCACTATCCCCATGGGGCTCGCGACCATTCTCAATGGCTTGCTGCTGTTCGGCCTGCCGCGTTGGGGCAGCGACGTGATCCCGCTGGCTGAAGCGCTGTGGTGGCTGGATGTCGCGATGGCCTTGGCCTGCGGCGTGCTTATCCCGTTCATGATGTTCACCCGCCAGGAACACAGCATCGACCAGATGACTGCCGTTTGGCTGCTGCCCGTGGTTGCCGCCGAAGTCGCCGCCGCCAGCGGTGGCCTGCTGGCCCCGCACCTGGCGGACGCCCATTCGCAACTGGTGATGCTGGTGACCAGCTACGTGCTGTGGGCGTTTTCCCTGCCGGTGGCGTTCAGCATCCTGACCATCCTGATGCTGCGCATGGCCCTGCATAAATTGCCCCACGCCAATATGGCCGCGTCGAGCTGGCTGGCGCTAGGCCCCATCGGCACCGGTGCCTTGGGCATGTTGTTGCTGGGGGGAGATGCGCCGGCGATCTTCGCGGCCAATGGCTTGCCGGGTGTCGGTGAAATGGCTAACGGCCTCGGGCTGGTGGCAGGCATTACACTGTGGGGCTTTGGCCTTTGGTGGATGCTGATCGCCGTACTGATTACCCTGCGCTACCTGCGCGCCGGTATCCCGTTCAACCTGGGTTGGTGGGGCTTCACTTTTCCCTTGGGGGTTTACGCCTTGTCCACACTGAAGTTGGCGAGCCTGCTGCACCTGGGGTTCTTTAGTGTATTCGGCTGTCTGTTGGTGGTGGCGTTGACGCTGATGTGGCTGATCGTCGCTAAACGCACGGTGCAGGGCGCCTATAAAGGTGAGCTTTTTGTTTCGCCATGCATTGCAGGACTAGCGAATAAGTAAGCCGGATTAGGTAAAGTCGTGGCCTGAATCGATAACAGGCCACGCAGGAACACGGACGATGAGCCACCCCTCGCAATTCACCTTGCTGCGCACACGGCGTTTCCTGCCGTTTTTCATCACCCAGTTGCTGGGTGCGTTCAACGACAATATCTTCAAGCAATCGCTGATCCTGGCCATTCTCTACAAGCTCACCATCGACGGTGACCGGTCCATTTGGGTCAACCTCTGTGCCTTGCTGTTCATCCTGCCGTTCTTCCTGTTTTCGGCGCTGGCCGGGCAGTTTGGCGAGAAGTTCAACAAGGACGCATTGATCCGCGCGATCAAGATCGGCGAGATTGTGATCATGGCCGTGGGCGCGACGGGCTTCCTGACCAACCACCTGGAATTGATGCTGCTGGCGCTGTTTGCCATGGGCACCCACTCGGCGCTGTTCGGTCCGGTGAAATACTCGATCATGCCCCAGGCCCTGCACGACGATGAGCTGGTAGGTGGCAACGGCCTGGTGGAAATGGGCACGTTCCTGGCGATCCTGGCCGGTACCATCGGCGCTGGAATAATGATGTCGTCCACCCATTACGCACCGGTGGTAGCCGTGGCGATCGTCGGTGTGGCGGTATTGGGTTACCTGGCCAGCCGCAGTATTCCGCGGGCGGCGGCGTCGACCCCAGCGTTGCGCCTGAACTGGAACATTTTCAGTGAATCCTGGGCCACCTTGCGCCTGGGACTGGGGCAGACGCCGGCCGTTTCGCGCTCAATCGTGGGTAACTCGTGGTTCTGGTTTGTTGGCGCGATTTACCTGACGCAGATCCCGGCGTACGCCAAGGAATGGCTGTACGGCGACGAAACCGTGGTCACGTTGATCCTCACGGTGTTCTCTGTGGGGATCGCCCTCGGCTCGATGCTTTGCGAAAAACTCTCCGGGCGTAAGGTGGAAATCGGCCTGGTGCCGTTCGGCTCATTCGGCCTGACCGTGTTCGGCCTGTTGCTGTGGTGGCATTCCGGCGGCTTCCCGCAGAACGTGCAGGCCAACGATTGGCTCGCGGTGCTCAGTTACGGCCAAGCCTGGTGGGTGTTGTTCGATATCCTCGGCCTGGGCGTGTTCGGCGGCTTCTATATCGTGCCGCTGTACGCGTTGATCCAGTCGCGCACCGCCGAGAACGAGCGTGCGCGGGTCATCGCTGCCAACAACATTCTTAACGCACTGTTCATGGTGGTCTCGGCGATTGTGTCGATCCTGCTGCTGAGCGTGGCCAAGCTGTCGATTCCCGAATTGTTCCTGGTGGTGTCGCTGCTCAACATCGCGGTTAACACCTACATCTTCAAGATCGTCCCCGAGTTCACCATGCGTTTCATGATCTGGCTGCTCAGCCATTCCATGTACCGCGTGGAGCATCGCAACCTGGAAGCGATCCCGGACGAAGGCGCGGCGCTGCTGGTGTGCAACCACGTTTCATTTGTCGATGCGCTGCTGATCGGCGGCGCGGTGCGTCGGCCGATTCGCTTTGTCATGTACTACAAGATCTACCGCTTGCCGGTGCTGAACTTTATCTTCCGCACGGCCGGGGCGATTCCGATTGCCGGGCGTCACGAAGACATCCAAATCTATGAAAAGGCCTTCACGCGGATTGCGCAGTATCTGAAGGACGGGGAGTTGGTGTGCATTTTCCCGGAGGGCAAGTTGACCGCCGATGGCGAGATGAACGAGTTTCGCGGTGGCGTGACGCGCATCCTGGAGGAGACGCAGGTGCCAGTGATTCCGATGGCGTTGCAGGGGTTGTGGGGGAGTTTTTTCAGCCGCGATCCGAACAAAGGGTTGTTTCATCGGGTCTGGTCGCGGGTGGTGTTGGTGGCGGGTGAGCCGGTGACGGTAGAGGCCGCGACGCCTGCGCAGTTGCAGGAAAGGGTGGGGGTGTTGCGGGGGAGTGTCAGGTAGTTTTTTCTGGCTTCAAGGCCCTCATCGCAGGCAAGCCCCCACATCTGAGCGTATCTACAAATCCAAATGTGGGAGCGGACTTGTCGGGTCGCCGCATCGCCGCGATTGCGGTAGTGGCTTAAGTACTGATCTTCAGGCCAATAAGCCCGCAAATGATCAGCGCGACACTGGCCAAGCGGAACAGCGCCATGGATTCCCCAAACAGGATAATCCCGGCGATCACGGTGCCCACGGCACCGACTCCGGTCCAGATCGCGTAGGCGGTGCCCAGGGGCAGTTCCTTCATCGCCAGCCCCAGCAGGCCAAGGCTTACGGCCATGGCGGCAATCGTTAGGGCAGTGGGCAGCGGCTTGCTGAAACCGTCGGTGTATTTCAGGCCGACGGCCCAGCCAACTTCAAACAGGCCCGCAAAAAACAGAATGATCCAGGACATGATGACCTCCTAACGCTAGGTGGGGTCGTCCCCGGATTAGGCGCTTGAAAGCGTCACGGGGTCGTCCCCGCGAAGCTCGTAAGAGTGCCCAAAAGTGATCGACTGATCAAGTTTGCGGCGTGTTCTCCAAGGCGCGACGGTCTTCCTTCTCGCTCATGCGGCGCAAGTAAGTCGAGAGCAACGCCCCGGAAATATTGTGCCAGACGCTGAACAACGCACTCGGCACCGCCGCCAAGGGCGAGAAATGCGCGCTGGCCAATGCGGCACCCAGCCCGGAGTTCTGCATGCCCACTTCCAGCGCCAGCGACTTGCGCTGCGCCAATGGCAACTTGAACACGCGGCCAGTGAAGTAGCCCAGCAAGTAACCGAAGCTGTTGTGCAGCATCACCACAACCATGATCAACAGGCCCGACTCGGCGATCTTCGCCTGGCTGGCGGCAACCACCGCCGCGACGATGATCACGATGCTCACCACCGACACCAGTGGCAACACATCCACCGCGTGGCGTACCCGATCACCGAGCACGCGCTGCGCCAGTAGGCCGAGCACGATCGGCAGCAGCACCACTTGCAGGATCGACCAGAACAACTCCATGAACGACACCGGCAGCCAGGCCGACGCCAGCAGCCAGATCAACGCCGGCGTAAACAGCGGGGCGAGAAGGGTGGTGACGGCGGCGATGGCGACCGACAGCGCCAGGTCGCCGCGGGCCAGCCAGGTCATCACGTTGGAGGAGGTGCCGCTTGGGCAGCAGCCGACCAGGATCACGCCAACGGCAATTTCCGGCGGCAGGTGGAAGGCCTGGCACAGCAACCAAGCCACGCCCGGCATGATGACGAAGTGTGCGACCACGCCCAATGCCACGCGCCACGGATGGCGGGCGACTTCGGCGAAGTCATCAATCTTGAGGGTCAATCCCATGCCGAACATCACCAGACCCAGCAACGGGACGATGGCGCTTTTCAGTCCGATGAACCAGCCGGGTTCGAGGAAGGCGACGACGGCGAAAATCAACACCCAGTAGGCGAAGGTATTGCCAACGAAGCGGCTCAAGACGGCGAGTGCGCGCATGGGGGTGTCCTTGTTATTAGAGTGCTGGAGGTGGCAACTCGATCAAATGTGGGAGCTGGCTTGCCTGCGATAGCATCAACTCGATTCAACTGAAGACCGAGGTGCCTGCATCGCGGGCAAGCCCGGCTCCCACACTGACCGTGCCCACATAAGATCTAATTAGCTTTTAGATACCCTGTGGGGTCTCTTCACCGCCGAGTGCTTCGACCAGCGCAGGGATGAAGTCACCAAACGTCAGCATCATCAGGGTAAAACTCGCATCCAGTTGGCCCAGGGCTTCTTCACCGCCATCCTGTTCCGCCTGGTCTTGCAGCAGGTCTTCGAACTTCAGGCGCTTGACCGTCATCTTGTCGTCGAGCATGAAGGAGAGCTTGTCTTGCCAGGCCAGCGACAGTTGGGTCACGACTTTGCCGGTGGTCAGGTGCAGCTGGATCTCTTCACCGGTCAGGTCCTGGCGCTTGCAGCGCACAATGCCGCCGTCTTCATGGGTGTCGCGCAGTTCGCACTCGTCGAGCACGAAGAAATCATCCGCCGGCTTCTGGGTGGTGACCCAGTCGGTCATGATCGCGGTTGGTGCGGTTTTTACCGTCAGCGGGCGAACCGGCAGGGTGCCGATCACTTCACGCAGTGTGGACAGCAAGTCCTCGGCGCGCTTGGGGCTGGCGGAGTTGACCAGGATCAGGCCCTGTTTCGGCGCGATCGCGGCAAAGGTCGACGAGCGACGAATAAAGGCGCGCGGCAGGAAGGCCTGGATGATTTCATCCTTGATCTGGTCGCGTTCCTTCTTATAGACCTTGCGCATTTGCTCGGCCTCGATCTCTTCGACTTTCTCTTTCAGTGCGTCACGCACCACGCTGCCCGGCAGGATGCGTTCTTCCTTGCGCGCGGCGATCAGTAGGAAGTCACCGCTGACGTGAACCAGGGGAGCGTCTTCACCTTTACCAAAAGGCGCGACGAAACCGTAAGTGGTCAACTCCTGGCTGGCACAAGGGCGCGCCAGTTTGGTGGCCATGGCCGCTTCCAACGCCTCGGCATCAACAGGCAGATCTTGGGTCAGGCGATAGATAAGCAGGTTCTTGAACCACATGGGGCGAGTCTCTCCTTTATACAAAGGGGGGCATTATTCTCTTGATAACGTCCCAGGCCAACCCTGCCTAAGCCATTGGAAGCTATCAAAAAAAAGATTTAAGAAAGTGCTTGCCAGACCTAGGGCCGCTCCGTAGAATGCGCGCCACACCGAAACGAAGGGTGATTAGCTCAGCTGGGAGAGCGTCTGCCTTACAAGCAGAATGTCGGCGGTTCGATCCCGTCATCACCCACCATTCGCTTCATGTGTTACGCGCAGCGGTAGTTCAGTCGGTTAGAATACCGGCCTGTCACGCCGGGGGTCGCGGGTTCGAGTCCCGTCCGCTGCGCCATATTCGGTTATCTGGAACGCTGAACGCCAGGTACCACAGGAAGCCCGCTCATTGAGCGGGCTTTTTGCTGTCTGGGCTTTGCAAAAAAAACGCCGCCGATCATTTCCGATGGTCGGCGGCGTTTTTTATTGGGGGATCAGAAATTCCAGTGTGTGATCACCATGAAATTGCGTGGCTCACCGTAAGCGGCGGAGTTATGGAAGCCGATGTTGGTGTAGTAAGACTTGTCGAAGATATTGTTGACGTTCAGCGTCGCCGACAGGTTTTTGCTGACCTGATATTGGGTCATCAGGTCGACCAGCCAATTGGCGTCCTGGGAGAGCTCTTCATCGCCGCCATGGGGAGAGTTATAGATGTCCTGCGCCAGGTCAGCGGCACTTTGGCGGCAGTCGAGCTTGCGCCACAGCCAGGTGAGCAGCCAGGCATGATGCTCGCTGCAGAGCTGGGTGATTTCCCTTTGGAAGGGCAGTTCACCCACAGACATAAGCGTGGCTCAGGCGTTATTGAGAATAATTTTTAATTGTGCGGTTAAGCGCCCGGTAAACCCAATAGACTCGTATTTGCGCGAGCAGAAGCCCGTTTTTACGGGGTTTCGCCGGGCTCTGGAAAAAATCAAAAATAAAGTGCATTTAAATCAAGACATTGCGAATTTTTGGTGTATGATGCCGCCCACACCGAAAGTGAAGGGTGATTAGCTCAGCTGGGAGAGCGTCTGCCTTACAAGCAGAATGTCGGCGGTTCGATCCCGTCATCACCCACCATTCGCTTCAAGTGTTACGCGCAGCGGTAGTTCAGTCGGTTAGAATACCGGCCTGTCACGCCGGGGGTCGCGGGTTCGAGTCCCGTCCGCTGCGCCATATTCGGTCACCTGGAACGCTGAACGCCAGGTCACCACAAGAAGCCCGCTCATTGAGCGGGCTTTTTTTCGTCTGCGATTTATCCGCCTTACGCTTCGCCGTTGTGCACTGCATGTCGCCCTGAACTGTGCTGGTGCGCCATGACGTGAAGGAATACCCCTATGCAGATTGGTTGATTGCGTCCCTGGCCGCTTAAACGTTTATCTATAGCTACGCGAAGACTTCCAGGCGAGTCACGGCAGCAGGATGCTGCGGTGCCCGCTCTCTAAGATAAGAATAGTCTGCAAGGGGAATGGCTCTCTATGAAGTATCCACTGCGTCCGTTGGTGTTCTGGCCAACGTTCCTGATCCTGCTGGCGGCGGTGATCGCCAGCTATGTCGACTTGAATGCCTTCCTGGCGATCAGCAAACAGCTCAATAACCTAATCCTGAAAAACTTCTCATGGCTGTTCAGTGCCGGCTCGTTTGCCATGGTGGTGCTGACGGCGATCGTCTACTTCTCCGCGTTGGGCAAGGTGCGTATCGGCGGCGAAGACGCCCAGCCATTGCTGCGCAAATGGCGCTGGTTCATGGTGGCGCTGTGCACCACGCTCGCAGTGGGCGTGCTGTTCTGGACCACCGCCGAACCGCTCTATCACCTGTATGGCCCACCCACCAGCCTGCCGATCGAAGCGGGCAGTTCGGCGGCGAAGACCTTTGCCATGTCGACGATGTTCCTGCACTGGACCATCACCCCCTACGCCATTTACCTGGTGCCCTCGCTGGTGTTTGCGCTGGTGTTCTATAACCGTCGCAGCAACTTCTCCATTGGCGCCATGCTCGAGCCGCTGCTGGGCGCAGCGCGGGTCAAGCGCTACGCCGGGCTGATCGACACCCTGGCGATGTTCGCCCTGGTGGCGGGCATGGCCTCATCCCTGGGCACTGGCGCGCTGACCCTGGCCGGTGGCCTGGCCCAATATATCGGCGGTGAAACCACGCCGTTCCGCCTGGCCATCATCGTTGCGATCATCGTCATCACCTTTGTCGCCTCGGCCGCCAGCGGCCTGCAGAAAGGCATTGTGATGCTGTCCTCGTTCAACACCTGGATCATGCTGGGGCTGGGATTGTTTGTGCTGCTGTGCGGGCCGACCTTGTACATGTTCAGCCTCGGCGTCGAGTCCCTTGGCGTGTACCTCGACACCTTCTTCAGCCGCAGCCTGTTCACTGGCGCCGCGAGTGGCGACACCTGGCCGCAGAGCTGGACGGTGTTCTACTGGTCGGTGTGGTTTGCCTGGGCGCCGGTGAGCGCGCTGTTCCTTGGCAAGATTGGCCGTGGCTATACCGTGCGCGAATTCATCCATATCAACATGCTCTACCCGGCGCTGTTCACGGCGATATGGATCTGCATTTTCTCCGGCACCAGCCTGTACTTCGATGCCCTCGGCGACGGCAGCCTCAACCGTGTGCTGAACGAGCAGGGCGTGGAGCACGTGCTGTACCAGATGTTCCAGCAATTGCCGGCCAGCGGCCTGATGATCGCGTTCCTGCTGTTAGTAGCGTTCATCTCGTTTGTCACGGCGGCGGACTCCAGCACCGATGTGATCGCCAACCTGTGCAGCAAAGGCGTGACCGCGGACTCCGATCTCGACGGCAACCCGCTGCTGAAGATCGTCTGGGGCCTGATTATCGGCACGGTGTCGTGGGTCATGGTCGCGTTTGTGGGCATCGACGGGGTGAAGATGCTCTCCAACCTCGGCGGTTTGCCCGGGATGATCCTGGTGTTGTTGGCCAGTACCTCGCTGATTTTCTGGTTGAAAAATCCCGCGTTGCTGGATGTGAAACGCCTTCAGCGGACCCCCGAAATGCAATCGCGTGGCGCCAGCCCGGTGCCGGATTTCGCCCGCTGATCGATTGAACCGCTGTAGGAGTTACTGATGGAAATCGTCACTGAATTTGCTTACACCGTGCGCGAAATCGAGCACTGCCTGATCCCCTTGAAGGACGGCACCCAACTGGCGGCCCGCATCTGGTTACCGGAAGTCGGCGGCCTGCAAACCTTCCCGGCGATCCTGGAATACCTGCCGTACCGCAAACGCGACGGCACCGCCGTACGCGATGCGCTGACCCACCCGTGGATGGCGGGGCAGGGCTATGTATGTGTGCGGGTGGATATGCGGGGCAACGGTGAATCCCAAGGTTTGATGGCCGATGAATACCTGCTTCAGGAACAGGAAGACGCCCTCGAAGTGATCGACTGGCTGTGCCATCAACCCTGGTGCGACGGTAATGTCGGCATGATGGGCATCTCCTGGGGCGGCTTCAACGGGCTGCAAGTCGCGGCACGCCAGCCCGAGGCGTTGAAGGCGATCATTACCCTGTGCTCCACCGATGATCGCTTTGCCGACGACATCCATTACAAGGGCGGCAATCTGTTGATGGAGAACTTCGGCTGGGCCGCCACCATGCTCAACTTCAGCGCCGCGGTGCCGGATCCTTTGCTGGTGGGCGACGACTGGAAACACCTCTGGCACCAACGCTTGGACGCCATGCCGTTGCTGGCGCAAACCTGGCTGCAACACCAGACCCGCGATGACTATTGGCGCCATGGCTCGGTGTGCGAGGACTATTCGAAGATCAAGGCGGCCGTGTATGCGGTGGGTGGCTGGGGCGATGCCTACCGCAACACCGTTTCGCGCCTGATGCAAAACCTACCAGGCCCGAAGAAAGCCATGATCGGACCTTGGATCCACAAGTACCCGCATTTCGCCGTGCCCAACCCGGCCATCGGCTTCCTGCAAGAGGCCAAGCGCTGGTGGGATCATTGGCTCAAGGGCATCAATAACGGGGTAATGGATGACGCGTCTTGCACCTTTTACCTACAGGATATTCTGCCGCCGAAGGGCAGTTATGCCGAGCGGCCGGGGATCTGGGTGCAGACCTCCGGCTGGCCGGATCCGCAGGTGCAATGGGCGGATTTCAGTCTCGGCGAACAGGGCCTGAGTGCAGGCTCACTGCCATTGGCGGCGCCGCGCAGCATCTGCTCGCCGCTGACCACCGGCCTGCACCAAGGCGAATACTGCGCCATCTGGTTTGGCCCCGATGGACCGACGGATCAACGTCGTGATGACGCCCACTCGCTGTGCTTCGACTCCCAGGTGCTGACCGAGCCGCTGTCGTTGCTCGGCGATGCACGTCTTAAGTTGCGCCTGGCAAGTGACACCGCCTGTGGTCAATTGGTCGCCCGGCTGAATGCGATAGCGCCGGACGGGCAAGTCACGCAGATCAGTTACGGGGTACTCAATCTCACACTGCGTGAGGATTTTTCCCAGGTAACACCTGTAGTCCCCGGTGAGCCCATGGACGTGCAGTTAAACCTCGACCACATCGGCATGCGCCTGCCCGTCGGCTACCGTTTGCGTCTTGCCCTTAGTACCGCGAGTTTCCCGTTACTGTGGCCGAGCCGTGAGCTGACCACTCTGACGTTGCTGCCGAGTCTGCAAAGCCTGCAACTGCCGATATTCAAAGGCGAGGCGGTGGACTGCCCGTTCGAAGCGCCACAGTCGGCTACGCCGGTGGCGATGGACGTCCTACGCGCCGCTGCGCCGAAACGCACCTTGATCGAAGACGTGGGCAGTGGCGAAGTCTCCGTGAAAATCGAAGATGACTTGGGTTCAGTGCGGTTTACCGACCACGGCTTGTCGGTGGACCAGCGTTGCACTGAGCAATACCGCACTTTGCCCTGGGATCCGCTGTCGACGCGGGCCGATATCGAATGGCACTACCGAGTCGGCCGCGACCAGTGGGCCGTGGAGGTGGAAAGCCAATTGAGCGTGCACGCCGACGCCGAGTGGTTCTACATCGAAGCGGAGCAGACCGCCTGGGAAAACGGCCAGTTGGAACACCGTCGGCAATGGAGTAAACGCGTGGCCAGGGTCGCACTCTGAGCAGGCAACTGGCAGGATGCTCGCCAACGTGATCTCTGCGGGCCTGGGGTAACCTGGGCCCGTCATTGCCAATGGACTTGCTCATGTCGCGCCGTAACGTCGATCTTCCTCCCCTCAATTGCTTGCAGACCTTTGAAGCGGCGGCCCGCCATTTGAGCTTTACCCAGGCCGCCCATGAATTGAACCTGACCCAGAGCGCGGTCAGCCGCCAGGTCAAACGCCTCGAAGAAGACCTGGCCCGCCCGCTGTTTTATCGGCTGGCCCAGGGCTTGAGCCTGACACCCGCCGGGGTGCGTTATTTTCGAACTGTCCAACGCCTGTTGCGCGAGCTTGACCGCGAGTCCGCCGAGTTGCGCAGGCGCGGTGCCGATCGCCAGTTGACCCTGGCCAGTACGCCCACCATCAGCTCTATCTGGCTGGCCGGTCTGTTGCCGCAGTTCCAGCGCGACCATCCGGACCTGGATATCCGCATCCTGTGCAGCGAAAGCCCCAGCCATCTGGATGTCAGCGAATATGACCTGGGCTTGTTCTATCACTTGGATGAACTGGCCGCGCCCCACGGCCTTGAGCTGTCGCCGGTGTTCGACAGCGAGCAGGTCATCGCCGTGTGCAGCCCCGGTTACCTTGAGCGCCATGGCCCGATTCGCGACCTGCATCACCTGTTGCACGCTCACACCTTTCTGATCGTGGAAGACCACCACCACGACTGGCTGACTTGGGCCGACTGGTTTGCTGACGCGGGCGCCGATTACTACTCGCCGCGCCATGCCTTGCGCACCAACAGCTATCAACTGTTGATGCAATCGGCGGTGATGGGCCACGGCGTCGCCCTGGGGTGGAAGCGCTTGCTGGAAAGCGACCTCGACTCCGGGCGCCTGCAAATGGCCTTGCCCCACAGCATGCACAGTCGCGGTCGCTTGCACCTGATGCAGCCGCATCATCGCAATCCACCCGCGGCGGTGCGCAGTTTTCGTCAGTGGTTGCGGGCCCGTACCGCAGAGGCTGGGCTCCCTGACTGAAGGTCAGTGCTGACTGGTTTTTTGTTTTTGATCTGGCGCGTCGCCAGGTGTTCGAAGCAAAAAGACGCGGTGCCGAACACGGCGATCAGGGTGAGTACGATCATGCCGAGGGTTGAGCCTTCCACGGTGATTTCCTGCGGGTGATGGGGTAGGTGCTCACGGTAGAGGCGGGGTGAAAATGGCTCAATAGACCCGACGCAATCCTTACACCGTCGGGTCCATTGTTACGCATTCTTTATGGCGCGTTGCGGCTGTGGCGGTAATCGCTGACCGCTTCATACACGGCTTTGCGCAAACGGTTGATACCGCCGATGGGGCGGTGCTCCGCTACGCCGAACCAGGGGTTGAAGGACTGGTTGTCGCACGCCAGGTTCTGCTCGGGCGTGTCGAAATCCTGCGCCGGGATATGCACCTTCGCCACGGTTTCATACGGCGCATCGCTTTCTTTCCATTCGATGCTGGTGTCTTCGATCGGCATGAATTTCTGCGGGTTCTGGCGCTGGATCTGCAGCACGAAACACGCGGGCACGCGGTCGGTGGACAACTGCTGGCTCAAGGCGCTGCGTAGGAAATTTGGCAGGTCCTGGTTTTGTTTCGGCAGTTGATACTCCGGGCAGTTTTGCGGGTCGGGCGCGACGCGGAATTTGGCGTTGGCCGTGCCGAACTTGTAGGGCGAAACTGAAAAGTACGTAGTCTGCGTCGGGCTGGCCGGTGCGGGTGCGAGGGTCGCCAGGGCGATGAACAAGTGACGCACTTGCCAGCTGCGCGGGTCGGCCTTGGGGAAGAACGCCAGCACCTTCTTGCCGTCCGCCTGCGCGCCGATGTTCTGCGCGTACTCCGCCACATCGCTGACAAAGAAGTTCGGGTGGCTGAACATTACGAAGTCTTGTTCCGTGCGCGTCTGCTGGTCGGCCAGCAGCTGCTTGCCCGGCACATCCAGTAACTTGAGCGCCATGCCGCGGGCATCACGGATGCTGTCGAACTGCGGGTAAGCGTTGCCGTTGGACAACCGCATCATCGCCTGCCAGGTCTTGCCCGGTTCGGCGAACACGCCCTGGCGCAGTGCCGGGTCGAGATCGGCGAGCACGCTGACTTCGGCTTTCACGCAACCGTGGGCCTTGGCGTGGGCATCACGCAGGTAGCGCGTGCCTTCGCGGTGTTGGTCGACGATGCGCACCGCCGTCTGGATGATGCCTTGGGTCATCGCCGCTTCGCCCGCTGGGATTTGCTCATTTGGTGACACCGGGCCGCTGTGTTGCCAGGCGTACCAGGCGGTCGCCGCCAGCCAACCGAGTAGGCCGAGGCCCACCAGCCACAGCAAGGTTTTGCCGAGAAATGCGCCGATGCGCAGCCAGAGGCGGCCGAGCAGGGAAGGTCGGTCGTAAGGGGATCGAATCATCATGGCAGTTGTTGCTCCAGCGGGCCGCCCAGCACTTTAAGGTATTCCAGCAGCGCCCAGCGTTCCTGCGGTAGCAGGCCACGGCCGATCACGCCATTGCCACGACTGCCGGCACGGAATTCGTGGCCGCTGTTGTGGTTGCCGGTGATTTTGGTATCGAACAGGAAGGCATTCTTGAACGCGCCGGTTTCAAAACCGAGATGGCGCGGGTCGTAGTCGAAAGTGCCTTTATAGAACGTGGTGCTGCGCTCGTCCTGGGGCGAGAGCAACTGGTAGAGCGTCGGCACCGAACCGTTATGCAGGAACGGCGGCGTCGCCCAGACGCCAGCCAGTGGCCGCGCCTTGTAGGCGCGCAACTCGCGTACGCCGATGGGCAGGCCGTAACCGTCCAGGCGCGGGCGCTCGGCCGGCGTCACGCCGGCGGCGCGGTAGGCATGCTCTTCGACGAAGGCGGTAACGTAGGCCAGGCCCTTGGCCACGGACATTTTTTTCAGGTCCAGTGGCTCGGTCGGCGCGGGGTGCAGTTCGACGTTCAGCGTGGCCAGTTCCGCGGGGTCCCATTGCAGGGCGCTGAGGTCGTAGCGCTGGTCGGCAATGTTGCTGGCGGTGCCGGGGTCGGTACCGATGTAGTCCACGGGCAGCATTTTAAGCTGCTGCA
The DNA here is from genome assembly GCF_963970975.1 of Pseudomonas sp. RA_15y_Pfl1_P11. Lineage (NCBI taxonomy): Bacteria > Pseudomonadati > Pseudomonadota > Gammaproteobacteria > Pseudomonadales > Pseudomonadaceae > Pseudomonas > Pseudomonas sp. RA_15y_Pfl1_P11. Next base: position 426,915 of record NZ_CAXAOY010000001.1, read on the forward strand.
CCGGCCGCCCGTTTTCCTGGGTGACGTTGGGCACGTGGCAGCCGGCGCAGTGCTCGGCGAACAGTGTGCGGCCTTGGGCTGCGAGCGGTTTGTCGACGGCGCCGAACAGGTCCTCGGGCCAGGTTGGTGGCTTGAGGCGTTGCAGGGTTTCTTCGATCAGGTTGAGGTCGCGCACGCGGACGCTGGACGGGTAGCGCGCATCGCCCTGGAGCGGCTGGCCGGCGGCGTCGAAAAAGGTCAGGGTCGCGCCTACGCCCAGGGCTTCACCGATATTGCGCGCCATGGGTTGCTGGGCCGAGCCGTTCCATTGCACCCAGTCGAATGTCCAGATATCCCAGAGTTGTGGGTAGTCCACCGGTGCATTGGCGACGCGATAATTGTCCGGGGAAATCGCGTCGCCAAAGCTGGCGTTGGCGATACGGCCAAAGGCGTCCGTGCGGCCGGGGCCTTCTTCGGTGGGGTAGAGACCACGGTGAGTGTCGTTCCAGGCCACTTTGAGAAACTTGTTCAGGGACTGCTTGAAGTCCTCGCGCAGTTGTTTGTGCTCAGCGTCATAGCGATTTCCCAGCACTTGGCGGGCGAAGCGCTCGAACTTCCATGGGTTGTAGTAGGTAGCCGCAAGGCTGGCGACCAGGGCTTGGCCGAAACTGCCGCCGCGCAAGGTTGGCACACTGGATGGCAGCACGTGCTGGGCGGAACCGCCGTCGACGCGTAGCGCCTGGTTTTTGAAGTGCAACTCGCCGGTGTGGCAGGCGGCACAGGTGATATCCAGGTACTCGACGTTGCTGCCGGCGTTCTTGTGTCGGGCGAAACCTACCGGCAGATTGCCGGGGTTTTGCGCGGTCGGCAGCTGTTTGGGATCGACCAGGAAACCGAAGCGCGCGAGGTAATCCGGCGTGGCAAAACGGCGCTCGGAAAACGGCAGTTCCAGGGCGGTGAACCAGTCGTAGTGCAGGCCTTTTACTTGAGTGCCTTGGGGCGTGAAGTAATAAGTCTGGCGGTCGGCGGCACTCCATTGGTCCTGATAGTGCACCTGCTCCACGGGCACGTATTCCGGCAGCTTGGGGTTGACGGTGTAATAGAGCACCACGGCCAGTAATAGGACCAGAATCGTGAATGTCAGCAGTAATACACGGGAAAAAATGCGCAAGATAGCTATCCTTGTCTCGGTCTTGTCGAGGAGTCGTGTTGTTATGCCACTACGCCACAAGTGCGGCAAGTGGCCATGAGCCTGGTAGTCGGCGGTCCCACGATCCTTCGTGGGGCCCCATCATGAATGAAAATGCTTTTAAAGACGTGAACTTATCAGAAGTTTCCTGCTCACATGCCGGTAGCCATTGGTCGTGGCCGCCTGATAAGCTCGCGACTTTATTCGAATGCCCTTTTGGCGCATGAACAAGGAAATAGCATGAAACAGCATCGGTTGGCGGCGGCGGTGGCCCTGGTTAGCCTGGTACTTGCGGGTTGTGATTCGCAGACCAGCGTAGAGCTGAAAACCCCGGCGCAGAAAGCTTCCTACGGCATCGGCCTGAACATGGGCAAGAGCCTTGCTCAGGAAGGCATGGATGACCTGGATTCCAAAGCAGTAGCCCAAGGCATTGAAGATGCCGTCGGCAAAAAAGAGCAGAAGCTCAAAGACGACGAGCTGGTTGAAGCGTTTGCCGCACTGCAAAAACGTGCTGAAGAACGCATGACCAAAATGAGTGAAGAATCGGCAACCGCCGGCAAGAAATTCCTCGAAGACAACGCCAAGAAAGACGGCGTCGTCACCACCGCTTCCGGTCTGCAGTACAAGATCATCAAGAAAGCCGATGGCGCACAGCCTAAGCCGACTGACGTGGTGACTGTGCACTACACCGGCAAGCTCACCAACGGCACTACCTTTGACAGCTCCGTGGATCGCGGTAGCCCGATTGACCTGCCAGTCAGCGGCGTGATCCCAGGTTGGGTCGAAGGCCTGCAACTGATGCACGTTGGCGAGAAGGTCGAGCTGTACATCCCGTCCGACCTGGCCTACGGCGCCCAGAGCCCGAGCCCAGCGATTCCAGCCAACTCCGTGCTGGTATTCGACCTGGAACTGCTGGGCATCAAGGACCCAGCCAAGGCTGAAGCCCCTGCAACCCCAGCAGCACCAGCCGCCAAGAAGTAATAGGCGCCTGAACACACAACGCCCCGTCTCGACGGGGCGTTGTTGTTTCCGGGGGCTGCAGTTTCGGGTATCTACACGATCTTGTAGTGAGCGGGCCCATGTCCACAGGCTGTGCAAATCCAAACGAACGTCCACACCTGGCAACAGTCTGATATAAAACCCGAGCATGGCTAGCCGCACAGCAACACCAAGTCAATGAAATCTTGGGTTTTTTTAATGTGCGCAAAAAACGCCCGATCTGACTGAAAGCCTTGTAAGTCGTGGCTTTCAGCCGATAAAACAGGCTCTGTTCACAAGGTTATCCACAATTTGTGTGGATAACCTTTTATGTTGACTGGAACTGGAGTGACAGATGAAACCACCCTTCAATTTCACCCGTTTCCTGCCCATCGCCGCACGCCTGCTGGGTCGTGGGCGTTTACCGACGCTGCTGTTCGCTGTCGCCGCCAAAGGCTCCAGCCAGGGCAATCGCCTGGGCAAGCTCAAGGATGACTTCAAGTTGCTCCAGGCCCTATGCCTGGCCTACTGGCGTGGCGAGTACCGCGCAATCAGTCCCAAGGCGCTGATTTCAGTGGTCGCAGGGCTGATGTATTTCCTGAGCCCGATTGACGCGATCCCGGACTTTATACCCATGTTCGGCATGCTCGACGACATCGCCGTGCTGGCATGGGTCATGAAGACCCTGGACGGCGAACTGAGCGCTTTTCGCGCCTGGCGTGACGCCCAGCGTCCGGAAAAGCTCGCCGTGGTTGAGCGTCTGCCAGCGACGCCAGCCCTGTTGGCCAAGGAAAACCCGCAAAAAAACGGATGACACGGCATATCCCCCTGCGACCTTTGTGGCTGTTAGGATTACACTCCTAAGGAAAGAGCTTACTCAGTAAGTGTTGTTATCCTACGGGGCAGTCATGGATATTCAGATAATTTCACGGAATGGCGAACCCGAATACGCGGTGTTGCCATGGGATCAGTATCAGGCGCTGCTAAAAGCTGCCGGTCAGCAACAACCTTCGCCACCTCCTTCTTCTACTGCCCAAGCCGCTCCCGAGCAGGGTCTGCGCCCGCTCGCAGACTTGCGCGACCTGCGCGAAGCCAAAGGCCTGGCGGTCGAGACCCTGGCCCGCACCGTGGGTATCAGCCCCTCGTATCTCGGATTGATTGAAAGTGGTGAGCGCCAGCCGGATGCGGCGATCCTTCGCAGCCTGGCCTGGGAATTGGGCGTTGCAGGTTGGAGGGATGAATCTTGAGCCTACGTATCAGTCGTCAACACTGGGATGGGTTACTCAATGAACTGGACCAGGCGCGCCGCCAGCGCCATCTGTTGACTTACCGCGCGTTGCTGGAGCGCTTGCAGTTCCCCACGCCGGCCATGCAAACCCTGGCCGCCGCCCTGGAACACCTGGCCGCGCTGGACGCCAAGGCCGAGCAGCCGTTGCGCAGCTCGCTGGTGATCAGCCAGGGCGCCAGCCGCCTGCCGCGTACCGGTTTCTTTGAATGTGTGGAGCGCCTGGGGCGATTCAGCGGGCCATCCGACGGTGTGGCCGCGGCCTCCTGGCACGCCTCGGAAGTGGTGCGGGTATTCGAATACGAGTACCCGGAGTCTGCCGAGGCCTAGAGCGCCGGGGACAAGGTGTCCATGCTGTCGATCACATGGATGCTGTAGCCGGCGACATTCTTGGCGTGATGTTTGGCTTGCGACGCCAGCTCCGCCAACTGACTGGCATCGAGTTGTCCACAGGCCTGTGGATACAAATGCACGACACCGATGGACAGCGACAGCAGCGCAAATTCCTGACGCACGCCTTGGCGGTTCAGTGCCACGAAACAGCCGGCATCAAGGTGTTCAGCGCGGTAGAAACGCCGGCATTGGGTGTGGAAGTCATCCAGCAGTTGATTGAGCCGTTTGCGCCAGTCCTGTGGGCCCAGTACCAACAAAAAGTCATCGCCACCGATGTGCCCGACAAAGTCGCGGCTAGGGTCTACGCGGTCGTTCAAGCACTGCGCCAGGCACAACAACACCTCATCCCCGCGCCCGTAGCCGTAGATATCGTTGAACGGCTTGAAACTGTCGATATCCACGTAGCAGATCACCGATTCGCGCTGTTGTTGCAGCAAGCGCGTGAGGCATTGCTGGATCGGCACGTTGCCCGGTAATAGGGTGAGTGGGTTGGCGTAGCGCGCTTGCTGGATTTTCAGCTCGGTGATCAGCTTGAGTACGTCGATCACTCGGCCCAGGCCCAAGTAGTCGCCATTGAGCGTAATAATGAAATCTTCTTCGATGCGTTGCCGTGCGCGGCTGGTGAGCAAGCGACTGACCTGTTGCAGGGACTGGCTCAGCTCCACCGCCAGAAAGTCGGTACTCATCAAGCGGCTGATGGGCTTGCGCGCAAACAGGTCGGTGGCGAACGGCTTGAGCAGCGCATCTGACAGCGAATGCCGGTGGACGATGCCGATCGGGTGCCCGCGCCCATCCAGTACGGCCAGGGAATTGAGGTTGGCCTGGCGACGAAACGCTTCGAGCACTTGGGCGGTGGCGGTGTCCTGGTCTACCGCCGGTTGTTCACTGAGCAAGGCGCTGAGGTCACTGGCTTCATCGTTCAGTGCCACGTTGGCACTGTCGGGCTTGGGTAACATCAGCCGTGCTTCCTGCGGCGGTTGTTCCTGCGGGCGGCAGAGCAGGTAGCCTTGGACCAGGTCGACGCCCATCTCCGTCAGCACCGCCAGCTCCTCGGGCAGCTCGATGCCTTCGGCGATCACTTGGGCGCGCGAAGCCCTGGCGATTTGCAGGATGGAACCGACAAACTCGCGCTTGAGCGCATCCTGATGAATGCCGTCGATGAAGTGCCGGTCGATCTTCACGTAATCCGGGCGCAACTCCGACCACAGCCGCAGGCTGGAATACCCAGCGCCCAAGTCATCCAGGGCAATCGAGAAACCCATGTTGCGGTAGTGGTGCAAGGCAGTTTGCAGCAGGTCGATATCGTTGGTGGGGGTTTGCTCAGTGAGTTCGATCACCACCTGGCTCGGTGGGATGCCGAAGTCATGCAGCAGTTGCAAGGTGCGTCCCGGTTGGTGCGCGGTTTCCATCAGCGATTGTGGCGATACGTTGAGGAACAGCTTGCCCGGTAACTTCTGCTCGCTGAAGCGCCGGCAGGCACTTTCGCGGCACGCGATCTCCAGTTCGCTGAGGCGCCCGGCCTGGCTGGCAATCGAGAACAGGGCGACGGGGGAGTGCAGCGGGCTGTTGGACGGGCCGCGACTGAGGGCTTCGTAGCCGAGGATGCGCCGTTCGGACAGGCTGATGATCGGTTGGAACAGGCTGTGCACACTGCCTTGAGCCAGGATAGAGCCCAGTGCATTCAGCTGTTCTGTCATGGTCATGGCGATCTCGATCGAAAAAAAAGGACCGCAGGCTGAAAACCTGCGGTCCTTCATTTCACGACAGAATGATGTCTATATGATGACACTCCGAGGAGCGATCACATTAAATCGCCATCGTTTACTGTTTGGCCACCTGCTTGGTGATCTTCAGGTAGTCCAGCAGGATCCTGCCAGTCTCGGCCAGGTAGGCGTCATCTTCCGGCTTGGTTTTGTCAGCCTCGGCTGGCAGCGCATCTTCGTCTTCTTTCTTAAGCTCCTTGAGTGGATCTTCACCCTTGGCCTTGCGGCGGATGTTTTCCAGTACAAGCTGCTTGTTCTCGATGTCGGAGTGCTGCGCGCGACGGTCCACTTCGTTCAGGCTGACGGTTTTTTCTTCCATCAGCTTCTTGGCCAGGCCCAGCTTGTCGCGGATGAACACGAACTCGGCATCCTTGGCGGAGCGGGTGTCGTGGTCAGCCTTCAACTGCGCCAGGAACGGCTTGAACGGATCCAACGCCGGCTTGATCGCAGGGCGGATGGTGTCCCACTGCATGGCTTCCGGCAAGGCGCTTTCGCCGATTTCCTTGGTGTCGATGATCGACGGGAAATCGATGTCCGGCAGTACGCCCTGATGCTGGGTGCTCTGCCCGGAAACCCGGTAGAACTTGGCCAGCGTGAGCTTCAGTTCGCCATGGTTCAGCGGCTGGATGGTCTGCACGGTGCCTTTGCCGAAGGTCTGGCCGCCGATGATCAAGGCGCGGTGGTAGTCCTGCATGGCACCGGCGAAAATCTCCGAGGCCGACGCCGAGAGGCGATTGACCAGCAATGCCATCGGGCCTTTGTAGAACGCGCCTGGGTTCTCGTCTTCAAGCACGTCGACACGGCCGTCAGCGTTGCGTACCAACACAGTCGGGCCCTTGTCGATAAACAGGCTGGTCAGCTCGGTGGCTTCTTGCAGGGAGCCGCCGCCGTTGTTGCGCAGGTCGATGACCACGCCGTCGACTTTTTCCTTCTGCAGCTCGGTCAGGATTTTCTTAACGTCGCGGGTGGTGGACTTGTAGTCCGGATCGCCAGCACGGAAGGCCTTGAAGTCCAGGTAGAAGGCCGGGATTTCAATCACGCCCAGCTTGTAGTCCTTGCCATCCTGCTTGAGGTTGAGGACTTTCTTCTGCACGGCCTGGTCTTCGAGCTTCACCGCTTCACGGGTGATCGACACGATCTTGCTGGTCTGGTCGTTTGGTGCATTGGTGTGCGGAATCACTTCCAGGCGCACCACGCTGCCTTTCGGCCCACGGATCAGCTTGACCACTTCGTCGAGGCGCCAGCCGACCACATCGACCATCTCTTTGTCGCCCTGGGCCACACCGATGATCTTGTCAGCCGGGGCGACCTGCTTGGTCTTGTCTGCCGGACCTGCCGGCACCAGACGCACGATCTTGACCTGGTCATTGTCGCTTTGCAGGACGGCACCGATGCCCTCCAGCGACAGACTCATGTTGATATCGAAATTTTCCGCGTTATCTGGCGACAGATAATTGGTGTGCGGGTCGTAGGACATCGCGAACGTGTTGATGTAGGCCTGGAAGATATCTTCGGCACGGGTCTGGTCCAGACGCGCCAATTGATTCTTGTAGCGCTTGGTCAACAGCTCTTGAATCGCCTTTGGTTCTTTGCCTGCGATCTTCAAACGCAGCACTTCGTCCTTGACGCGTTTGCGCCACAGGTCGTCAAGCGCGGCGGTGCTGGTCAGCCAAGGGGCGTCCTTGCGGTCCACCAGAAGGGTTTCCTTCTGGGTGAAGTCGAGCTTGTCGACGCCTTTGTTCAACTCACCCAGGGCGAAGTCCAGACGCGCTTTGACGCGGTCCAGGTAACGCTTGTAGATGGTGAAACTGGGCTGCAGGTCGCCGCTCTTGAGGAAGTCGTCGAACTGCGTCTTCCACTTGTCGAACTCGGCGATATCGCTGGCCAGGAAGTAGCTGCGCGACGGATCCAGCAGCTTGAGGTAGCTCTCATAGATGATCACCGAACGAGCGTCGTCCAGAGGCGGCTTGCTGTAGTGATGACGCTTGAGCAACTCGACGACGTTAAGGCTGGCAATCACCTCATCGCGATCCGGCTGAAGTTTGTCCCAGCTGTTGGCTGCGAACGTATTGGTCGACATCGACGCGAAGCCGAGACCAATGAAAAGAGCGAGGGCGGTGCTGGGGAACAAATGCTTCATGCTGATTCGACGCGGGGGCAATTGATAACGCATATTAGGCCGTCTTTGAGGGAGCCGGTTCCATATGGTCCGGTCGCATAATGCAAAAAGCCCGGCGATACAGCTACGGGCTCAGTCCAGACTCACTATGGAGGCACTGTGAAAGCATTGCAAGGCGTTGACGGTCATGTGGAGTGGTTGGAAGAAGCCAGTCCTACCTGCGATGTAGGCCAAGTTCGCATTCGCGTGGCGGCAGCGGGCCTCAATCGCGCGGATTTATTGCAGCGCGCAGGGCTTTATCCGCCCCCGCCGGGCGCCAGCCACGTGCTGGGCCTGGAGTGTTCCGGGGTGATCAGCGAAGTGGGGGCGGGTTCATCCTGGCAAGTCGGCGACCGCGTTTGCGCGCTGCTGGCCGGGGGTGGCATGGCCGAAGAGGTGGTGGTGGACGCGCGGCATGTGCTGCCTGTCCCGGAGGGCTTGTCGCTGATCGAAGCGGCGGCGTTGCCTGAGGTGTACAGCACGGCGTGGCTCAATCTGTTCCAGCTGGCCAGCCTCAAGCCGGGCGAGAAAGTGTTGTTGCATGCCGGCGCCAGTGGCGTGGGCTCGGCGGCGATCCAGCTGTGCAAGGCGTTTGGCAGCCCGTGCTGGGTCAGCGTCGGCTCGGCGGAACGCTTGGCCTACTGTGAGGCATTGGGCGCCCAAGGCGGCGTGGTGCGTACTGACGGGATCGAAGGCCTGCGGGATTTCGGGCCGTTCGATGTGATCCTCGACCCGGTCGGTGGCAGCTATGCAGCCCTGGACCTCAAGCTGCTGGCGCTGGATGGGCGCTGGGTGTTGATCGGATTGATGGGCGGGCGCGACGCGCAGTTGGACTTGGCGCAGGTGCTCGGCAAGCGTATTCAACTGTTGGGCTCGACCCTGCGAAGCCGCAGTGATCAGTTCAAGGCGGACCTGTTCAGTGATCTGAGCCAGCATGTTTGGCCGTTGTTTGTTGAAGGGCGGTTGAGCCCGCAACTGGCCAAGACCTTTCCGATCGGGGATGCCGAGGCGGCGTTCGCCGAGTTGGCGACCAATCAGATTTCCGGGAAGTTGGTGGTTGTGATTGATGAAACGTTGAACTGATCTCAATTTGGAGTGCAGTCCAAACGTGGGAGCGGGCTTGCTCGCGAAGGCGGGATATCTGTGAAGAATGTTTCATCTGACACACCGCCTTCGCGAGCAAGCCCGCTCCCACATTTTGATCTCTGTTGAATCAGGTCCAGTGGTGGATCGGCCAGCCAGCTTGTTCCGCGTGGGAACGCAACACCGGATCCGGGTTCACCACCTGCGGATGATCCACCTTCAGCAGCAATGGCAAATCATTGCGCGAGTCCGAATAGAAGTACGCGCCTTCCAGCGATTCGCCTTCCTGCTCAAGCCACTCCATCAGTCGGGTGATCTTGCCCTCGCGATACGTCAGCACACCCACCGTCCGTCCGCTGTACACACCATGGCTGACGTCAAGGTTGATCCCCAGCACTTCATCAATGCCGATCCGCGCCGCAATCGGCGTAACCAGATGCGTGCCCGATGCGGAAATCACTAGAATCCGGTCGCCATTCGCACGGTGGCGGGCGATGGTCTTGGTGGCGTCGCTGTAGATCAACGGTTCGATCACGTCCTCGACCCACGGCTCCACCAGATGCTCGATTTCCTCCGGCGTGCGGCCGATCATCGGCTCCAGGCTGAAGTCCATGAAGTCTTCCATCAACAACTTGCCCTGGCTGTAGGCGTCCATCAGTTCATTGTTCTTGCGCATGAACGACTCAGGGTCGACCCAGCCCAGGCGGCCCATCTGCTCGCTCCACAGGGTGGCGCAGTCGCCATGGATCAACGTGTCGTCCAGATCAAAAATTACCAATGCCATCGGTCATGCTCTCTCAATAAAACGTTGCATCAGGCTACTTCACACAGGGCGCTTGGGTCGATGGTAAGTGCCAGGCGTTGCCCGTCAGCGTGCAGATCGTCGGCCGAGCGGTTGAGCACGTCCACCACCAATTCCACGCCGCGCGCTTCGATGCGGTAGCGAATCACGTTGCCCAGCAGGCTGTGGCTGCGCACCAGGGCATCCAGCTCGCCCGTGCGGCTGAGCTCGATGGCCTCCGGGCGAATCGCGATGCGGCTGTTGAAAGGACGTTGCAGCAGTTGCGTGGCCTTGTCGGCGTCCAGCAGGTTGTAGTTGCCGATGAAACCTGCGGCGAACACGTCGACGGGGGCTGTGTAGAGGGTTTCGGCATCCCCGCTTTGCACGATCTTGCCCTGGTTCATCAGGAAGATGCGGTCGGACATGGTCAGGGCTTCTTCCTGGTCATGGGTCACGAAGATCGTGGTCAACCCCAGCTCGCGCTGGATCTGGCGGATTTGTTCGCGCAGGTGCTTGCGAATGCGTGCATCCAACGCCGACAGCGGCTCATCCAGCAGCAGCAGGCGCGGGCGGGTAACCAGTGAACGTGCGAGCGCCACGCGCTGGCACTGGCCACCGGACATCTGGTGCGGGTAGCGGCCGGCGAGGTCCTTGAGCTCCACCAGTTGCAGCACTTCCTGCACGCGCTTATGGCTGTCGTCGGCGTTGACCTTTTGCATGCGCAGGCCGAAGGCGACGTTTTGTTCCACGGTCATGTTGGGGAACAACGCATAGCTCTGGAACACCATGCCGATGTTTCGTTTCTGCGGGCTCAGCGGGACGATGTCCTGCCCATCCAGCAGAATTTTTCCTCTGTCCACCGAGGTCAGGCCGGCGATGCAGCGTAGCAGCGTGGACTTGCCGCAACCGGACGGGCCGAGCAGGGTGACGAACTCACCCTTGGCGATCTCGCAGTTGATATCACTGAACACCGGGGTGCCGGCGTAGCCTTTTTGCAGGTGTTGGACGCTGACGAAGCTCATTGGCTTTTGTCCTTGTTCAAGATGTTGGCGGCCCAGGTCAGCACCAGCACAAAGAAGAAATAGGAAATCACGACGGCACTGGTGAAGTGGCCGCTGGTGTTGCGCATATTGTTCAGGTACACCTGCAGGGTTTCGTAGCGGGTGCCCACCAGGATGTTGGCAAACACGAACTCACCGAACAGGAACGAAAACGACAGCAACAGCGCGACCATCAGGCCTTTGCGCAAATTCGGCAGCACCACAAAGATCGCGGCCTGCCAGGTGCTGGCGCCGAGTAATTGTGAAGCGTCCATCAGGTCGCGCAGGTTGATGGCTTGCAAGTTGTTGGTGATCGCCCGGTACATGAACGGCAAGGCTACGGTGAAGTAGCAGCCGATCAGGATCCACGGGGTACCGACCATTGCCAGCGGCCCGGAGCCATAAAGTTGCAGCAAGCCCACCGACGACACCACCGGTGGCACCGCAAAGGGCAGCAGGATGAGGATGTTCATCAGCGCATCAAGCTTGGGGAAGTGGTAATGCACCACGAACAGCAGCGGCAGAATCAACACCACCGACAGGATCAGCGCCCCCACGCACACCAGCAGCGATTGCCCAAAGGCTATCAAGAAGCGCGGGTCGCTCCACAGCTGCACGTACCATTTCAGGGTAAAACCGGCGGGCAGAATGGTCGCCGACCAACTGCTGGCAATGGAGTAGACAAAAGTGCCCACCAGCGGCAACACCAGGATCGCAAATAACAACCACACCACTACCCGATGGTAGAGGGAGGCCGGGCCGGCTTCAGCGCGAGACATGGTAGCTCCTCTTGAGCAGCAGTTGATGGACCACGGTGACCACGGTCATCAGCGCCACCAGCACCGCGGCCAGGGCGCTGGCCATGTTCGGGTCGAGGGACACATCGCCGGACACCAGGCCCGCGATGCGGATCGGCAGCACGTTGAAGTTGCCGGTAGTCAATGCGTAGACAGTGGCGTAGGCGCCCAAGGCATTCGCCAGCAGAATCACGAACGTACCGAGCAGGGCAGGGGTGAGCACCGGCAGGCCGATATGCCGCCAGAACTGCCAGCCATTCGCGCCGAGCAAGGCGGCCGACTCACGCCAGTCTTCGCGCAGCGCGTCGAAGGCCGGATACAGCAGCAACACGCCGAGCGGAATCTGGAAGTAGGTATAGAGGATGATTAACCCGGTTTTGGAATACAGGTTGAAGTCCTGAATGATCCCCGCCTGCTTGAGCATGATGGTGATGCTGCCGTTGAAGCCCAGCAGGATGATGAACGCGAACGCCAGTGGCACGCCGGCGAAGTTGCTGGTCATGTTGGCGAAGGCGGTGACGAAATTGCGCAGCGGCGAATCCACCCGGCGCAACGAGTAGCTGCCCAGCGTGGCGATGATGATCCCGAAAATGCTGGAGTAGAAGCTGATCTCCAGGCTGAACTGAATGGCTTGCAGGTAGAACTTCGAGCTGAAGATGCGTACGAAGTTTTCCAGGCCCCAGCCGGCTTCTTCGGTCTGCAGGCTGTTGATCAGTACCCAAACGAGCGGGGCAATCTCGAACACGATAAAGAACAGTGCGAAAGGCACCAGGCACAGCAGTGCCAGCCATTTGCCACGGGTCATTTCAACAGCTCCCGGCATACAGGTTTGTCGTGGGGCACGCCGAGCAGTTCGCAGACGGTGCCGCAGAGGTCGGTTTGTTTCGGCGTGGCAGTGGTGTCCAGGCTGAACGCATCGCCGAGCACAAACAGTGGTACTTCGCGTTCTTCGGGCAACAGGCCGTTATGAGAGCGGTCGTTGTTCATGCCGTGGTCGGCGGTCACCAGGACCTGGTAGCCGGCGTCGAGCCAGGCTTGCAGGTAATCAGCCAGGATGATGTCGGCCGAGCGTGCGCTGTTGCGGTATTGCGCGGTGTCGAGGCCGTGCTTGTGGCCGGCGTCGTCGATGTTCATCGGGTGAACCACCAAAAAATTCGGCGTGTGTTTGAGGCGCAGGCTTTCGGCGTCGGCGAACAAGTGGGAATCCGGGTAGTGGTCATTCCAGTAGAAATGCCCGTGCTGGATCGCCAGCGCCTTGTCGTCGGTATGACGGTCGCGGGTGGCAATAAAGGGCGTGCGGTTATACAACTCGCTGACCCAGTGGTAGGCCGCCGCCGCAGTGGTAAGGCCTGCGTCGGTGGCGTAATGGAAAATGCTGCGCTGGGTGGACAGGCGCGAGACATTGTTGTGCACGATGCCGCTCTGGATCGGAGGCACGCCGCTGAGGATGCATTCATACAACGGGCGGGACAGGGCGGGCAGTTCACATTCCAGTTTGTAGAGGGCTGCGCGTCCTGCGCCGACATAGGCCTGCAAGTGCCCCATGGCGTGCCGGGCAACCTCGAAGTTCAGGCCGTCGAGCACCACAAGGATGACATTGTGCTTCATGGGGGCTGGCGCTCCGCAACAGTAGGCTTGACTCAATTTCTCTGGCGCAACCGGGTCAAAATGTGGGAGCTGGCTTGCCTGCGATGGCGGTGCATCAATCGACACAGATGTTGAATGTCAGACCGCTATCGCAGGCAAGCCAGCTCCCACACTGACTGCATTTCAGGCCGGGAGCCTGATTACTTCATCTCTACGATGACCTGCTCGTTCCACAGCTGAGGCAGCTTCTTGGAAGTCGCTTCCCAAGCATCCGCGTCCTTGATCGGCTGTGGGTTGGCCTTGGTGTACTGCTCGCCCGGGATCAGGTTCTTGGCGATATCGGCTGGCAGTTTCAGGTCGGTTTCCGCGCGGATCGGACGTGCGTTGCCTTTCGCCAGGTTGAGCTGGCCGGCATCGCTGAAGATGTATTCGCGAGTCAGCTTGGCGGCGTTCGGGTGCTTGGCGTATTTGTTGATGATGGTGGTGTAGCCGGATTTAACCGAACCGTCCGATGGGATCAGCACCACGTAGTCATCCGGGTTGGCCATCTTGGCCTTGTAGCTGAGGCCGTTGAAGTCCCAGACGATACCCACTTCGACTTCGCCTTTTTCCATGGTGGCGATGGTCGGGTTGGAGAGGCCGAGACGGCCTTGCTGGGCTATTTTGGTGAAAAATTGCAGGCCTGGGGCGATGTTCTTCTCGTCGCCTTTGTTGGCGATGGCGGCGGCGAGTACCGCGTTGGAGGCCTGGGCCGCGGTGCTTACGTCACCGACGGACACTTTGTATTTGCCGGTCTGCAGGTCAGCCCAACTGGTAGGCACCTCGGAACCGTGCAGCAGCTTTTTGTTGACGATAAACGCGATGGTGCCGGTGTAGGCCAGGGCCCAGTGACCGTCTTTGTCTTTCGCCCAATCTGGAATCTGGGCCCAGGTGGACGGTTTATACGGCTGGGTGACTTCCTGCTTCACCGCAATCGGGCCGAAGGCCGCGCCCACGTCGCCGATATCGGCACTGGCGTTGTCTTTTTCGGCCTTGAACTTGGCGATTTCCTGGGCCGAGCTCATGTCGGTGTCGATGTGCTTGAGGCCGTAGGTCTTGGCCAGGTCTTCCCAGGTGCCTTTCCAGTTGGCCCAGTCATCGGGCATGCCGACGCTGTTGACGGCGCCTTCCGCTTTCGCGGCGGCTTCCAGAGTTTTTAGATCGGTATCAGCGGCCATTGCGGCGGTGCACATGGCAATGGTCGAGCCTAACAGTGATGCCAGGAAAAGCTGTTTCATCCGAAGCTCCTTTGGGCGTTTTCAACGCGGCGGTTTTTTCTACGGTGTTGTTGGTCTAGGTCAGAGCAATACCTGAGCCAATCTAGACGCGATGGATGACAGTTTCATGTCGATGTCGTTTTCAAAGCGCAGATGTCGCAGCGCGCAGGCTTAGCGTAGACCACGTCCAAGTGCCCGCTACGGTTGGACTTGGCCGATGTATTGCAGGGTGTGCTGCGCGGGATCGACGCGGACTGTCATCTGTCGGTCATCTGTAATGCCTAGGCTGGCAGGCAGCAGCGCAAGCCCAATTACGAAGCGGTTTGTGCACCTGATCGGTGCTGGTCTAGTCCAGATAGGTAACGTTGATGCGTGATGAGGCAATCAAGGCGGTGACATCCATCGGCCTGGCGCTGCAAGAGCAGATCGACCATGGCCTGCTGCCGCCTGCAAGCAAACTGCCCGCCGAACGCAAGCTCAGCGAGTTGTTTGGTACCACCCGGATTACCGTGCGGGAAGCCTTGTTACAACTGGAGGCCCAAGGGCAGATCTATCGTGAGGAACGTCGCGGCTGGTTTGTCTCGCCGCCACGGCTGGCCTACAACCTGATGCAGCGCAGCCACTTTCACGCCATGGTCGGTGACCAGGGGCGAGTGGCATCCACTGAAGTGATCTCTGCACGGATGCAACCGGCGTCGGCGGCGGTGTGTGCGTGGTTGCAGTTGCCGGCGTTGTCCCGCGTGATCCAGATCTGCCGGGGCCGGCGGATTGATGGGCGTTTGGTGTTGTATGTGGAGCACTACCTGAACCCGAAGTATTTTCCGGGCATTCTGGACTGCGACCTGAACCTGTCGATGACCGAACTGTATGCGCGCAAGTACGACTTGCACTATGGTCGGGTGCGTTTCGAGATCGTGCCGACGTCACTGCCGGTAGAGGCTGCCGCTGCGTTGCGCGTGTCGGTCGGCAGCCCGGGCTTGCGGATAGCCCGGGTCAATTATGACCAGCACCATAGGCTGATCGACTGCGACCTGGAGTTCTGGCGGCATGATGCCATCCACGTCGGCGTGGATGTTGTGTAGCCGCGCACCGTGCTGAATGACACACCACAGTTGAACCGTGCCAGGCATGACCGATCGGTGGGTCGTCAGGGGGTGAGTGCCGTGATCACCTGATCCACATTGGTCTCCAACTCCGTCACCGGCTCTGCACCGTCGACATTCAGTACCAACAATCCCGCTCCCCCCGCCGCAACAGCGGCCCTCACCGCTTCACTCGGCTGACGATGATGCAGCACCACCGCGACATCGTTGTCCTTCAACTCGGCGCTGAGTTTCTGCAACGCCTCAGGCGTCCAGTCGGCGTCTGGCCGGGCATCGGTGCTGAGCACTTCCAGGTTCAAACTGCTGACCAGATACGCAAAGTGGTCGCTAAGGCTGACCACGCTGAGGTTATCCGCCTTGGCCAGCCGCGCTTCGCTGTCGGCGCTGAGTTTGAGCAGGCGCTGCTTGAGGGCGGCAAGGTTGGCGTCGATCGTCGGCTTGGCGTCGGGGGCCAGGCGGCTCAGGTCCGCGGCCAATACATCGGCCATGCGTCCCATATTGTTACTCGACTGCCATGGCTGGCTGTTCAAACCATCGGTGACGCCAGGCTGCACGGCGATGCCCGGCAAGCCGCCGTCCACCGGGCGGGCGGCGTCGACTTCGACGATGCGGATATTGCTGCGGCGCGCCACTGGGTACAGCGGGTCATCGGCCCACAGCGAGCGCAGGCCAATAGTGGCGTCGGCGTCCAGCGCCAACGCGCTCAATGCCGGCGCGCCACGACCGGTGAAGTAGGACACCTGCCGCGAACCCGGCAGGTTGGCCGGGGCGGCGCGCTCCAACTGTACATTGGTGCCTTTGAGCAGCACCTCGGCCAGGCCGTAGGTGATCGGCAGCGAGGCAAGGACCTTCACCGGTTGTACAGACTTGGCCTTGCTCAGTGCGGCGTGACCCAGTCCGGGATGGATTTTGAGGGTCTTGGGTTCTGCACCGTCGACAGCCAGTGCCGAAGTGCTAATCAAATAAGCGATGGCCAGGGCCAATGGACGAAAGACAGGACGCATTATCCAAAATTCCCCTTGAGGCTGGGCACCGTGCCGCGCGCGATGGCGGCCAGGGCGAAGGCGATACCGGCAACCAGAATGATCGCGGCGCCGGATGGGATCGGCAGGTCGAAGATGATCGGCAGCAGGATCCCGCACAGTGTGCTGACGGTGGCGATCACCACCGAGACCCAGAAGAACCCCTTGAGCGACTGGCTCAGCAGGCGCGCCGCTGCGGCCGGAATCACCAACAGCGCGCCTACCAGGATCGCGCCGATGACCTTCACCGCCGCGACGGTGATCAGTGTCACCAGAATCACGAACAAGTAATCCAGGGTCTTCACCGCCACCCCGCGCACTGCCGCCAGTTGCGGGTTAAAGCTGGCCAGCATGATGCGGTTGTACAGCGGCAAGGCCAGGGCCATCACCAACGAGCCGACAATCGCCAGCACCAGCAAGTCATTGCCATTGACCGTCAGCACCGAGCCGAACAGCACGTTCTCCAGAATATGCACGTTGATCTTGCCGGCCAGGATCAGCAACAGGCTCGCACCCAATGCCAGTGACACCGACAGAAACACACCGATCAAGGTGTCCGGCGCCAGGCCGGTTCGGTTGCGCAGGTAGTTGAGCAGAATGCCGAACAGCAGGCAGTAGCCGAACAGGCTGCCATAGGGTCCGGTGTAGGGTTCGCCCAGCAGAATGCCCACGGCCACGCCGGTCAGCGCGGCATGGCCGACCGCTTCGGAGAAAAACGCGAAGCGCTTGACCACCACCAGCGTGCCCAAACCACCCAGCACTGGGCCGATCAACAGACCGGCGAGCAGTGCGTTGACCACAAACCCGTAGGCCAGTGCCTCCGGCAGATAACCGGAAGAGGCCCAGCCCTGGACCATCAAGCGAAAGGCTTCATAACTCATTGCGCCGGGCTCCGAGGGTGGGTGGAGAACAGGGTCAGCAGGCGATCCGGGGTCAGCGCCTCGTTGGGCGTGGCGTCGAACAGCACGCGGCGGTTCAGGCCTGTGACGCGGTCGGCCAGGCGGCCCACGGCTTCCAGGTCATGCTCGATCCACAGCACGGTGATCCCTGCCAGACGCCAGTCACTCAGTAGGCGTTCGAACACTTGGATTCCGGCTTCGTCGAGCGCCGACATCGGTTCATCCAGTACCAGCAGTTGCGGCGCCGGTATCAATCCCTGGGCCAACAACACGCGCTGGCGTTCACCGCCGGACAGGGCACCCATGCGCCGCTTGCGTTTGTCCTGCATGCCAACGCGCTCGAGCGCATCACCCATCGCGCCGGCATAATGTTTTGACAGGCCAAGAAATGCAGGGCGCCGTTGACACATGGCCGCCATGAAATCATCAACGGTCATCGGCAAACCACGGTCGAACTCCAGGGCCTGAGGCACATAACCGATGGTGCCGGGCGTGGTCGGCCAATGCAGACTCAGCCGTCCCTGATGCGGCGTTTGCCCCAGCAGGGTCTTGATCAGCGAGCTTTTGCCACCGCCGTTGGGGCCGACCAGCGCATGGATGCTGCCCGGCTGTACCTGAAAACTCACGTCATCAAGGATCACGGTGCGACCCAGGGTCAGTGACACCTTGTCGAACGCCAGCGTCGGACCGACGCTGACCGCATTCAGTTGCTGCGCCGCGGTCATGACCCGGACTCCTGGATTGCGCGGACCACGGTGTTGAGGTTGCCGGTCATTTCCACTTCGTACTTTTCAGCGCTGTATTCGCCGTAGGAAATATGCGACAGCGGGTACAGCTTGACCCCGGACTCACGCTGGATGGTGTCGACGTAGGTGGACGGGAAGTCCATCTCCGAGAAGATTACCTTCACGTCCAGGGCGCGTAGTTCATCAATGGTTTTCTTCAACTGGCTGGGGCTTGGCTCAATGCCGTGGGCCGGTTCGACCACGGCGGTGACTTCCAGGCCGAATTCGCGCAGCAGGTAGTCGTAGGCCGCGTGCACGGTGGCCACGCGCAGGTCCGGGTTGGGCGCGCTGGTCAACTTGGCCAGGGCATCGGCGCGCATCTGGCGCAGGCGCTTGCCGTAGGCGCGGGCGTTCTGGGTGTAGGTCTTGGCGTTGTCCGGGTCGAGCTTGCCCAGCTCGCGGGCGATGTTGTTGACCTGGGCAATCGATGCGCTGATCGACAGGAAGGTGTGCGGGTTGACCACCTTGCCCGCACCGCGCGCAGCGTTCCCGGTGGCGGCCAGCAGCGGCACATTGGCGTTGGCTTCGATCACGGGAATATCCGGGCGCTCGCTGGTGGCGATCATGCGGTCGGCGAAATCATCATGGCCGACGCCGTTGAGCACGATCACGTCCAGGGTGCCGATGCGCTTGATGTCCTCGGCGCGCGGCTCGTAGGCATGCGGGTTGAAACCGGCCGGAATCAGCGGCACCACCTGGGCCTTGTCGCCGACGATATTGGCCACATAGCTGTAGTAAGGGTGAAGCGTGATGCCGATACGCAGGCGTTTAGCCGGCTCTGGGTTAGAGAGTGCATTGGCCAGGGGGGCGAGCATCAGGCTGAACAGGCCAACCAGCAACAGGCGCAACAGGGGAGATGAAATAGACATGGGCAATCGGTCTTCTCGTTCAGTGACGGTGCTGGCGTGTGACGCCGGCATCGAATTGCGCGACCACCTGCTGCCAGCCGGCCGCGATCAGCGCCTGGTCAGTGAGGTCGGAAGGGGCGGCGAGGTTGGCTTGCCGGTTGAGCCAGATATCCGGTTCGGCACCGTGCACGCGCATGAGCAGCGAGCCGCTGGTGCCGGGCACTTGGCTCAACCCCAGGTAGGCCGAGGGTTCCAGCAACTGCCAGCGATGATCGCCACGGCTGACCGAGCTGGCGTCCTGGGCAAACGGCGCGAAGCCTTCTTCGGCCAGATGCGCCGGTGTGGGAAGCGCGCTTTGCTCCTGCTGCAACAGCTGGATCTCATCCAGGGTCACTCGCAGGTCGGCGTAGATGCCTTGCTCGGCGGCGCTCAGGTCGCGACGGGCGTCCAACTGGTGGCTGGGCACGGCCGCGACTTCCTGGGTTTCACCGTGCAGGGCCACCACCGTGCCGGCCACCGCAAGGATGATCAGGCACAACAGCAGCACGTAGAGGGTTTCGTGACCGGCACCGGCGGGGCGTACAACCTGTGTGGTACTCATTGCGGCTGGATATCCGCTTGGTCGATTTCCACCACGTGGCCCGGGCCTGCATCAAACAGCACATAGAACTCGGCGGACGGCTTCTTGAAAGTTAGGGTCG
Organism: Pseudomonas sp. RA_15y_Pfl1_P11; assembly: GCF_963970975.1. Lineage (NCBI taxonomy): Bacteria > Pseudomonadati > Pseudomonadota > Gammaproteobacteria > Pseudomonadales > Pseudomonadaceae > Pseudomonas > Pseudomonas sp. RA_15y_Pfl1_P11. The sequence goes on from NZ_CAXAOY010000001.1 coordinate 446,562, forward strand.
AGTCTTCGCCAAGCTTGCCGGGCACCAGGATGGTTTCGTCATAGCCGATCACGTCCAGGGTCACGCCGGGCGCGCCGCTACCGTCAGAGAAACCGCCTTTGCACTGGACCTGCTCGCCGGGAATTTCCTTGCACTCGCACATCGGGTTGTGGGCCAGGGTGACGGTACTGAAACCGGCGCACGCCAATAGGACGGCACAGGCGCGGGTCAGGCGCATCAAAGTCATGGTTTAACTCCTTGCTTGTTCAGCCAGGCAATGGTGGCAGGCGAGGCCTGGTTCAACGGGATGGAGCCCTGGTGCATAGCCCCGTCCCAGCCTTCCATGGTGACCCACAGTTCGGCGTCGGCTGGTGTGCGTTCCGGGATCGGCAGGGCAGCGCCCATGCGGTACGGCGTACCGAAGAAGATCACCCCGGCGGCCCGCAGGCTGCGCGGCTTACCGATACGCAGGTAGGTGGCCTTGACCTGGTCGGCGCAGGTGGCGCACAGGGCAGCGTTGAAAAACTTCATCGGGCCGGCCGGGTCTGGGCGCGGGCCTTCATTACGAAATTCGGCGAGGGTCAGGCTCCAGGGCCCGACCTGCACTTCACCGGCCACGCGCTCGCCGATGCCGGTGTCGCCGCGAAACAGCGCCGCGTCGGCGAAGTACTTGGGCATGAAGCCCAGGGGCACGAGCAACAACAGCACATTGATGTGGAAACGCCATTTCAGCCAGAAGGCTCGCAGCGGCGATGGCTTTGCGGTAGCGACCTTGCTCATGTTTGGGCCTGCGAGGTTTCAGCCTGCCTTGCCGGGATGGAAACAGGCTTGCGCGGGGCCTTGGCTTCACGCTTGAGCGCATTGAGGGTGGCCAGGGCGGTGCGCTTGGTCCAGATCAGCAGGCCGCTCAACACCATCATGCTCATGACAAGGCCGAAGAACGCCCAGATCAGTTTGATCCACAGCCCGCCAAAGTCGCCGGTGTGCAGCGGGCGCATGGATTCGGTGACGAACTCCAGCTTTGAACGGTCGGACAGCAAATGCGCCGCAGCGACTTCGCCGTCATACGGGTTGATTTGCGCGGTCTGGAACATCAGTGGGTACCAGCCCCGCCCGCCAATCTGCAGGTGGCTGTAGGCATTGAGCGGCAGGCTGATGAAACTCGGCTCCAGGCCAGGAATACGCTGGGTGGCGATCTTGATCGCCTCGTCTACCGGGATCATCGGCGCTGGCACGCCTGGCGCCGACATCGGCACTTTCTCCCGGGCGATCACTGGGATGACGGGTTCAGTGGAAATCGAAATCTGGTTGTCGCCCAGGATCGCCCGGATCAAGAACCAGATACCGGTGACAGAAATCACTGCGATAAACCAGATTGACCAGATACCGCTCAAGCGGTGGAAATCCCCCCAGAATATCCGCGCGCCATGGCGCACGCGCAGGGTCGGGCGCAGGAAACCCTTCCAGAACTTCTTGTACACCACCAATCCGGTGACCAGCGACGCCAGCAGCGGGATGCCGAGCGCCGACACCAAATACCAGCCCCAGCTGTAGCCATTGGTAAACGGCACCAGCCACCAGCCGTGCAGGGCGCGTGTGAATTGCTGAAAGTTGAAGGACGGGCTGATGCCCTGGATCGCTCCGGTGTAAGGGTTGACGTAAACCTCCACGGAACGCCCGTCGGGGTAGCTGAGGTCGACGCTGAGGGCGAAATGGGATTCGTCGGGCCGGCTGATCGACTGGACGAACACCTGGGGCTCTTCGCGCTTGATCGCGGCGATCACTTGGTCGTAGCTCAGTGGCTCGGCGTCGTCCGTCGGCTTGCTCGCACGGATATCCGGGTTGGCCAGCCAGACGATCTCCTGGCTGACCACCGCCAGGGTGCCGGTGACGCAGACGATCAGTACAAAAAACCAGATGGGCAATGCCAGCCAGCTATGCACGAGAAACCAGAGTTTGGAGCGTGACTTCTTCGACATGTGAATGAGGGTCTTGATCGGAAGGGGCAGTAAAGGCCCAGAAAAGGCCGGTCGTAGCTTTTGCTGACGCGACAGGCTGTATCTAAGTTAAGACGGATGAGAATGAGAAATCCCTAAGCCAGATATGAAAGAAAATGTTTCAGGTTCAAATTCAGCCGTTCGAACGCCTGCACCTGCAAGCCAACCCCTGACACACCTCTATCCAAATGTGAACGCTGGGTTATCACTTCAGCGTTGTGTGGTGGGCTCCAGCAGCTGCGCCCCCGGCCCGCGCTCACCGAGCTGATCATCCCGATTACGCAACGGGCACGCTTCCATCGACAGGCACCCACAGCCAATACAACCACTGAGTTTGTCCCGCAGTAGCATCAGCTTATTGATGCGCTCATCCAGGTCCTCCCGCCACAGCGCCGACAACCGCTCCCAATCCTGAGCGTTGGGCGTGCGTCCATCCGGCAAGGTTTGCAACGCGTCACCAATGGTTGCCAGCGGAATCCCCAGGCGCTGGGCGATCTTGATCACCACCACGCGCCGCAACACATCCCGTGGATAACGGCGTTGGTTGCCCTCGGTGCGATTGCTCTTGATCAGCCCCTTGGCCTCGTAGAAGTGCAGGGCCGTGACGGCCACACCGCTGCGCGCCGCCAACTGGCCGACGGTGAGTTCTTTAGTCATCATGCAAAAACCCCCAAACACCGCTTGACCTTGACTTAACTAGAGGTTTTACCCTGCGTGGCATCGAATCACAAGATTCTGCCTACAGAGAAAGGGGAGTGTTCATGCAGGTATCAGAGAAAAATCGCAGTTTCACTCAGTTGATCGAGTTTCAGATCGAGCCCCAGAAACAATTCGCCCTGGTGGCAGCCTTGAGCACCCAGAGTGAGCGTCTGGCCCAAGGCCATGGCGGTTTTATCAACGCAAGCGTGCAGGTCAGCGCTGATGGGCGGCGGGTGTTGAATTATCTGCAATGGCGTACGCGTGAAGACGGCGAGGCGGCATTCAAGTGCTTTGAGCACGGTGAGGAAGATTTCTGGACGCTGATTCGCGCCCACCAGGCAACCGCCGTGACCTTTGGTTCGTTCCAGGTGCTGAGCAGTTTTGAGCGCAGCCATGACAACGCGCTGCACTGCCGCCTAAATGGATAAGTGCAGCATGCGCTCGCCTTGCACGTTCTCGCCGGGGCGGCGTTTGTTGACCGCCAACTCGCCGATCTTGATCAAGCGGCTGCGCGTGACGTTGCGGCTCAGGCCCAACAGATGGGCGGTGTGCACCTGGTTGTAATGGCTGAAACGGTAGGCGGCGCGGAGCAGGGCGTCTTCAACCTTTTCATGCAGGGCCCCGGCCTGTTCTTCGAACAGTTTCTGGAAGGCACGCGCCAGCAATGCTTCGGCGCTGTTGTCGGTGCCGTGCTGGCTGTCGTCCTGGCGCTCGATGCGCAGGTTCGACAGGCGCAAATCGTCGCGTTCGATCAGGCCGTTGTGGCAGATCAACAGGGTGTGGTGAATCACGTTCTCCAGTTCGCGGATATTGCCCGGCCAGCTGTAGCTTTTGAGTTTGTGCTCGGCTTCGCGGCTGATGGTGATCGGGCCATAGCCAAGGCGCTGGCTGTAGGCTTCGATGAAGTGCCGGGTGAGCGGCAGGATATCGCCAGGACGGTCACGCAGCGGGCTGAGTTCCAGGCTGACCACGTCGAGACGGTAGTAGAGGTCTTCGCGGAAATGCCCGGCGTTGATGGCTTTTTCCAGTTGCACGTTGGTCGCGGCAAGCACCCGCACATCAATCGCAATGCTCTTGCGCGAACCCAGGCGAACCACTTCGCGCTCTTGTAGGACGCGCAGCAGCTTGACTTGGATCGCCATCGGCAAATCGCCGATCTCATCGAGGAACAAGGTGCCGCCGTCGGCCTCCTCAAACCAGCCTGCCTTGGCACTGAGGGCGCCGGTAAAGGCGCCTTTTTCATGGCCGAACAGTTCGGCTTCCACCAAAGATTCGGAGAACGCCCCACAGTTCACCGCCACGAACGGCCGGTTACGCCGCGCGCTGAGGTTATGGATGTGACGCGCCACCAACTCTTTACCGGTGCCGGTCTCGCCGATGATCAGCACGCTGGCTTCGCTGGGCGCCACTTGCTGGATGTGGTCGAGCAGCGCCTGGGATTTCGGGTCTTCGAAGACCTGTGCCGTGGCGCGGATCGACGTCGCAAGGGCGGGCGAGGGCGGTAAGGTCAAAAGCTGCATGGGCACCTCTCTTAGGAATAGAACGTTGGAATCGGCAGGGACTGGTTCAATGCCCAATCCCCCAGTTCATGGAGCTTGTAGTCCACCAGGTCGTGCAGGGTTTGCGTGCGCAGGGTGCGCAAGTGACGGTCCAGGCGCAGCGAAGCATGGGTGGAGCGCGCGCCGGTAACTTTGAACAGGCGGCTGCAGAGTTCCAGGCCCTGGGGGGGGCGGCTACTTTGGCGGTGTGCAAAGGGGAAGGCAGGACGCTGGGGGGTTTGGCTATCACACGGTGTTCCTCAATGTCTATTTAGCCTTCATTGCACTCAGGCCTTCGTCGCTGATGGGCTCGATCAACTTGTCGGCGGCTTTCCAGGCGTCCTCTTCGCTCTCGTGCACGATCACATGCCGTGGCAGCCAGCAATACCGGTGTGTTGATCAAGGCGTTGAGGCCGACCAGATCAAACAGGTGCTTGAGCAAGCCTGGGTACGAACCGCGATAGACCGGCGCGGCGACGATCAGCCGCTCGGCTTGTTCGATGGCCAACAGTTGGGATTCGACTTCAGCGGTCAGTTCATCACGCGACAGCGCACCGCCCAACGGCCGCGCAATGTCACCCATTTCGATCCGGGTGCTCTGGATCGGCAGCAAGGTGGCCAGTTCAGCCAGTACGGCTTGAGTCAGCACGAGGGTACGAGACGGGCGCCAGGTTCCGCCGCAGAGGGCAACGACATTCAGGGGACGGGTCATGAACAGTTCCTTTTTCAACAGTGGTTTGTCGCAGGTGGAGTACACCGGTTGAGCAAGAACTGCACCAACGGGTTCAGCCCCTGATTGGCGTGGGTTGCAGGCTCACTGCTGAAAATGCTGTTGTTGTCTGACGGGTGATTTGTTGAACGGCTGATGCCTGGGCAACAGTTGCGTAGGCAACAGTGCTAATGAGGCGTAGCGACATTTATAGAGGGTTACGTTTATTCAGTAAATGAATGTATTTCCATATTTATAGATCATAAAGAAATATGAAGGCATCGTTATCAGAGGTGCCTTGGCGGTTGATAGCAACTATCACGGGAGGTGATTTTTCACCGTGCGAGGGTGGGAGTAGCCTGTGTTCATTGACTCGAAACCTCCTCTGCAGGGCCACCGCCATGAACCGATTCCTCGCTGTTTGCTTATTGATTGTCAGCTCTGTCCTCGCCGGATGTGCGACCCATCCTTCGCCGGAATTGCGTCCTTACACAGCGGAAGAAACCAAAGAGTTGTCCTTGGAAGCGTTGAGCCGTCTTGGTTTGTCGTTTGATGAGTATCAACAGCAGCGCGCCGCACTGATCGGTCAACCAAAGAAACCTTTCGGCTTTGATCGCCAGGGTGAAATGAACGCCGAACGCAGCGTGACCCTGCATGGTCGTCCCAGTTGAGCCTGCGCTCAGCGACAAAAAGCCCGAGGCTTCCTTTAAGGAACCTCGGGCTTTTTGTTTGCCATGGCTCGACTTCAGCCTGTTAAGCTGAATTTCAGGAGCCTTCCTACGCACATTTTCATAAAGTGGTCCTTCTTTAATGGCATCCGATCGGTTAAACCTGACGACCTCTGTTCCGGTCGGTGCCCCTGAGACGCTGCTCTCGGGAACCTGCTCTGCGAGTTTTTAACGTCATGAATAAACGTCCGTTGTATTTCGACTACGCCGCCACTACCCCGGTAGATGAGCGAGTCATCCAGGTGATGGTCGAGTGTCTGGGCTTCAATGCCAACTTCGGTAACCCTGCGTCCAGTTCCCATGTGTTCGGCCAAGCGGCCCGGCAAACGGTTGAACAGGCGCGTCGCCAAGTGGCCGAACTGGTCGGTGCCAATTCCGAGCAGATCGTCTGGACCTCTGGCGCCACTGAGTCCAACAACCTGGCGATCAAGGGCGTGGCCCAGGCGCGGGGTGTGGCGGGCGGGCATATCATCACCAGCCAGATCGAACACAAGGCCACGCTGGATACCGCACGGCAGTTGCAGGAAGCCGGCGTGGCCGTGACCTACCTGGTGCCGGACGCGGATGGGTTGATCAGTGCCGAAGCGGTCAGCGAAGCGTTGCGCGAAGACACCTTCCTCGTGTCGCTGATGCTGGTCAATAACGAACTGGGCACCCTCAACGATATCCCGGCCATCGGCGCTCGCGTGCGTGAGCATGGCGCGCTCTTGCATGTGGATGCGGCGCAAGGCGCGGGTAAGGTGGCGATCGACCTGTCGCAGTGGCCGGTGGACCTGATGTCGTTTTCCGCCCACAAGCTGTATGGCCCCAAAGGTATCGGCGCTTTATATGTCGGGCCGCGGGCGCAGCAGAAAGTCTTGGCGCAGATTCACGGCGGTGGGCACGAAGGTGGCCTGCGCTCCGGCACCCTGGCAACCCACCAGATCGCCGGCATGGGCACTGCGTTCGCCCTGGCGGCGGCGTCTTTTTCAGAGGAAAAAGCAGTAATCGTCGCCTTGCGCCAGCGCTTGCTGGATCAGTTGGCATCGGTGGCGGGCGTGCGCCTGAATGGCAGCGCTACACAACGTATTCCCCACACCCTGAGCCTCACGTTCAGTGAAGGCGAATTCAACTCCGTTGCGCTGAGTGCGGGGATCGCATTTTCTGCGACCTCGGCCTGCAATTCGGCGAGCAATGCACCGTCCCATGTGTTGTTGGCGCTGGGCCATGATGCTCGCAGTGCTGGCCGTACCATTCGCTTGAGCCTGGGCCGGTTTACCACCGAGCAGGATATCGACCAGGCGGTGCAATTGATCAAGGCTGCCCTGGCCTGCGAGCCGGCGTTCTGGGCGGTCTGATTCATCTATCGCAACACATAATAATTATTCGTGGTTAGCAGGAGACACAATGAGTACGCAGCCTTTGACCCATGGAACGGTTACCCAGCGCCTGGCGCATACCCGTGAACTGATGAGCCGCGAGGGCATTCATGCCTTGCTGGTGCCGTCGGCCGACCCACACTTGTCCGAGTACTTGCCGGGTTACTGGCAGGGGCGGCAATGGTTATCGGGGTTTCATGGCTCGGTGGGAACACTGATTGTCACTGCGGATTTCGCCGGTGTGTGGGCCGACAGCCGTTACTGGGAGCAGGCCACCAAGGAACTCAAGGGCAGCGGCATCGAATTGGTGAAGCTGCAACCGGGCCAACCTGGCCCGCTGGAGTGGTTGGCCGAGCAAACGCCGGAAGGTGGTGTGGTGGCGGTGGATGGTGCGGTGATGGCCGTGGCCTCGGCACGTACCCTGGGCGGAAAATTGGCGGAGCGCGGTGCACAGCTGCGTACTGATATCGACCTGCTGAGTGAGGTCTGGAAAGACCGCCCGGCGCTGCCGAACCAACCGATCTATCAACACCTTCCACCGCAAGCCACCGTCAGCCGTGGCGAAAAACTCGCGGCACTGCGCGCTAGCTTAAAAGAGAAGGGCGTCGACTGGCACTTCATCGCCACCCTGGATGACATTGCTTGGCTGTTCAATTTGCGCGGCGGTGATGTTTCGTTCAATCCGGTGTTTGTGTCCTTTGCGTTGATCAATCAACAGCAGGCCACGCTGTTTGTGGCACTGAGCAAAGTCGATGCCGAGTTGCGGGCAGTGCTGGAGCAGGATGGCGTGACACTGCGTGATTACAGCGAAGTGGTAGAGGCGTTGCGCGCGGTGCCGGCGGGCGCCAGTTTGCAGGTCGACCCAGCGCGCGTCACCGCCGGCTTGCTGGAAAACCTTGATGCCGGTGTCAAGCTGGTCGAAGGACTCAACCCGACCACATTGGCCAAATCCCGCAAGAGCCTGGCCGACGCGGAGCACATCCGCCAAGCCATGGAGCAGGACGGCGCGGCCTTGTGCGAATTCTTCGCCTGGCTGGACAGTGCGCTGGGCCGTGAGCGCATTACCGAACTGACCATCGACGAACACCTGACCGCTGCGCGCACCCGTCGCCCGGGTTATGTGTCGCTGAGTTTCAACACCATCGCCGCGTACAATGCCAACGGTGCGATGCCGCACTACCACGCCACTGAAGAGGAGCACGCGCTGATCGAAGGCGATGGCCTGTTGCTGATTGATTCGGGTGGCCAGTACCTGGGTGGCACCACGGATATCACCCGAATGGTGCCTATCGGTACGCCGAGTGAAGAGCAGAGACGTGACTGCACCCGTGTGCTCAAAGGTGTGATTGCGTTGTCCCGTGCGCATTTCCCAAAAGGCATCTTGTCACCGCTGCTGGACGCCATTGCCCGCGCGCCGATCTGGGCCGAAGGCGTGGACTACGGCCACGGTACCGGGCACGGTGTAGGCTATTTCCTCAACGTGCATGAAGGTCCGCAAGTGATTGCCTACCAGGCTGCGACTGCTCCGCAAACGGCGATGCAGCCGGGGATGATCACCTCAATTGAGCCGGGCACTTACCGTCCGGGACGTTGGGGCGTGCGTATCGAGAACCTGGTGTTGAACCGCGAAGCGGGCAAGACCGAGTTCGGCGAATTCCTCAAGTTTGAAACCCTGACCTTGTGCCCGATCGACACGCGCTGTCTGGAACCGTCGATGCTGACGGCGGACGAGCGTGAGTGGTTCAACGCTTACCACGCCGAAGTGCGTGAGCGCTTAAGCCTATTGCTCAGTGGCGCGGCGCTTGAATGGCTGCGGGTGCGTACGGCGGCTATCTGATCACTTGCCGTTCCGGCGCCTTGATCAGGGCGCCGGCTATATTGTCGACATCTAACTCAGGGCTTCGCGCACAAACTCCAAACGGTCCTGACCGAAGAACAACTGGCTGCCTACGAACATGCTGGGTGCACCGAACACGCCGCGCTTAACGGCCTGTTCGGTGTTGTCCTTGAGGGCAGCCTTTACAGCTTCGTCGTTTGCCTGGGCCAGGACCTTTTCTGGATCGAAACCGTGCTCGGCAAGCACGGCAGCCACGACCTCGGGGTCACGCAGGCAACGTAGCCTTCGCGGGCGAAGCGTTTGGCAATGGCGCCACCGGTTGCATCACCGGCGCCTACTACTAAGACGATTTTCTTGTTGTGCGTCATGGGAACTCCCTTGGCTCGAATGTCGAGCAGGCGTTTAGACGCAGCTGTGTAAAGGGTCGGTTTGTGCCGGGAATTAGATGTGAGCAGCCAGGAGGTGACTGCTCAAGCGATTACTTACAGATGACGATCATGCTGCGGCTGGTGTAGCCGGCAGGGTTGAGGCCGAAGGGGTAGTCCCCTGGCTCCTCGGAATTGTCACCGGACTTTGCGATTACCCGGTAGCCCTTGGCGCCGCAGGCGTTGGTAGCACTGGTGTAGCACTGGTCCCAGGAAGAAGACAGGCCGGAACAGTTGATATGCAGCCCTTTTTTGCCACGTTTTACTTCTGTCTTGGTGGTCGCGGCGCAGCCAGCAATGGCCATGACCATTAACAGTATCAAAATTCGCTTCATTCCTATCCTTAATAGCCGCCTCGCAAAGAGTGAAGCTTGCTCTACTTGCTCTCGGGTGTCGCGTTGGCACAGTCCTTGTCGAAATTCTCCATGAAAGACATTCGTTTACGGCTTAAACATGGCCTAAATGCGCGCTAAATGCCAGAGCTACATTCAAACAGGTTTCAATCCGCCGGAACCAATGGCTTTGACTCGCTGCGCATCGTTACCGTGGCACCTACGGAGGCCAGAATGATGCAAGTAATTGCCAGCCACTGCGCCAAGGACAGGTGCTCGTTCAGGAAGAACAGGCCAGAGAGCGCGCCAAACGCCGGTTCGATGCTCATGAGGGTGCCGAAGGTGCGGGCGGGGAGGCGCGTCAGTGCGACCATTTCCAGGGTGTAGGGCAGGGCGGTGGACAGGATAGCGACACCGATGGCGACCGGGATCAGTGCGGGAGTCAGTAACGCGCTGCCTGCATGGACGATGCCGATCGGTGCGACAAACAATGCGGCAATCATCACGCCGAGGGCGGCGGTTTGTACGCCGTTGTCATTGCCGGCTTTCTGGCCATACAGAATGTAGAGCGCCCAGCAGACCCCAGCTCCCAAGGCGTAGCCTGCGCCTAACAAGTCGATGCCGCTGCTGGCGTCACCGATTGGGATTAATAGAAGCAGGCCGGTGATCGCGAGAGCTATCCACAGAAAATCCACCGCTCGACGTGAGGCGTAGATCGCCACGGCAAGCGGCCCGGTGAATTCCAGGGCAACGGCAATACCCAGGGGCACGCTGCGCAAGGACATATAGAAGAGGAAGTTCATGCCGCCGAGTGCCATTCCGTAGACGATCACCGTGCGCAGGGATTTGGCCGTCAGTTTGGCGCGCCAAGGACGCAATAGAAGTAGCATGATCACACTGGCGAAAATCAGACGCAGGGTCGTAGTGCCTTGTGCGCCGACGATAGGGAACATGCTCTTGGCCAGCGAGGCGCCGGACTGTATGGAAGCCATGGCGATCAGCAACAGGCCAACAGGGAACAATGTCGAGGCCAGGCTGCGGGTGGAGGTATTCATTGGGTGTACGTCCGAGGTCATATTAAGAGAGGCGTCGACGCTATGATGCTTAACTGTCGGAGGTTGAGCAATATATTGCTCAATTATCCTGGCAGGCAACTTACAGACTGCGGGTTTTGAGGTTTTCAGCCTCTTTGATAGAAAAACCAAATTAAGGGTTGACGGCAGATTCTGGAAGTCTATAATTCGCCCCACTTCCGGCGCAGTCGAAACGGAAAACTCCTTGGTAAACAAAGAGTTATGCGAAATTCGACGGCGAGTTGCTTCAGTTCATCGAAGCCCAGAAGGAGTTGGTAGGGCGGTGTTGTTTGGCTCTATTAACGTTTCGATCCTCTCGGTCGAAAGCGGAGAAAAAGAGGTGTTGACAGCAGCGTGTAACGCTGTAGAATTCGCCTCCCGCTAACGAGAGATCGGAAGCGCAAGTG